>JBGPLB010000026.1:0-34274 GCA_041486245.1 Candidatus Acidiferrum sp.
CTTGAATCACTTCTGCTGTCGCCCCGGCCGCTCTCAATTTTTCTATCGTGCTCGAGCCATAGTTATCCATAAAGTCCGGCATAAACTTGAAGTAAATGATTTCCCATGTAGCCACATAGAAGGCGCACGAAATCAATGTGATGCCAATTCCCACCAAAAATGCCCTTCCGAACGTGATCTCTCCATTCCCGACATTCTCTCGATAGGACCGGATCCCGAAAAACACGAGCATGAACGAGAGCACGATGGCCGTATAGCCAACAATCGCCCCTTTGGAGGTTCCTATTTTGTGGAGGAACGGTAGCGTCGACACCATCATCAGCGACGAAATTGCTCCCGATATCAGTCCAAAGATGAGAATGGTTCGTTTCATTGCTTGGCTCCTTTAAGTTTGTGGGTATGCATGAATTCAGGCGCACCATACCGCATCAGGAGGGGGGCTTGTCGTCACCCTTTTGGGTGATTTTGCCATTTGAAGCGAAAAATCACTCTTTCGTAAGACATTTCTAGGGCAACAGCCCGAATGCCTTACCTAACTGAACCGCCTGTGTCCGCCGTCTTGCTCCCAATTTATCGAAGACCCGGCTCGAATGCGTCTTCACCGTGTTCTCGCTTACAAACAGCTTCTCTGCAATCTCCCGATTGCTCATCCCCTGCGCAATCAGCTCCAGGGTTTCCATTTCCCTCGGAGTAATCGCCAATTCTTCCCTTTTCGCTTCATCGGGGCAAAATGGCCCGGCCATGGGCACCGGCACTGTAACAGGCACTTCCTTCACGACAATCCTTTCCTGCTTCCGCGTCAGCTTCAGCCCCAGCCAGATCCCCACCGCGGCAAACGTCGCGGCGATTAGCCCGCTGTAGATTTCGATGGAATGGTCAATGACCAGGAATCGGTATTCGCTCCATTTGAGCGCCGCAATCAGAATTCCACCGATTATCCCGTACAGGAAAATATGTTTCGCCGTCGCTTTGGACATCACCTGTCACCACTGCCACGCCGAAGAGTATCCCGCTCCATCGCCATCGGCAAGCTTCTCTTCATTAGTACCGGTTCACTTGGCCAGCGCAAAATATGACTTCAGAGAGAAATTGGGGACAGAGAAATTAGAAATTGGAGAAATTGGGAAGAAATTGGGGACAGAAATTGGGAAATTGGGGACAGACGGAACGTTCCCGCTTTCTGAGAAAATCATCGCCGCGACACAAAGCTCGCACGAGGCAATAGAATACGTTCCATCTGTCCCCCGGTTCCGTAGCAAACAAAAAGCGAAGATTATCTGCTTGACACTCTCGAACATTAACGAGAATATTGGCGTCGCAGACTTTTTTCCAAGATGGTCATTCGAGGAAAATGAGTTTAACAGTTCTTGAGATTTGCGCAGGGGCGGGTGGACAAGCTATTGGTCTGGAGGCCGCTGGATTTGAGCTTGCCGCTGCAATAGAGATTGATTCTCACGCGTGCAATACGCTGAGGCGAAATCGTCCCCGCTGGCAAGTTGTGGAGAACTCCGTCACTGAAGTAGATGGATCACAATTTCGAGGCGTCGATCTCCTTGCTGGTGGTGTGCCCTGCCCGCCATTCTCAATCGCCGGGAAGCAGCTCGGCCATGAAGACGAACGCGATTTGTTCCCCGATGCGCTTCGCCTGATTGCAGAATCGAAGCCGGCAGTGGTCCAACTGGAAAACGTCCCAGGATTTGCTAGTTCGCGCTTTGATGATTATCGCCGCAAGTTTCTCCAGAACCTTGGCCGTCTGGGCTATGAAGCAGAATGTCGTGTGCTCAATGCTTCTTGGTTTGGCGTCCCGCAACTTCGTCCGCGATTCGTCCTGGTAGCTTTTCGAGGCAAGTTTCCTGAATCTTTTGTATGGCCGGAACAGAATGGAAGTGTTCCACCAATGGTCGGTGATGCGTTAGATGACTTAATGGCGTCTCGCGGATGGAAGGGCGCGGAGAAATGGCGGCGACGCGCAATGGGTATAGCACCCACACTTGTTGGAGGATCGAAGAAACACGGCGGTCCGGATCTAGGCCCAACGCGAGCGCGACGCCAGTGGGCTGCCCTCGGCGTTGATGGATTGGGGATTGCGGATGAGCCGCCTGGCCCCGAACATCCGGTGGGCTTTAAACCAAGGCTGACAGTACGAATGGCGGCTAGACTTCAAGGATTCCCAGATTCCTGGACAATTACGGGTGGGAAAACCGCCGCTTACAAGCAAGTTGGGAACGCGTTTCCGCCCCCCGTAGCTCAGGTGGTTGGAGAAGCAATCCAAGCAGTGTTGCTAGGAAGATCCCGTCGTTCAACTCGGAAACAACTTGCCCTCTTTGCTGCGGCACATTGATGGCTTCAGAAAAAAAGACATCCGGCGGCGGGTCCAGGGTTCGCATCTTGAAGTTTCTTCTCGCGAACATGGGCCGAGTTGTCGGCAAAGATGAAATTCGCCGGGCCTCGGGCAACGCCTCTGAGTGGGCAAGAAGGCTCCGGGAATTGCGAGACGAATATGGATATCAGATTCTTTCGCACAAGGACCTGCGTGGCCTAAAACCAGGACAGTACCTGCTCGAGACTGACAAGCGCTTACCTGCGCTGCCGCGCGCGATATCAAAGGAAACGCGAGCTTGGGTGTTGGAACGAAATGGTTATACATGCCAGATGTGTGGGGCGGCTGCGGGCGATCAGGATCCATATCATCCGGGACTAAAGATTCGCCTTGCAATGGGACATATCATTGACAAATCTAAAGGCGGCGAAGACACGCCAGATAATCTTCGCGCTGTCTGCACGAATTGTAATGAGGGTCTTCAAAACAGCGCTCCGCCAAAGCCGGATCGAATCGAACTTCTGAAACAAGTGCGCCGCGCAACTATTGATGATCAGCTGCACCTACTTCATTGGCTGGAAACAAAGTTTGAGAAGATCAGGCCCGAGAAAAAATAGAGGGGCCCGTGGCGGACTGGCTAACTCCGGAACAACGCTCGCGAAATATGGCGAGCATTCGGTCTAAGGGCAACAAGACCACAGAACGTGTTTTTCTTTCCATTTTAAGACGGGCAAGAGTCTCCGGCTGGAGAAGGCATCTCGATCTGCCAGGAAAGCCCGACTTTGTCTTTCGGGCCGAGCGGGTAGCTATCTTTCTCGACGGGTGCTTTTGGCATGGTTGCCCTCGATGCTACCGGTTGCCGCAAGACAACCGATCCTACTGGAGGAAGAAAGTCGTAGGAAATCGCCGCAGGGATAGCCGCCGCTCGCAGGAGTTGCGTTCACTCGGATGGCGAGTTCTTCGGCTCTGGGAGCACAGCCTGAAGGCACCGCGGGGGCGTTCGCAAATTCTTGCAAGAGTTAAGGCCGTGTTAGTCGAACGGCTGGTGAGGCCTAAGTAGGCTTGTCCTTTCCCGACCGCGTGGCCCGGAGCCACGAACAGCCGGGGGAATTGGGGGAATTGGGGACAGGGAATTGGGGAATTGGGGACAGGGAATTGGGGGGAATTGGGGACAGACGGGACGTTTCCTCGCTCTAGACTGGAATGAATTAGCCAACAAAACCTATCTCTTTCCCAATGGCTAAAAACCACGATCAAGGCTTCAGACGCAAAACAACAACAGATATATTCACGACTATGGTGTAGCGAGGGGTTTGTAAATAAGACCGATGACTATGCCGATGATAGTCCACTGGACGAAGTAAGCCGCAGCCTGTCCCAGAGCGAGTTTCAGCCCGATGTTCAGGTTCACGTAGTTGTGCAGCACAAATGCGCAAACCACGAAAATGCCAATAAGAACGCCGAAGCGCGCACCGTGCGTAATGCCCGATCCGCCCTGATGTATCATCGCGAAAATTATGGCGACAACCAGGATCGATAGGAAAGTTGCGACGAGTCCAACGGGCATAACTTTCATCATTTCTTCCTTAGGCCGGAATACGCCCGGGTACTTGTGGCCTTCTTTGATAAGACCTGGCAGCAGCCAAAACAGTAAGAAACCAACGGCAAAAGACGCGACCGTGCCACCAAGCGCCGCCAGCCCGAGACTTAAATAGTTCATTTGCACTCCTTTACAAATTGCGGATCAATCCGCCAGAGGCTGCCACAGTTCGAGGCGGTTGCCGTCGCAGTCCTTGATCCAGGCGAAGCGGCCGTAGCTGGCGTCCTCGCGCTTGGGATCGATCCAGACTCCGGCGGCAGCAAGCTGGGCGAGCAGAGCGTCGAGGTCGTCGACGCGGTAGTTGATCATGGTCGCCTGCGGGCCGTCGCCGAAGTACTTGGTGTCAGCGGGGAAGGCCGACCAGGTGGTCATGCCGGTGCCGGCGGGGCCTTCGTCGGACCACGGAAAGGTGGCGCCGCCGAAGTCGTTCAGCGTAATGCCGAGGTGCTCGGCGTACCACTTTGCCAGCGCCTTAGGATCTTTTGAGCGCAGGAAGACGCCGCCGATGCCTGTGATTCGTGCCATTGGATCCTCCGGTGGTTAGTTGGCTGGAGAGTGTTTCATAAACATCACCTCGTTGCAATCCAAAGACAGGCGAAATAGAAGAAGGCGGGCGGCGCGGGGCTTCTCTTTCGGCTTTGACCTTCTCGTTTGTGCCTCTGTATCGTTTCTAACGGATTTCAATGACTACGTCGCCAGCCTTGAGGCAGGATTCGATCCTTGGCCAAGAACGCTCGAAAACTGCGAGGAGCGCTGAAGTACGGCAGTTACCGAGCCGAACCCAGATGAATTTGATTTTGGCGTGGCGTTGCTTGGCAAAATAAAAGAAGTCTTCATCTTTGCTGATGATGATGCGGCCTTGAAGTTCAGCGTGGCGGCAGATGACGCTGTCTGAGGCTTCACCCAAGCCCGCCTCAAGGACGTGCTGGCAGTCGAGTCCCCGATCGCGCAGGTATTCCGCGAGGGCGACCGGCAACTGGTTATCAACAATAAATTTCACGACGTCGGGAGTACGACGTGGTCGGTCTGATGGGCTGCGTAGTCCAGGGCGGCTAGAATGTCTTCGCGCTCAAGATATGGATAATCCGTCAGGATCTCCTCGAAGGAGGCGCCCGCGGCTAGCAGTTCGAGCACATCCGTAACACGGATGCGCAGCCCTCGAATGCAAGGGCGTCCTCCGCACTTGCCGGCTTCGACTGTGATTCGATTGAGGCGCTCGCGATTCATAAAATTTCCAGTGATTTCGACGATACGCAATCTCGAGTGCAAAGGCAAGCGCTAGGGCGGGGAAGCGGTGCTTGATGGGCTGTCCATCCTTGCGGGTTTGGTTTTGCAAGGGTGGGTCTTTCGTTTTCTTATTTCAGTAGAGATGGTCGGCCACGCGCTTCGCGAGTGCCATTGCCTCGTTCCGGCCAGGCAAGCGAAGAAGTTCATGCCGAAGAAGGCATCACTCTTTCTTCTCGCCCTTTTTCCACACATTTCCACAGCCATATCAAACTAATTACTCCCCGCCCAACTCCTTCTCTCCTTTCGACTTGCCCCAACCCCATTCGAATCCGCCCTCCCCGTTCGAATGAATCAGTCAGTAACAAAGAACGCTATTGACAAATGGTAACTAAAGTGCTATCATTCCCCATGTTTTCGTTGCGCTCTCACCTTCCGCCCGCCACCTCCACTCGGCGTCTGCCGCGAGCCGCTAAGCATGGCCTCTCAGGTGACTTGGCTTCCGCTCTTCCACCAGTCACTAGTCACGAGTCACCATTCACTAACTCTTTTAGAATCCGCACTTCCGCAAAACCCGTCCGTAACCCCTTTAGAATCCGCACTTACAAAACACAGGACTTAAAACCCTTTAGAATGAACACTTACAAAAAAACCGGGGTGGGAGGGTGCCGAATCTGGCATGGGGCGGATTTCAAGAGCGCGCAGAGGAGGGTGGAAATTTCATAGGTAGGAGAGATTGATGGTTGACACTAACTTCGCAGAATGCGAAGATTTTTCATGCGGATCGTGAGCCGGAAGGCGATTCTGGAAGCGACCGCCGAGCACAGCGAATGGGGCGCTTCGCTGAACGCATGGTACAAGATGGCCAAGAACGCTGATTGGAACAACTTTGCTGAGGTTCGGAACAGCTGGAGGAATTCGGACGTTGTGGGGCGCTTTGTGGTGTTCGATATAAGCCACAACAGGTGCAGGCTGGTCGCGACGATCAAGTACAGGTGGAGAATGATTTATATCCGACGGATTTTGAGTCACGTGGAATACGACGAGAAGGAATGGCAAAAGCCATGATAGAGATATCCGAAAAATACGCGCTGGAAGCCGGCTCGCCAACACCGATTACATCGGAACGGCAGCATGAGGAGTACCTCTCGGTATTGGACAAGCTGACGAGCAAAGAGCGCCCGACGAGCGATGAGGAGAAGTACGCCGAAGTGCTGATGACTTTGATCGAAGCATACGAAGAAGAGCATCATGCGATTCCCAATGCGTCGCCGGTGGAAGTGCTTCGCGCGTTGATGGAGGCGAATAAGCTTCGGCAGAAAGACCTGGTACCAGTTTTCGGGACGGAAAGTATTGTGTCGGAAGTGTTGCACAAGAAACGTGAGCTCAACAAGGCGCACATAGAAAAGTTGAGCAAGCGATTTGGCGTTTCTCCCGCGTTGTTTTTCTGAAGCAAAAAGCTGCCGGGCTGAAGCCCGGCGCTACAAGATCTGGGAGAGGCGGAGTTGGGTTAATCCATGTGGTGGTGCATGGCGAAGATGTTGTCGAGGCCCTGCTCGTAGGGATATACGTGGACCATCCAGCCGAAGATGACGGGGTGGAAACGGCCGCCCTCATCGGAGCAAGCGTCTTCGCTGGCGATGGAGCCGTGCAGGCCGAACTTGGTCCAGTCGGTGCTGCGGAGTTCATTGCGTGGCGGCATGCAGAGATTTGTATGCAAGTGCCACATCGCTACGCTGAGCGGGACGCGAGCGTTCAGTTGGTCTTCAGAGGCGCGCTTGGGCATGGTGTACATGGCGCCAACGAGTTCGTAACCGGTGGCGGTTTTCTTGTAGAGCAGGGAAGTGGGACGCGCGGGATCGAACGTGAACGCCTCCAGGAAGCCGTTGCGATTGCGCGTGAAGTGATATTCGGGTTGCGGGATATTCGGCAAAAAGATTTTGAAGCCGTCATCGAGCGCGACGTGGTAGTCCCTGTATTTTTCGATCCCCGCGCGAAGCTCAGTGACGATTTCATTGGCGCGCTGCACGTCTTCGGGAGTCTCCTGGCGCATGGTGGTCATGAACATGTGCCGGCTGTGCGCATCTCTATGGCCGGGCGTCATGTCCGCAACAGCGGCTTTTTCGTTGGACTTCGCATCGTCCATATCCATGCCGGACATATCATTGGATTGCGTGGCTGGCGATGGTGGCGCGGATTGCTGAGGCGCAGGCGTTTGCGCGGCGGGCGCATGGTGGCCGGGCATGGCGACCAGGAATACTGTAACGACAAAGATGGCCCCGAAAACCATGGCGGTTTTGGCGGCGAGATGAAGCAACGTTCTACGCGCTGACATTACGAATTCTCCTCACTTGATAATACGCAAGAGATTGGATGGGAATTTCGGGGAAGGCGTTGCAGCGTGCTTGGAGAAAACTGTACGGTGGGACAGGAACGACGAAGAAAAGCAGTAATGAAGTAACGAAGTAAAGAAAAAGAAGGAGAGAAGCGGGACGCCAAACTGTAAGCGGCGAGGGCGTTTCGAGGCTGGCCTGCGGGGCGTGCTAAAATTGCTGCGTGAAAAAGCAAACGGTGCAACCGGCAAAACAATTGACCGGCGGCGTGCAGCCGCCCGGAGACAAATCCATTTCGCACCGGTACGCGATGCTGGCGGCGTTGGCGGAAGGAACGAGCGAGTTGCGGCATTTTGCGGCTGCAGCGGATTGCCATAGCACGCTGGACTGCATGAAGGCGCTTGGCGCGGACGTGAAAGTCGAGAAGGACGCGGTGCGAATTACGGGGCACGGGACGCGAGGACTGAAGAGCAGTTGGCGTGCGCTGGATGCGGGGAATTCCGGGACCACGATGCGGTTGCTCACGGGAATCCTGGCCGGGCAGGACTTTTCCACGAAACTTACTGGCGACGCTTCTCTGCAAAAGCGGCCGATGAAGCGCGTGATGACACCGCTGCGAGAGATGGGCGCGGAAATCCGGGCAAAAGACGACAATTTTGCGCCGCTGGAGATCAAAGGAGGACGGTTGCGCGCGATTGATTACCAGATGCCGATGGCCAGCGCGCAAGTGAAGTCGGCAGTGCTGCTAGCCGGACTTTTCGCGGAAGGCGTGACGAGTGTTACAGAACCCGCGCGGACGCGCGATCACACCGAACTGGCACTCGAAGAATTCGGGGCGGCCATCGAACGGCACGGGCGAACGACGAAAATTCACGGGTGCTTCGGTGGAAATGGATCCGGGAAGCTGGTTGCAAAGTCGCTGGATGTGCCCGGCGATCTCTCTTCGGCTGTGTTTTTCATTGCGGCGGCATCGCTGCTGGCCGATTCCAGCATCGCGATTCACAACGTGGGCTTGAATCCAACGCGCACGGCAATCCTGGATCTTTTCGCGGGAATGGGCGCTTCGATTCAGATGCTTTCACTGAAAAGCTCCCACGGAGAGGTCGTAGGAGACCTTGCCGTGAAGGGCGCCTCGCTTAAAGGCGGGGTGATCGAAGGTGAGCTGATTCCGCTGGTCATTGACGAGCTGCCCATGCTCGCGGCGCTGGGACCGTACACGGAAGAGGGCATCGAGATTCGCAACGCGGCGGAATTGCGCGTGAAAGAGAGCGACCGCATTGCCGCTCTGGCGGAAAATCTTCGGCGAATGGGCGCGACTGTTGAAGAGCGTCCTGGCGGATTGAGAGTAGAAGGACGGCGCGCGGGGAAACTACACGGCGCAGAGATTGAGCCGCACGGCGACCACCGGATTGCCATGGCGTTTGCCGTGGCCGCGCTGGCTGCGGAGGGCGCGACGGTGATTCGCGACGCAGATAGCGCGGGCGTCTCCTATCCGGCGTTTTTTGAGGATCTGAACCGGCTGGCGGAACGATAGGGAAAAAGGAAAACCGAAATTCGAATTTCGCGTTTCGAATTTCGTTATAAACGATCGCTAGCTGGTTTTGTGGATGGAAATCGCGCCGTAGCTGGTCTTCAGAGTGATTTTGGGCCCGCGATCTTTGCCATACTTTCCTTCGAGATGCGAATCGCCTGATTCCACCGCGGTCTTTTTCAAAGTGTCCGCCGAAAATTCCGAGTCGATATCACAAGAGTGACAATCCGAGACGATATTGAAGTTCGCAGCGCCCGGGAGAGTGAGCGAGACGCTGGCGTTCGTGTTCGTTACTTGAATGTCTTCCTTGGGCGGGGAAGAGAAGCGCATCTGAACGTCGCCATCGCGATTATCAACCCGTACTTTGCCGGTGCCATTCTCGATGGTCACGGAATACCGGTTGGTGCGCAAGGCGATGTCTCCCGGCGCATCGACAATCTCCAGATTGCCAGAGCTGGCTTCCATGTGGCCGGAGAGCGAAGTCAGAGTGAGATCCGTGCGCTGAGAGATGAAGCGAAGGCCTTTGGCGACTTTGTCGGCGCGGATGGGGCCGTAAAATTCACCGTCAAGTGTGAAGCTCCCGGTAGCCGACGCGACGTCAACCTGGCCGCCCTTTCCCGAGATCTTGATATCGCCCTTTGTGTCGGAAACTTTGACGTCACCTTTATGCATTTCAATGGAGACGTCGCTGACGGTGTCGCGGATTTCCACGTCGCCGCTTGTGCTCGTGATAGAGACAGGCGCGGCCATCTCAGAAACCGTAATGTCACCCTTCTCGTTTCGCACGGTGACGGTAGCCTTCTTGGGGACCTGAATCTCCAAGTCGATGCTGATGCGGCTGTCCCCTGCCCCCATGCCCGTGGGATGAACTTCATATCCATCGCCATTCTGAACAATTTCAACGGAAACTGGGCCGGCGCGGCGCTGGGCGTCGGATTCGCTCCAGGCGTGCACGTTTTTCTTTCCGGAGACGCGGATTTCGGGGGCGTCCGCGGCGCGCACGGAAATCGCGCCACGGCCGCCGCGCACGGTAATGCGGGCATTGGCGGGGACGTTTACCGGCACGACGTCCAAGTCGAAGGGATAGGCATCCCCAGAGAGCTCAATGGGAAGATTGCCGGGGATTGTGCGCTTGGCATAATCGACGGCAACCACGAGACTCAACAGCGTGATCATGCCGATGACCAACAGGATTTCGCCACCCGAAATACGAGCAGAGCCGGGATCTTCGGTGCGGCGGGCGACGGTCCGCTCATACAGCTTGATCAATCCCAGGAAAATGAGCGCGAGAGGCCACCAGTGCAGCAGCACATCGCCTAACTCCAAACCGCGGTAATTATGGAGAAGGAGGAGGAATCCAACAGTTAGGAGAACGAGACCTGTGAAAATTCCGCTGCTACGCTGCCGGCTCCTGGCCATTTCGATTTATTGTCCTTGTCCCGGAAAAGTTGTGGGCGCCGCACCCGACGTCGAGGGTGGGATGCCCGGCGCGGGAGGAACCGCAGGCGGTATGGGTGCAGCTGAGGAAACATGGCCTTCGCTCGAAGCGAGAGCGGATGCGAGGCTGATGAGCCCAATCACGATGATGATGACCGGATAAGTGTTGCCGAAATCGAAAAAACCTCCGCGCATCTCCGCCAAAAGAAAGAGTACGCCGACGGTTACCACGATCACGGGTCCCGTGAGACCGCGAATGGTGCAGCGTTGGCAGGTGCAATGAACTCGATTGCTCATCTGTGTCCTAACTCCCGAAGGAGCCTCCTATTTACCGCGATTCATCCGATTGCGGAACATCAGAATGCCCACACCGATCAAGATGGCTGGGAAGAAAAATTGCGTGATCCGGTACCAGGGGAACCAATCAAAGTTGTTGAGCAAGAGCAGCAGGCCTGCGCCAATCAAAAGGATCGGACCGATGGGGCGCTGTTTGCTGAAATTGTCGAGTGGGTCCGACAAAATCTGGCCAGAACGCTTAGCCTGCGCGGTGCGAAGCGCATCGATGGGCATGTAGATCCAAAGCGCGGAAATGCAAATCCAGAGAGCGGCCTCGGCGCCACTGCTCATAGCGCCGTTCACTCCCGCGATGAAAAGTACGAGGAAAACTGCGAGATGAATCATGCCTTTGCCGTACTGCTCGTTATAGAAAGCGCCCAGCCCGGGTAGAAATCCCAGGAAGAAAGCTAAGACGGGGCTTGGTCCAATTCCAGCAGGGGAGGCGGGAGGTACGGCTGCGACGGGGGCCAGCGGCGGATAACCCGCTGGAGCCGCTTGCGCCGAGGGATTCGCAGGATGGCCGAGGATCGTAGCCAGGCAATCCTCGCAATAGAGAACGTCACGCACCGGCCGGATGCAACCCGGGCACATGGGCTTGCCACAATTGCGGCAATAGCCCGTCGCGTCCACCTCAGAATGGACAGCACACTTCATCGAGTTCTCCTTCCGATCAACTGGCCGCTCAAGGCGCCGCTGATAATCGGAACTTGCGTGGCAAGCAGCTCAAGCTCTCTGCCAATGCCGTTGGCGCGGTTTTGTTGCTTCGGAGTGGCCGGGCGAGTGCCATCCGTGCTGCCGGGTGCTTTTCCGGGAGCGGATTGCGGCATGGTGGTTTCCGGCGTTGCGGGCAATTCGTTCTCTTTGTTCAAGCGCGACTGAATTTCATACACGACGCGCAGATCGCTGACAAACTTCGTACTGCGAGCGTACATGAGGTGCGCCTGGCGGTCTGCGCCGTGGTAAAGGTTTACGGGGGAAAGGTCGGCGAGCTTCAGCTTGCGCAAGGAGATGTCAGAGGCTGCGAAAAAAATCAGCAGAGCGGCGGCGACGGAGACGCCGTAATAGGCAAAGCGAACTGAAGCAATGGTGCGCAGCCAACCGAAGGAAGCCTGCCAGCCTTTCTTAGTTTCGCGCGGCCCAATCGTTTGGTTCAGAATCGAACTGATTAGCTGCGGCGGCGGCTCGATTTGTTCCAGGGAGTGCAGATTGGTCAGCAAATGGGAAACGCCGGCTACAAGCGGCACGCAGTGTTCGCAGGCATTGACGTGCATGTCAAACGCGTGCCGATCGTCCGGGCTGAGGAGCCCGTCGAGATAGTCGCTAAGCCGTGCTTCCGTAAGTTCGCAAGTCCAGGTCATGTCAGTCTCCGCGCGCGATCCCAAGTGAGTAAACAACGAATCATGACGGACGCACTCCCATTTGATGCAGAATGCGCGCCAGTTCGATTCGTCCGCGGTTAATTCTAGATTTCACAGTTCCTTCCGGTACGTCCAAAACTAGCCGAATTTCATTGTATTCGAGCTGCTGCAAATCACGCAGGATGACGGCTTCGCGCAATTCCGGCGAAAGCTTGGTCAGCGCCGTGTGCACCTGCGAACTGAGTTCGCCGAGAAGCAATTGCTGATCCGGACGGCGTCCCGCAGACTCCTTGTTTTCAACCACCGGCATGGCGTCCTCGAGCGAATCTGTGATGCGGTCGCGCTTGGTGCGCCTGTAATGGTCGATCAAGAGGTTGCGCGTAACGCTTGTCATCCACGTTGCGAACCCGCCATGCGCGGACCTATAGCTCCCAAGAGTCTTATACACCCGGAGGAAAACTTCTTGCGACAAGTCTTCGGCTTCTGTGCCATTGCCAGTAAATCTGTAGCAAACGTTGAAGATGCGGCGCGTGTGACGGCGCACAAGTTCCTCCCAGGCCGAACCGTCGCCCTGGAGGCATTGCTGGACCAGTTGGGCGTCCTGCTCCAACGTATCATCAGCCTCGAATCCCGCTACGGTGACCAGTTTGACCCCAAAGCTGCCTGGGGCCAACTTCGGCCTGCAACTATGGAACGCAAACTGCTCTCCAAAAGTTCCCTGTTGTCCTGGCCCGGACGACCGAGTGCAAGTGAGGGCATCTTACTCATGCCTGCGGCTGGACACAAGCATAGCGTCTTGGAGTGGGAGCCCCTGCCGGCGCAGGTGACCCAGCCGCAACATTTGAATTCGTAAATCACAGGGCCTCAGAAGTTTCTGAACCGCTGCCCGGCTAAGCTAGTTTGGTAATGGATAGCAGCCTGAGCGCTTGACGCTCGCCTTTGCGACCGCTAGTCTGACAGGCTCATGCGTCCATCCTGGAGCAAGCTGCTCATTTTACTGGCAGTCTTGTTGGCTGTCGCGTTTGCAATCTATCGATTTGGCGGCACGCTTCACGGTGCGAGTTTCAGCGGAGCGAAATTGTGGCTCGCGATCCGGGGCGCAAACCCCTACCTCCTGCTGGTTTCCGTGGTAGCCATCTACGCTTGCTATGCCATTCGGGCGCTGCGTTGGGGAGTTTTTCAACAGAATCTGGGAACGTCTAATTTCTGGCCCATCTACGAAATGACCTTAGGCGGCTTCGCGGCGGTCTTTCTGTTGGGACGCGCGGGAGAACCCCTCCGGCCTCTGCTTCTCGCGAGAAAAGAAAAGTTGCCGGTCGCCGACATGTATGGCATATACGCCCTCGAAAGAATCTTCGACGTGATCAGCGCCGCAGCGATTGCCGGCATTGCGCTCTTGGTAGAAAAGCGGCATGTTCCAGTGGCAAACACGACCGGAGTCGTTTTGATCGTGGGAGTCGTCGGAATTATCGTGTTCCTCGTTTACTTCCGGCTGCATGGGACCGCTGCTCTTGAGAAGGCGTTCCAAGGCTGGCAAATGTCTGAAGGATGGCGCGGAAAGATTGCGCGGACCGTGCTTGGGTTTGCGCGCGGCGTGCAGATAATTCGCACTTGGAGCGAGCTTGGGCTGGCAATTTTTCTTTCCGTAGCGCACTGGGGTTTGGTCTTCCTCGTATATGTATGGGTTACTTACAGTTTCGGGGGAAAATTTGCGCAACTTACGGCTGCCGACGCGTTACTGCTCATGGCGTTTACGCTGGCGGGGTCGATCTTTCAACTGCCTCTCGCGGGCGGAGGTTCGCAACTGGCTGCAATATCTGTTTACAAGTTTTTTGGCATCGAAAATGAGCCAGCCACCGCAGCGGCGTTGGTCTTATGGCTGATTACCTTCGCGGCGTGTAGTCTTGTGGGGGTGCCGTCGCTGGTCCACGAGGGGTTTTCGATTGGGAAGCTGAAGAAACTGGCCGAACACGAAAAAGCAATAGCAATCAGAGACGAGAAGAGGAGAGACGCCGAGTGAAGTGTCCATTCTGCGCGCATCAGGACGATAAGGTCATAGACTCTCGCGAGGGCCGCGCCGGAGACACCATTCGGCGCAGGCGGGAATGTCTCAAGTGCGCCCGCCGGTTTACCACCTACGAGCGCATCGACGAAATTCCCTACATGGTCATCAAGAAGGATGGACGCCGCGAGCGCTTCGAACGCCAGAAGATTTTGCAGGGATTATTGAAAGCTTGCGAGAAGCGCCCGGTCCCCACGCCAAAATTGGAAGCCATCGTCGACGAAATCGAAGGCGTGGTTCACGAAGCGACGGAGCGCGAACTGACCACCACGGAAATCGGCGAAATGATCATGCACCGGCTGAAAAAACTCGACAAAGTGGCCTACGTCCGTTTCGCGTCGGTCTATATGGATTTCAAGGATGTCCAGGAATTCATGTCCGAACTGAAGAATTTGTTGAAAGACCGCAGCAAGAAGTGATCATCCGCTCTAGCGCGGCCAGACGCCTGCGGTAAACGTTCGAATCGTCGTGAACCCCAGCTTCTCGTAGAGCTGAACGGCGCCGTAATTTTCCGAAGTCACCGTCAGTGTTAATTCGTTGAACTTCATGCCGCGCAGCGTTTCTCCCGAGGTCTGCATCAGCATGCGGCCGATTCCATGTCCTTGATATCCCGGCAGCACGCAGATCTGCGTCGTGTGTCCGACCCCTGGCGAAACTTCGCTGGTAAGCACCGCGGCGACAAGTTCGTCGCCGCCTGGCTGCCGCAGGACAAACGAGGCGCCGGGCACGAAATGTCCGCAGCCCGGCAGCAGAATGATGTTTTTCAAAAACTTCAGCGCGCCGGAGCGGCTGCGGTATTGATCGTTGATTTCCCCGTCAATGTGATTCGCGTAGGCCAAATAAATCAGTTTTGCGCAAGGTTCGAAGTAGCGGTCGTTCCAGCGGTCCAGGCGCATCCCGGCGGAAACTCCGGGCTTGGCCTCCGGGAGCTTCTGCAGGTCCTGCAGCATAAATTGGCGCGAGTACAGGCGAAAGCCTTGCTCGCTGAGCGGCACTTCGACGGGTCCGCTGAAGGGCATGAGCTGCGCTTCAATGCGCGAAAGCTGCGGAATTGCGCGCATGGAGAAAAGCATCTCGTCGAGCAGCCTTTGCCCGACGGTTGCTTGCGAAAATTTCGAAGAGACATATAGGCCCCCGATCAGGCCTTTCTGCTCCTCAAGCACGTAAAAGGAGTAGCCCGCCGCGCTGCCGTTTTCAAAAGCGACGCAACCAGCTAGTGCATGAGCGTCCAGGAATCGCTTAATCAATTCCAGAGCACCACGGTAGTCCCAGTGAAGTTCATCGCGCCAATGCCGCGCTTCTTCGTCAAGGAGCGGCTCAATTTGGCGCACCGTCGTCTGGCGCACGTCGACAATATTCATGGAGGAGAGGACTGCCGCACGGCCCCTGCCGCGCAGACTCTATGATAGCCGAATCACAGGCCGCACAATCAACCCGCGCCCCGTGTCGATACAATTCCGACACAGCGAAAGAAGCCTCGGCGAAAGGTTGCGGAAAAGTTGTGCTAACATCGCGGCTATAGTGCTTGCGTTGTGAGAGGGAAAAACCGGCGGCTTTGGCCGCCCGTTGCGCAGACTACGAATGTCCATCCTGTACGAACTCCGCTATCCAACCAAGTGGTATTCGAAACTCCTTACGGCCGTGCTGGCTTTGGTCTTTTTCGCTGTGATTGCCACGGCGGCGATTGCGGGATTCCTCGTGTACCGGATCGTCAAGCCGCAGCGCACCAGCAGTGAAATCGACATGGAAAGCTTTCCGGGTAAACCGGACCTGGTGGATTTTAGAGTGTCCGGGTTGGGCGCGCGCCACGGCTGGTTTTTTCCGGGATTGCGCGGCGCTCCAACCATTGTCTTGTGCCACGGGTACGGATCGAGCCGCGGCGAGCTGCTCACGCTGGTTTCCGCTTTGCAGGATCACCAGTACAACGTGTTCGTCTTTGATTTTGCCGCACATGGCGGAAATGAAGGAATTACTACGTTCGGCTATCGCGAAGCAGACGAAGTGCGCGCCGCCGTTGACACCGTGGCCGCGCGCAACGACATCGATCCTGCGCGCTATGGATTGTGGGGCTACAATTTGGGCGCCTATGCCGCCTTGCGTGAGGCCGAAAACGATCACCGCATTCGCGCGATCGTGCTCGATTCCGTCTACGATTTGCCGGAACAGATGGTGAAAATCGGAGTGGAACGCAGCGGCCTCGGTGGATTTCCCCTCATGGTGCGCTCCGCGGAATTTAGTTTTACGTGGCTGAATTACAAGTATCGCGAAGATCCGCCGCTCTCCAAAAAACTGAGTGCATTGGCGGGCGTGCCGAAACTCTTTATCGAAGCCGCCGACGATCCCGAGCTTGGGGAAATCACGCGCGACATGTATTCGAAAGCTCCAGAGCCGCGCGACCAAGTAATCATACCTCATGGCAATTTCGTAGCCATGGAAGACAACGATAAGCGCGACTACGAGAATCGTGTCGTAAGTTTCTTCCTACTCAAGCTTCCCGCTACCAGCACGCCGAGTCGGTAGGCCTGGATCTTCACACACTATTACAGCGTGCCTGAGAGCATTAAAGGGGCAATTCAGACCCCGATTTCGCAACTCAGATTCATCCTTTGCTAACGCATAGACCCAGCTCCGTGTACTCCCATCTGGTGACCATTCCGGGACTTCGCGGTGAAAATAAAAATTTAGCGCGTACTGGAATGATCGCGTGAGTTTGTAGGTTGACGAACGCTCAGGAGAATAATCATTCCAGACGATCCGTGCGGCCTGGGGAGCGTCGCGCGCCGAATAGCGCTGGTCGAGGACTTCTCTCGTATTCCCTGTTAAGGCCGAGCCAACGGCAACTAAAATAGCAATCACACCTGTTACCAGTCCCCAACGCAGATTTCTCACGATCAAGATGGCAACTCCACCGACGGCGACAGCCAGGCCGGGCCAGACCAAGGGCGTCCATTCCCACTGCAACAGACCCAAGAATCCTAAAATGATCAGCGTCAATCCGCTGATGATTCTAATCCAGCGATCGGTCGAGAGAACCTTGCTGACGTGTTGCGAAACGCTCTGCGCGATGAGCAGTCCGAGCGGAGGGACTGTCGGCAAGACATAACCCGGCAGCTTAGATCGCGAAATTGTGAAGAAGGCGATGCAAAATCCAGCCCAGATCAAAAAGAAAGAGGTAGCGGGCGATAGCTCATCCATTCGCCGGAGCCGGCGAGGGCTGGAGAATAGGTTCCAGAGAAGGGCAGCAGTCCACGGTAAGAAAGCAGCGAGAAGAACCGGGAGGTAAAACCAGAGAGGTTGGATGTGCTGGAATTCGGGCGTGAGGTAGCGTTTGAAATTGTGTTCGATGATGAAGATACGAAAGAAATCAGGATTCCGGCGAGCGCAAAGTACGTACCAGGGAAGCGCCGTCGCGAAAAAAGCGATAAACGCCGCGGGGTGAAACAAACGAAAAGCGTCACGCCAGCGCTTCGTGAAAATTGCCCAAAAGAAAACAGCGCCGCCGCAAAGAATGATTCCGGCAGGCCCCTTCGCGAGCACGGCGAGGCCAAGGAAAAAGCCGAATAGCACGAGAGCTACCCATGCCGTGGATGAGTATGTAGGGGCGGGGTTTGCCCCGCCAGCTCCCGCTGGAACGAGGCGCAGAACAACCGCGGCGCAGACCATCGCAATAGTAAGCATTCCGCTAAACGGCATATCCGGAGCAGCGGCGTGCGAGAATCCAATCATGCCGACTGTCGTGGGTAGGAGCAGCAACAGCCAGCGCGCTGTTTCCGCGCCATACAGCCGCCACGCTAACCACGCCAACGCAAGCGTCGCGAGCAGCGCAGAAATCGCGCTCGGCAATCGCGCCGCAGTTTCGCTCACTCCAAAAAGCTTGAAGCAAACCGTCGCGCCCCAATAATAGAGAGGCGGCTTCTCGAACCACGGTTGGCCATACAGTCGCGGCGTAACCCAATCGCCCGTCTCGGCCATATCGCGCGCAATCCACGCGTAACGCGGCTCGTCCGGGCCGACAAACCCGATCGCACCGAGATGGCTGAAATAACAAACGTAAAGTGTTGCGAGGATGAGAACCGCCCAGCCGATGCGGGCCATAGAGTTGGCCCCAGGTTTTTCAGGGATGGTGGTGAGCGATTCGGTCACGGAATGGAAAGTCTAGCATTGAACCTGTATCTTCGAACCGGGCACCTCTTGCATACTGTCGCGCGTCGGCCTTCGCGTGGCCGCATTAGAACACGATGAAAGAATGGCTCGAATTCGCCGCCGTTTGGTTGGTCTTGAAAAAGCTGGGCGTCCTTCCGCGTGGCCTCGCGCGCGGCTTTGCGGCAGCCGTGACGAGCCTGCTTTTTTCCTTGCAGCCAAAACTGCGAAGGACTGCGGAGTTTAACCTGCGGCTCGCCTTTCCTGATTGGACCGAGGCCCAGCGCAAAGACGCCACGCGCAAAATGGTCCGCAATCTTGGGTGGATGGCCGCTGAATTCGCGCGCTTCCCCCGCCTCACAAGGGAAAACATCGAGAAAGTCGTCATTCTCGAAGGCCACGAAAATTTTCTCGAAGGCCAGCGGCGCGGCAAAGGAGTTCTGTATCTAACCGGCCATATCGGCGCCTGGGAGCTTTCTTCTTTCGCGCACGCGCTCTACGGATATCCCCTGCACTACATGGCTCGCCCGCTCGACAATCAGCGCCTCGACGCGCTCGTCAACAAGTACCGCCGCGCTTCGGGCAACGAACCCATCTTTAAGAATGAGTCCGCGCGCGTCATGCTTAGGATTTTGAAAGACGGCGGAACCGTCGGCATTCTCGCGGATCAGAACACCATGCCGGAAGAAGGCGTCTTCGTCGATTTCTTCGGCAAGTCCGCGTGCACCACGACAGGCCTCGCCCGCGTGGCGCTGCATACTGGCGCAGCGGTTGTGCCCGGATACGCGTACTGGGATGAATCCATTCACAAATATCGCCTCCGCTTCGAATCTCCTGTTGAATTAATTCGCACTGGCGACACCGAGCGCGATGTTTGTGAAAATACAAAGCGCTTCACCAAAGTCATTGAAGAAATTATTTGCAAACATCCCGATCAATGGGTCTGGGTTCACCAGCGGTGGAAGAACAGACCCAAAGGCGAGCCCGCGCTGTATGATTTTTAAGAGAGGTCTTCGATGATCCAAACGGCAAAGTCGTTAGCGGATGCACTCGGCGCGACACTCGAAGGAGACGGCGCCGTCGAATTGCGCGGCGTAGCGGCCCCCGAGCGCGCCGGCCCGCACGATCTCATCTATGTCGAGAAACCCAAACATGCAGGCCGCGCCGAAGCGTCCACCGCGCTCTGCGTAATCGCGCCAGAAAATCTCGCTCTAAAGGGAAAGACCATTCTGCGAAGCGCACATCCGAAAGTGGCATTTGCTAAAGCTGCCGCGCTCATCGTTGAACAAGCTCCCATCGCCACGGGAATTCATCCGACTGCGATTTTTGCGCCGCTCGCAAAAGTCAGCGAGAGCGCTGGCATCGGCCCGTTCGCCGTAATCGGCGAAGACGCACACGTCGGCGAAGGCACGCAAATCGGCGCACACAGCGTGATCGGTGCAGGCTGCTGGATCGGCGATCATTGCCGGATTCATCCGCGCGTCACACTTTACGCCGGCGTACGCATCGGCCATCGCGTCGAAATTCATTCCGGCGCAGTCATCGGCGCCGACGGTTTTGGCTACGCGCAAGGAGAGGGCCGCTACTGGAAGTTTCCGCAGGCAGGCATCGTGGAAATCGCAGACGATGTCGAAATTGGCGCGAATACAACAATTGATCGCGGCTCGCTCGACGACACGCGCATCGCCGAAGGCGTTAAACTGGACAATCTCGTGCACATCGGCCACAACAGCCAGATCGGCGCCCACACGGTCATGGCTGCACAAGTCGGCCTCTCCGGCTCCTGCGAATTCGGCAAGCATGTAGTCGTGGGCGGCCAGGCCGGTTTTGGAGAACAATGTTACTTGGAAGATGGCGCAGTGATCGGCGGGCAATCCGGGGTTCTCGGTGGCAAAATCATACGCAGCGGCCAAACCGTTTGGGGAACTCCCGCTCGTCCGCTCGAAAAATTCAAAGAACAATTCGCCTGGCAGGAGCGTTTACCGGAACTAGCCGCCCGCATCAAAGAATTGGAAGCCAAGTTGGAAGGGAAGTGAAGTGAGCGCAATCCCCCTATGGCGCGTGATCGTGGTTGGCGGCCACACCCGCAGCATTGGCAAAACGCAACTCGTCTGCGACATCATCAGAGCCTTTCCGCAAGCCAACTGGATCGCCGGCAAAATCACGCAATACGGCCACGGCGTCTGCGCGCAGAACGGCAAGGATTGCGACTGCGCTCCTGATGAGCACATTTGCGCCATTGAATGGGAAGAGCAGTCGCAGTCTGGCACGGACAGCACGCGATTTTTGGCTGCCGGAGCAAAGCGCTCGTTTTGGCTAAGGACGAAGCAAGGTTTTCTCGCCGAGGGGCTGCCGTTGATGCGTGATGCTCTTAGGCAAGTATTTGCTAAGACTAAGCAAGAATCGCCTTCACTGATTCTCGAAAGCAATTCGCTCCTTCAATTTCTAAAACCCAGTCTATATTTTGCAGTCATCGATCCAGCTCGCGAAGATTTTAAAGAGTCCGCCCGCGTCGCACTCGACCGCGCCGACGCCCTCGTTCTCCGGGGTTCGATCGACACACCCGCCGCCCCGTCGTGGATAAAACTCCCCGCCAATTTACTTCGCACCAAGCCCTCCGTTTCCCAGCGCGAAGGCGAACCGCTCCCCGAGCCCCTACACGTACTCATCGAGCGGGCGTTGCAAGCCCCGCCAAGTATCACCCTCTGACAACGATTTGGTAACGCTCCTGCATCTTAGACGTTGACCCGCTGACCTAACACGGCGATAATTTATTAGGACTTGCATTACCCACTTTCAGAGGGCTTTGGCGCCCGTGCCAGAACCTGTGGGAAGTGACTAGCAACACAGCAGTTAGGAAGTCTTAGAACACATTGGGCGAATCTAATACGCCTGCCTTTTAGTAGACTTTGCTTCGGGGGGACGTATTTTGGCGACAGGTACACGCATCGGACTGGATAGGCCTGCCCCGGTCATACCTCCTTTTTGGCAAGAGGAAGCTCTGGCTGGCTCTCTCGAACAAGCCATCGAGAACGGCGCCAATCATTTGCTGTCCCTGCAAGCCGAAGAAGGCTATTGGCTCGGCGAGCTCGAGGCTGATACCACTCTCGAATCCGATTACATCTATTACTTGTACGTACTTGGCAAGGCCGATGCGGTCCGCATCGCCAAGCTTGCCAATTATGTTCGTCGCCGCCAATTGCCGGATGGCGGCTGGAATATTTTTCCCGGCGGTCCTTCTGATCTGAACGCAACCTGCAAAGCCTATTTCGCTCTAAAGCTCGCCGGCGATGATATTGATTCTCTGCACATGGCACAGGCTCGCGAAACCGTCCACCGCCTCGGCGGCCTCGAAGTTACCAATTCCTATGTGCGTTTTTATCTTGCGCTGATTGGTGCGGTCGGTTGGGAGCTTGTTCCCTCGATTCCACCGGAACTTTTGCTCCTTCCGCACTGGTTTTATCTCAACATTTATGAAATGTCCTCGTGGACGCGGGGCATCGTCATTCCCATGGCCATACTTTCCGCGCTCCGGCCGGACTGGCGTTTGCCGGAGCGTGCCCGCGTCGACGAACTCTTCAAAGATATCTCGCACAAAGCTGCCGCATTTGATTGGAGCAAGCAGCTCATCTCGTGGCGCAATGTGTTTCTCGCCATCGATCGCGGCCTGAAACTCTACGAAAAACTTCCCTGGAAGCCTCTTCGCCGCCGCGCACTCCGCGAAGCGAAAGCGTGGATGCTCGCTCACATGGAACGCAGCGAAGGTCTCGCCGCCATCTATCCCGCGATGATGAATTCGATTTTTGCGTTGATGGCGCTCGGCCACGGTCCCGACGATCCGCTCACCGCTCGCGAGATTCGCGAATTTTCGCGCTTCGAGATTGAAGAAGGCGACACCATCCGCATGCAGCCATGCGTCTCTCCGATTTGGGACACATGCATTGCCATGGTCTCTTTGGAAGAGGCTGGCCTCCCAGCCGATCATCCTGCGCTCGTGAAGGCTGCGGATTGGATGCTCTCCAAGCAGGTTCTGGGCCCTGGCGACTGGCAGTACAAAAACAAAGACGCCGAGCCCGGAGGCTGGGCCTTCGAGTTTCGCAACGATTTCTTCCCGGATGTGGACGACACTGCGTTCGTCCTCATGGCGTTGCAGCGCGTGAAGCATCCCGATCCTGGGCGCATGGAGAAATCGGTCCGCCTGGGCATCCAATGGCTGCTCAGCATGCAAAACAGAGACGGCGGCTGGGGCGCCTTCGATCGCGATAACGACCGCCAGCTCTTTTGTAACATTCCCTTCGCCGACCACAATGCGATGATCGATCCTTCGACGGCCGACGTGACTGCTCGCGTCGTCGAATGCCTCGGCCGTTTCGGTTGGCCCGCCGAACATCCTGCCATTCAGCGTGCCGTAAAATTCTTGCTGAAGGATCAGTGCGAAGATGGCTCCTGGTTCGGACGCTGGGGCGTGAATTACGTTTACGGCACCAGCGGTGCGCTGCGAGCCCTCGAAACCGTTTCGCTTACGGCGGAAGAATTTTGCCAGCGCGCGGTGAGCTGGCTGCGCGCCGTCCAAAAAGCAGACGGCAGCTTCGGCGAATCACTCTGGAGCTACACCGATCCGGGCACCAAGGGGCAAGGAAATAGCACCGCCTCGCAAACCGCCTGGGGCCTGATCGGCTTGCTCGCCGGCGCCGCACCTCACGATCCCGCAATCCAGAACGCGGTTGCTTATCTTGTCCACCTGCAGAATACCGATGGTTCGTGGAGCGAATCCGATTTCACCGGCACCGGTTTTCCGGGAGTCTTCTATTTGAAGTATCACCTCTACCGAAATTCTTTTCCGCTCTACGCGCTCGCGCGATTCCGTAATCAAGTGCAAGGCCCTCACGAATACTGCGCCATGAAATTCCAGCCAGCGGAATTCCGGCTGCGGAGCGGGTTCTAGAGCCCGCGATGTCCTTTTCTCTGCGGCTGACCGCGGAACTCACGCTCGCTTTGGCTTCCCGCGCAATCGATACCAAGCGCCGGCTTTCCCCAATCCTGCATCTTTCGCCTGAAACTAATTTCGAATTTGCGCCGGACTCGTTCATCCCGGACAGGCGGCAAATTGAATGTGAGCCATCACCTTCCCTCTCTCTCGGCCCTCGACTTCGTCCGCCCATCATTTGGATCGCTGGTTCCGAGCCGCTTGACTATCCTGGTGTGGCGCGTCTCGCCAATACGCTCGCGGCCTCCGGTCGTTACGTCTTTCTCGAAACTTCTGGCGCCTCTTTGAAGCCCCGGCTTCATGAGTTCCAGCCGTGCTCCCGCTTTTATTTTGCCGTCCTCTTCGACGGCGATACCTCGTCGCACGACCAACAGAGCTCTCGCAAAGACTCGTACCGCGTTGAATTGGAAGCTATTCGCATGGCGCGCCTGGCGGGTTTTTTCACTTGCGCGCATCTCGTTGTGCAGCCTCACGGGCCATCCGGTGAAGTAGAGGAACTCCACCGTAAAATCCGCAAGCTCGATGTCGACGGGTTCCTGATTACGCCCGCAGCGCGCACTCCCGAGCTAGCAAAGGAAGCTGGGCGCCTTCGCCGCCGCTTGCTGGGCCGCCGCTGGTCGCTGCTCTCATCCCTGCTGGACGCCGGCGCATCGCCTGCCTCGTCCCGAGCTTCACGAGACCCCGCGCGCCTCACCGTTCCTGATTCGCGACCGGATAATTTGGGCGAAGGTGCCGAAGCCTGATGACCACACTTGTGACGGGCGCGTCGGGCTTTCTGGGCAGCCATGTGGCGCGTCAACTTGTGGCTCGTGGCGACGAAGTTCGCGTCTTGATGCGCCCCTCGAGCACGAATCGCGCCGTTGCAGACCTTTCTCTTGAATACGTGACCGGCGATTTGCGCGACCCAGCCTCTCTGGAGCGTGCGCTGGCCGGCGTTAAGTGCGTTTTTCACGTCGCCGCAGACTATCGCCTGTGGGCCAAAAAATCGCGCGACATTTATGACTCCAACGTGGGCGGCACGAAAAATCTCCTCGACGCCGCCAAGCGCGCCGGCGTGGAAAGATTTATCTACACGAGCACAGTTGCCACCATCGCCGTGGACCGCCCGGAATTGCCAACCGAAGCTACCGACGCCAAGCTCGAAGAAATGGTCGGCCATTACAAGCGCTCGAAATGGATGGCCGAACGCGAGGCGCTCAACGCCGCGAAGGACGGGCTTCCCGTCGTCGTAGCCATGCCCACGACCCCTGTTGGAGCGGGCGATTGGAAGCCCACGCCGACGGGCAAAATCATTCTCGATTTCCTGAATGGAAAAATGCCCGGTTACGTCGAAACCGGGTTGAATTTTGTCGGCGCGGAAGAATGCGCGGCAGGCCATCTGCTTGTTGCGGAAAAAGGCAAAGTGGGCGAGCGCTATCTCCTCGGCGCTGAAAACCTGACGCTCAAACAGATGCTCGACACGCTTGCCAGGATCACCGGTCTGGCTGCACCCTCACTGAAGATCCCGCACGGATTAGCTTTGGGTGTAGCCTACATGAGCACGGCGTTCTCGCGTCTGATTGGAAAGGAGCCGCAGATTCCCGTCGAGGGCGTAAAGATCGCTCGTCACATCATGTTCGTTGATTGCATGCGGGCTCCACGCGATCTGGGATTTCAGCCGGGCTCAGTAGCGGCTGCTCTGGAACGCGCCGTGCGCTGGTACGAAGCGAACGGCTACGTCAAGCCGAGCCGCGCTAAAAAAATCCTTCGCGCCGCAGCGTAGGTTGCGCGGCACAGGCTTCAACCTTTGCTCTCGGCGTGCACGGGCGCAATGGGAGCGGAGAATGTGTGTAGCCCCGGATAAGGTTCGGGCATCCTAAACTCTAAGACTCATGCGAATCCTGGTTACTTTCGCCATCAAAGCCGAGTTCTCTCAGTGGGCTTCTCGTCATCCCTTTGTCCCCTACGAATTTGAGAATTGGGAGAGACGCCGCGAGTTCGACCTCTTCAAAGCCAACATTGGCCCGGACGAAGTTACGGTGCTTCTGACAGGCATGGGTGCAACGAACGCCGTTAACGCGATGTCGTCAATCCCCGTGGAACTTCACGACGTGTGCATTTCTTCAGGATTAGCCGGCTCGCTCGACGTGGCATTAAGGCCGGGCGATGTCGCCGTAGCACGCATCTCGGAGACGCTGGACCAAAAGTGCAGGGTCCCGAGTGATGCAACTCTCGTTGACCTTGCCGTTTCATCCGGCGCAAAGCTTGTCCAAGTCTTTCTGACTTCTGAGAAGATTGTGGCCACGGTGGACGAGAAGGAAGAACTGAGCCAAAAGGGAAGTATTGTCGAGATGGAGACAACTCACATCCTTTTAGCCGCCATGCAACACCAAGTTCCGTGCGTCGCCGTTCGGGCCATCAGCGATGCCGCCGACGAAGACCTACCCGTCGATTTCGCTCGCATTCTCGATTCTCACGGCCATCTG
Organism: Candidatus Acidiferrum sp.; assembly: GCA_041486245.1. GTDB lineage: Bacteria > Acidobacteriota > Terriglobia > Acidiferrales > UBA7541 > Acidiferrum. The sequence goes on from JBGPLB010000026.1 coordinate 25,794, forward strand.
AAAATGAGCGGTCTACTCAAAGAAGTCGGCCTGAGCCCTTACCGCATTCCTCTGCTCCTCCAGTTCGCGCGGCAGAGCCGCGCCGCCGGAAAATCTCTGGCGGATTTTCTCGATCGTTATATCTTCAGAATCTCTCAACGCTGGACGAGGCCCGCGCATTCGAAGATCGAGGAGTTTTTGGCAACATGAGCGGCCTCGGAACCATGCCGGAGACTCTGAATTCGCTGGGGCATATCCCGAAAACCATGCGTGCCGGTGTCTACCGTGACAAAGGCGTCGTTTACGTCGAGGAGGTTCCTGTCCCGGAAGTGCTCGACGGAGAAGTGCTCATCAAGGTTGCGGCCTGCGGCATCTGCGGTACGGACATCAAGAAAATCTTCCAGCGTTATGTGGAACCCCCGCAAATTCTTGGTCACGAGCTCGCAGGCACGGTCGTTGCAGTCGGCCGCGGCGTGACGAAGTGGACGCCCGGCGACCGCGTCATGAGCTTTCACCATACTCCCTGTGGCCGATGCTTTTATTGCGAGAAACGCCTGTTCTCCCAGTGCAAGCAATACAAAACGACGGGACTCACGGCAGGGTTTACGCCCAACGGCGGCGGTTTCGCGCAATACGTCAAAGCCATGCGCTGGGTAGCCGAAGGCGGCATCGTAGCGCTCCCAGATAACGTAAGCTTTGAAGAAGCCACGTTTATCGAGCCTATCAACACCATTGTCAAAGCCGTCCAAAAAGCCCGCATTACAGCAGGAGAGACCGTACTGATCGTGGGCTGTGGGCCCATAGGGCTTCAGCTCCTCATGGTCAGCAAGCTGGAAGGTGCCAAGCTATATACCAGTGATCCTATTCCACAGCGCCGTCAAAAGAGCCTCTCCCTCGGCGCTCTCGAGTCGTTTGACCCAACCAGTGGTAAGCTGGTAGATGAGATTCGGGCTCGTACGGACGACAGGGGAGCTGACGCTGTGCTTGTCGCGGTCGCGCATCCTTCCGTGGTCACGGATGCTCTAGCGACGGTGCGACCCGGTGGGCGCGTTTTGCTCTTTGCGGCAAACGACCCGGTCACGAAGATCGAGTTTCCTGCCGCCGCCGTGGGGATCGACGAAAAGGAAATCCTGGGCAGCTATAGCGCTGCCGTGGACATCCAACAGTCAGCAGCTGAGTTAGTACTGGGAAAGAAACTGCCGGTGATGGAGATTGTCACTCATCGCTTTCCTCTGGATAAAATCCAGGAAGCCCTGGAGCTTGCCGCCAGGCCCACGGCCGAGTCGCTGAAGATTCTGATCACTCACGCATGAGAACAACCACGACGAAAAAGCCGGAAGTTGGTGACGAAGTGAAATTTGCCGTCGCGCGAGTCGCCGTACCTTCGAAGATGACTGCGGCCGTTTTGTATGGCAGCGAGGATCTGCGCATTGAAATGATTGACGTGCCGCCGCTCGCCGCCGATGAAGTCCTCCTTCGCGTTCGCCTCGCACTAACCGATGGCACTGACCTGAAAGTCTGGAAGCGCGGCTACCACGCGAAAATGATTCAGCCTCCCGCGGTGTTTGGCCATGAAGTCGTCGGTGACATAGCCGCGGTGGGGAAGCGGGTGGACGCGCGCTGGCGGCTTGGTATGCGTGTGGTCGCCGCCAATTCCGCTCCGTGCCTGCGCTGCTATCACTGCCGCCGCGGGCAGGAAAATCTTTGCGAAGACTTGCTCTTCAACAACGGCGCTTATGCCGAATACATGCGCATCCCCGGCCGCATCGCTGTGGAGAACATGCTGGAAGTGCCCCACTCCGTCGATGACGGCAGCGCGGCGCTGGTTGAACCGCTTGCTTGCGTGCTCCGGGGCATTCACGAAATGGAAGTGCGCGCAGGTGATACGGCAGTCGTAATTGGCTGCGGCCCGATTGGGCTGACATTTGTTCGCATGCTCTCGCGTCGGGGTGTGCGTGTGATAGCCCTCGCGCGCCGATCGGCGCCTCTGGATGTCGCTCGCAGGCTAGGCGCGATCGCCACGATCAACGTAACGGAAACAACGGAAGTCGTCGCGGCGGTGAGGTCCTTGACCGATGACCGACGCGGGCCGGATTCCGTCGTCGAAGCCGCCGGGAATCCTGCAACGTGGCAGCAGGCGCTGGCCATGGTCCGGCGTGGCGGCGTCGTGAATTTCTTCAGTGGTTTGCCGTCGGGAACGAACGTATCCATCGATCCAGCCGCCATCCACTACTCTGAGATTAAGCTCATTTCGCCCTTTCATCACACCCCGCGGTTCATTCGCGAGGCCCTTGAAGCCATCCGCCGCGGCGACATCGTCGGGCATGATTTCGTGACGGAAGAGATTCGCTTGACCGACCTCCCGCAGGCCTTCGAGCGCATGAAGAGCCGCAGCGGCGAAATCAAGCTGGCCGTCCGGCCTTGATTTTCCTGAACGGATCAAGAGGTTTACCCATCGTTGCGTGCGACGCGCGTTTATTGCCCCCCGGACGTTTCTACGGAACGAGGAATCTCTCTTAATATGCTGCGCCCAGGTGAACTCGACATTGCCGCTCACGCTCCCGCCAACGCGTGCTCCCCGGCAGCGGCGCAGGAGTACACGCGCTGGCTTGCCACTCACCATTACGAAAATTTCAATGTCGTCTCCTGGATTCTCCCGAAGGATCTTCACCAGCATTTCTACAATCTCTACGCCTATTGCCGTTGGGCCGACGATCTCGGCGACGAGATCCCGCAAAAGGAGCGCGCCCTTGAACTTCTTGATTGGTGGGAGCGCGAACTCGATGCTTGTTACGACGGCCGGCCGTCTCATCCCGTTTTCGTCGCACTGCGCGAAACGATAATCGCTAAAAATATTCCCAAGCAGCCCTTTGCCGATTTGTTGAGAGCATTCCGCCAAGACCAAAACGTCAAACGCTATTCCACGTGGAATTCGATGATCGGCTATTGCGTCTATTCCGCAAATCCCGTCGGTCGCCTTGTCCTTTATCTATGCGGCTATCGCGACGAAGAGCGCCAGGCCATGTCCGACGCTACTTGCACTGCTCTACAGCTCGCCAATTTCTGGCAGGACGTTTCGCGCGACCTGGAAAAGGGCCGCATTTATATCCCGCTCGACGTTGCCGCTGCTCATGGCCTTAGCGAATCCGACATCGTCGAACGCCGCTTCGACAATCGTTACGTCAATCTGATGAAAGATTTGATCGCTCGCACGCGCGGGCTATTTGAACAAGGTGCTCCGCTGGCAAAAACGGTTCAAGGGCGTCTGAGCGTCGATCTCGAAATGTTCAGCCGTGGCGGCGTGGCCGTTCTCGATGCCATCGAGTCCATGGGCTTTGACACATTGCATTCGCGTCCATCCATCAGCAAATCCAAACAAATTCGCCTACTAGGCCGCGCCCTCTTGACGCATCTCTTTTCCCAGCCCATGCACCCGGAGTCCAGCGCCGGTAACTTCCCATCTTTAGGGACACAGCACGCTGCGTTCCAGCTGAGCCTATCTGTCCCTGACTCCTATGCCGCCTGCCACCAGATCGCCCGCGCCGCCCACAGCAATTTTTATTACGCGTTCTTTCTGCTACCCAAAGCGAAGCGCGACGCTTTAGCTGCCCTCTACGCCTTCATGCGCCTCGTCGATGATGTCGCCGACGAAGGCGAAAACCTTGCCGCGAAGCAGCGAGGACTGGCTGACTGGCGTGCGGCCTTGGACGATGCCATAACAGGCCATGTAAAGGTCATAGAAGGTTCAGCCGCATTGTCTTCCCCTTCCGCTCCGGAGGATGCAGCCGAAGTCTTACCCGCCCTGGTCGACACCATGCAGCGCTACAAAATGCCCGCGCGTTACCTCCACGACTTAATCAGTGGCGCCGAAATGGACTTAACTTTACGCACCTATCCGACCTTCGACCGCCTCCGCGAATACTGCTACCGCGTTGCCGGCACTGTCGGCCTCACGTGCACTCACGTCTTCGGCTTTCACCATCCGCGCGCCCTGGATCTGGCAGAAAAACTCGGCTTAGCTTTTCAGCTGACCAACATCATTCGCGATGTCCACGACGACTACGCTCTCGGCCGCGTTTACCTTCCCGAAGAAGACCTCGCGCGGTACGGCGTTTCGGCGCAGGATTTCGGCAAGAGTGAAGGGTCTCTTGGCGTCCGCGAGCTTCTGCGTTTTGAAGCAGACCGCGCCTGGCAATGTTACGAAGAAGGTGCCGCGCTTTTCAGTCTCATCGACCCGAAAAGCCGCGGCGCGCTTTGGCTGTTGGTGCACACGTACAGCGCTCTGTTGGCGCGCATCGAGTCCCTCGATTTCGCCGTCTTTGGTGAACGCGTGCGGCTCTCGAAAGCGGAAAAAATGTTGTTCATCGCAAAGGCGCGCTTCGGCCGCCTCTCGGAAGAGAATATCCTTGAAAAGCGTGATCGTGATCGGCGGCGGGCTGGCGGGGCTGGCGGCCAGCGTCGCGCTGGCTGAAGCAGGCTGGCGCGTTCGTCTCTTCGAGCAGCGTCCTTTTCTCGGCGGACGCGCGGCATCCTACGTCTTGCCCGATGGCGAGCACGTCGACAATTGCCAGCATGTCACTTTTGGCTGCTGCACCAACCTTGAAGACTTCTATCGCCGCGTCGGCTCCGCCGGCAAAATCAAATTTTTCGACCGCATGCTTCTCCTCGATCCCCAGGGCCGCCGTGGTGAAATGCACGCCGGCCTGCTGCCGGCTCCATTTCACATGACGGGCTCGTTCCTTACTTTTTCTCCGCTGGCTATTAAGGACAAGCTCGCCATCGCCCGCGCGTTTTATTCCATCCTTCAGAGCGGCGGCCATCCCGCTGACGTCGATGAGCCCGGCGGCATTTCCATGCTGGAATGGCTTCGCCGCCGGAAACAAACGCCCGCAGCCATCTCGCGCTTCTGGCGAGTAGTTCTTGTTAGCGCACTTTCCGAAGAACTGGATCGCATCGACGCCCGCTATGGCATTGACGTTTTCTGGAAAGCTGTTCTTTCGAACAAGACTGGCTACCGTATGGGCGTCCCTGCCGTTGCCCTCGGGGAACTTTACGACGGCTGCCGCGCTGCGATTGAACAAAAGGGCGGGGAAGTAGTATTTCGTTCGCCGCTCCGCGGTCTGCGCGTCGAGAGCGGCAAGCTGGTCGCGGTTCTCTTCGACGAAGGCCGCGAAGAATCCGCCGATGCTTACGTCATCGCTCTCCCTCATCTCGCGCTCTCCGAGCTTCTACCCGAGAGCCTCAAGCAAACCGACACCGCTCTCGGCAATCTCGACAAAATAATCGACGCTCCCATCACCGGCGTGCATCTCTGGTTTGACCGCCAGGTCATGACCGAACCTTTCATCAGCCTGCTCGATACCACTACCCAATGGATCTTCAACAAATCGGCCCTCTACGCAGGCGCGAACGGCGCACCGCCGTCCATTGAAAAAGGCCAGTATCTGCAACTGGTCATCAGCGCTTCCTACGATCTCCTCCAAAAGCCGCGCCAGGAAATCATCGATCTCTGCCTCAAGGAGGTCCGCCACGCGCTTCCCGCGGCCCGCGATGCAAACCTCCTAAAAGCCACGGTCATCAAGGAAGCCGCCGCGACATTTTCACCACGACCTGGAGTCGATCGCTGGCGTCCAACACAGCAGACGAACATTGGAGGTTTGTTCCTCGCCGGCGATTGGACGGCAACGGGCTGGCCCGCCACGATGGAAGGCGCGGTTCGCAGCGGCTATCTTGCCGCCGAAGCGGTCTTGCGAACAGCGGGAACGCCAAAACAATTCCTTCAGCCCGATTTAAAGCCGGATGGTTTGGTTCCATTGTTGGTAAAGACGTGAAGCAATCTGGCTCTTCGCTCCGTCTAATCAAGGTGAGTCGAAGGGCTAGGCCTTGGAAAGTGTTAGTGATTTTCCGGGAGCTGCTCGAAGGCCCCGATCTTGCGTTCAGCAGAAGTAAGCTCCTCGCAACGTTTGTCGAGTGATGAATACGCCTCCGTGTTCGCCTGGTGAAACGATTCGTACGCTTTCTTGGAATCCCAGAAGTCCAGAGTCACGTAAGTTCGCATCCGAAACGGATCGCGCAGGAGGAGAGTTTGCTGGTAAGCAGGGTCACGGAGGAACAACTGGGCCCAATCCCCGGACGGTCCATATACGCTTTCAAACCGCGCTTCGAATCCCGGCTTGACATCGAACTCCCAGAGGACTAAAAACATAGATGTCCCATCTCCTGCTTGGACGTAGCCAATCCTGTTCTGATCCTCTGGGTAACGATTGCGCTGTGGGCCGAGTGTAACAATCCGGTCGGATACATACCACGTTTAGAGTGCGTATCAACGCGGAAGTCTAGGAAGTGGCGGTCATTGTCCGGAAGTTCGTCCGGACGGAGGCGTTTGTGGATCGAAAGTACGGTCACCGCGGTTATCGCGACGCGGAAAAAGGCGAAAAAAGAGAAAAGGGGCACGATCGCAAGCCGCCGCAGGGCGGCCCGCGCGCGGATCAGTTCGGCCCGCGCACCCCGCGCATGGTCGGCACGGTCACGCGCGGTCGCTGCTCCAATTGCGGCGCTGTCCTCACCGCCGGATTCGATCCCAACGGCAAATGCCCCAAGTGCCAATTTGAATTGCACAGTTGCAAGCAATGCCGCTTCTTCGATTCCGGCGCGCAGTTCGAATGCACCCAGCCCATCCCGGAGCGGATCACTCCCAAAGACACGAGGAACGATTGCAAGTTTTACGAATTTCGCATGACGATTGAAAAAGACACTGCGCCGACTTCTTACGCCCAGCCCGCCCAAGTTGCTGCTGCCGCTCCGCCGCCGCGTACCAACGACGCGCGCCAGGCGTTCGAGGACCTCTTCAAGAAATAATCGTTCTCACGCCGCGTTCACAGGCCGGCCCACGCCAGCCAATGCGTCATACTCACGCTGCGAATTTTCCGGAAGCAGAACCCACAACGTATAAATCCCCAGTGCCGTTCCCAATGGAAATCGCAGCAGAGCTAGAAACGCCAGCACGATCCCTAACATGCGCGCCCATGGCTGCCGTTCCAGCAGGCCCCACGCCAGCAGCAGGTACGCCGCGCCAAACACCACCATAAAAACGCCCGCCGAGAGCAAACCGCCCAATAGAAGCGGATTCCATTCAAACAAGCCGCCGAACGGCCACCGCCCCGGTCCCATCCAACTCCATCCGGACTGAAATACGAGTCTGCGAAAGATCATCAGCCCGCCGACTTCGAGCAGCCGCAGTACTCCGCTCGCCAGCCACAGCGCCGCCACAATATTTAAGTTTCGTCTGACGCGGCCATCCGATGCCGGGCGGGCAGGCCTGCCCATCGCGGCAGCGGCGTGCGTGGCGTGCGTCGCCGGCGCCGCCATTAAGTGTTTTCCGCACGAACTGCAGTATTGAGTGCCCGCTGAGAAAGGTGCCCCGCATCCATCGCAGTACATGATCCTACCCTCCAGCTAATATTACGCTGCGGGCCTCCAAAAGTTCCACGCCGCAATCGCCCGCATCCAGATGCAACCGGAATCTCCCCGCCGGGCGCGCGCATCCCGGCTATCTCGAGAACCGCCTCACGCTGAGCGCAATGGGCAGCCCGATCAAGATCATGTGAATCAGAAGGCCGCGAACGAGAGCCACGAGCTGATAGGGACCCTTGGCATGCAGCGCGGAGAGCGGAAGCACGATCAGATTCATCACCAGAAACACGGCAATGCCGTAAAAAAGACCGCAAACTACAGCGTGCTCAATCATGAACTCCAGCTTGCGGCTCGCAGCGTAATAGATCGCCGCCGCCGAGCACGCGATTAGAAAGTGCAGCAGGATGCCGAGTACATACGTTCCAACACCTCCCTGAAATGCTGTTCGCCCAAGCAACCCGGCGGCGATTCCGCGAGGCACGCCGGGGCCATAGAGAATGAAGGCTGAGGTCAGATCCAGCGCTCCGGCAATAGGCCCGCCAACAAAGATCGCCAGCACTGCAGTCGGTCCCTGTACGCGCAATGTGGTTGAAGTCGCACTCATGATTTCATTTCCTCCATCCCGATTCGATTTGCTCATTGTGGTGCTCACCACGACCTGTTGGGCACACCAGGATTGCCGCTTGTTTGCGGCTCACTCAGGCCATCATGTCGCGACCCAGGCCCGAGCGTCGCTCACATTCGTCCGATGCAAGACATATTCGGCTTACTGCGTCGCTCTCGCTGCCCATTCTGTCAAGAGTCTCCGCCTCGCGGACCCGTAAGACACTGGCCTTTTGGGTTACCTTCGAGAAGTGCGAAGGCCAACCGGGAAAAAATCAACGCAAAATCTTCACTTCGCGTTTAGGCGCCGCACCCGCCCGTTTGCATGCTCCTCCGCTGCGCGAAATCCTAGAGTAAATGTGTGCTAAACGGCACAACATTAATCCCAGCGACCTGCCACCATGATGGTAGCGGAAGCCACCAGGAGAGGAACGTACGCCGACCCAGCAGCCGCGCTGATTCCCCCCTGAAAGTCTTCCATTCATA
>JBGPLB010000027.1:0-33753 GCA_041486245.1 Candidatus Acidiferrum sp.
GAATCGATAGCTACGCCGACTTTGCCGACTTCGCCGAGAGCGAGAGGGTGGTCGGAGTCCATGCCGATTTGCGTGGGAAGATCGAAGGCGACCGAGAGACCGGCCTGGCCTTTGCCGAGGAGATAGCGATAGCGCTGGTTGGATTCGACGGCGCTGCCGAAGCCGGCGTACTGGCGCATGGTCCAGAGTCGGCCGCGGTACATGGTGGGGTAAATGCCGCGGGTGTAGGGAAATTCGCCGGGATAGCCGATGGAGGATTCGGGATCGGAGGCGGAAAGATCGTCTTGTGTGTAGAGGCGGTCGATGGGAAGGCCGGAGAGAGTTGTGAAGTTCTCTTTGCGTTCGGCGGAGGGTTTGGTTTTTGTGTCAGACATTTTTGCGTCAATACTTGGAGCCAACCAAGAACCAGGCAAAAGCCGGAGCGGGCACGGCATGCCGTGCCCCTACAGGGAATAGATTACAACTTGCGAGCGCGGAGAAACGACGTTACCGCGAAAAAAAAGAACAAAAAGGCGAAAGCGACGGCCGTGGCAATGAGCCAGCGGGCGACATCGCGGGTCCAGGAGCGCAGAGCAAGATTGAGCCAGGCTAGCGCGAGAACGGCAAAGCACGCGCCGGCCATTTCCAGGAAGAGCTGGCGCAAGGTGCGCCAAAAGCGCTGGAAACCGCTCTGGCGCGGCGCCGCCGCGGGCGAAGTGGCTGCCGAAGACATGGATGCATCTTAGCGTGAATTGCGAAGTTAAGGGAGTGAGGGCATGGAGTGACTTGTGACGCGCGACCGGTGACTCGTGCGAACCACGCCCGCGGCCACGCCCGAAAGGGCGCAAAGAGGGCCATTTTACCTGCACCAATGGGCTGTGAACCTATTGGAGACAACCGGAAAGGAGGCGACTTGTATCCAAAGAAATGCAGGCCTAGAATGACAACTGAAGTGAGGGGGAGCCGCCCTTGCAACTCGACGATCACTTGAAAAACTTGCTCCGTGAACTGGGACACGCGATTAACGACACGGTGTCCGATTCCGACCGGATTACCGGCGCCATTGCCGGAGTGCGCGCGCACGGCTACGATATCGTGCTGAAGCTGGACGCGACCATCGGGCTGGCCAAGCGTGACGCTGCCGCGGCAGAAGCGGCGAAGCTCACGACGCAAGACCGGCGCTTTCTGGAATCGCTGCGGATACAAGTTGATCAGGAATCGTTTGACCAGGTTCCCGACAAGAAGCCGGCAGCACGGCTTACGATGACGCCCCAGGATGTGAGGTTTTTGAAGTCGCTGCGGATTGCAACGGACGATATCGAATGAAGACGTTCGCAAAAATCGCGGGTTTGGGTCTTCCAGCACTGGTGCTGGCGGGCTTGTGCAGCGCGCCTGCGCACGCGCAGTCACCGGCGGTAGTCGCTCCAATCGTTGTGGATACGGCGGTGCCGATCATCGTGAATGCGGTCAAGCCAAAATCGAAGGTGGCGGGGCTTGGCAAGTTTGAAGGTTTTGTGATGCACGCCAACATCGCGCAGATCACGGTCCGCGCGAAGGGGAACGACATGTCGCTTGAGACATTCACCCTGTCCGAACAAGTGGCGACGAAAATGCAGATGATCGTCGACAAGGGCGGATACCAATACGGCGATAAAGTCACGGTCTATTACGATCCGACAACGAAAAAAGCCCTAAAGATAAAAGGCAAGCCCTCGAAACCCAGCTGATTTGTGTAGTGGCTCGATGTTACGCCTGCCTGCCGTTTCCGGCCGCTTTTATCCCTCCAATCCAGCGGAACTGAACGCGCTCATCCGCCAATACACGATGCCAGCGAATATCGCGGCGCCTGTGCGCGCAAAGGCGTGCCTGGTTCCTCACGCGGGGTACGTCTATTCGGGGCACGTGGCGGGAGCGGTATTCACGCGAATTGCGATACCGAAGAAAATTGTGATACTCGGCGTGCGGCATTATCCCCGGGGACAGAATGCGGCGATTCTTTCGAGCGGTGCGTGGCGGACGCCACTCGGCGATGTTCCGATCGATGAGCCGCTGGCGGAGACGTTGCGAGAGGCTTGCCCGTTGCTGCGTGAAGACAGTGTGGCGCACAGCGGGGAGCATTCGCTCGAAGTGCAAATTCCATTTCTTCAGGTCCTGCGGCCAGATTTCGGTTTCGTGCCCGTTGCCCTCGGAACGGTGCGGTTCGAGGACCTCGTGGCCATCGGCGAAACGATTGGACGCGTGCTTGCGAACTCCAGCGAGGAGATTCTGCTGCTGACCACTTCAGACTTGAATCATTATGAAGACGACGCGACAACGCGTGTGAAAGACGGCAAAGCGATCGACAAGATCCTGGCGCTGGATGCGCATGGGCTTTACGACACTTGCCGGAATGAGTCGATTTCGATGTGCGGCCTGGGGCCGACCGTAGCTATGCTGACCGCATTAAGAGAACTTGGAACAACGCAGCCTGAGTTGGTGCGCTATGCGACTTCTGGAGATGTTTCCGGAGATTGCAGCGCGGTCGTGGGATACGCCGGAATGCTTTTTTACTAAGCAGGCCGAAAAAGGAGTTTGCCAGGTGCTCTAGGTTTAGAAGAAAAACGGCCCCAAATCGCGGGGCCGTTTTTTCCCATCAAAAATGAAGGATGCTTCAGTGCGGACGTCCGCCGCCACCAGAAGGAGCCGAGACGTGCGGAGCGGACGCGGCTGGGGCTGATGATCCACGAGAGGAGCCACCACCACCGCCACCGGAAAATACCGTGCCGCCGCCACGACTGCCTCCACCGCCGCTTGAGGAGCGTGGCGCCGGTGGCGGAGCGATAGAGCGCGGAGGAGGGGCTGTAGCGCGTGCCGAGGACGGCGCAACGGGAACGCGCATGCTTGTCCCGCGTGGGGGCGTATTTCTTCCACTTTCTATATTTCGATCGTTTTTCACTGCACCCGGCGTATTTCTTTCCGTGAGCCCTGCCGTGCTGCCGCCGGCGGTTGGTGACGCAGAATTTGTGTTCACAAAGCGATGCTCGTGCGGATCGTACACGATGGAAGAGTTGGTGCTGCGCGAATCAATGCGGGCTCCGCTGCTTCCTTCAAGAATCGTGCGCGATGTACGCACCGGCGGGGTCGTGGCCACGAGACCGCTGCTCAGCGCGTCGCGCGGCGGCGATTTCAAGGTTTGCCATTTTTGCCCGCCGGCGGTGGACAGAATTGGCAGCGCTGCGCTTCTAGTTGGCTCGGCCGAAAAAACACCGTGTTCCAAGTTCAGCGCGGTCTTGCCCGGTTTGTCGAGCGGGTTCATGGGCACGATGCCTAGCTTGCCGTTCTGGCGGACGAAAACAGCGGTCGAGGCCCTATAAAGCGGCCGAGGCGGATGCACTATCGGCGGAACCCGCTTTCTCGGGTTACCTCCATAGCCTCCGTGACCTCCAAATCCGTAATAAGCGGGCGGTGAATAAAACCAGCCGCCGCAAGAAGCTTCAAAGAGCCAGCCGCCATAGTGATAGGGAGCCCAACCCCAAGGCTGGTAGCTGGCAAAAGTCCAGCCGAAACCGGGATCCCACAGCCATTGGCCCATGGTGAATGGCGACCAGCCGAGACTAGCGCCGAAGGGCCGCCAGCCGTATCCGGACCCCCCGCAGGAAAACCAGGGGCCATACGTATAGAGATCGGCGTAGCCGGGTAGATAGTAGGGAGAGTTCGTATACTGCAGCGAAGCGTTCGTTGCCGTGGAAACGGTATCAATGCGGCCAGAGACCCAGCGATCAAACTCATCGTTGGCGGAAAGCTGGCCGAGGCTCACGGAATTTTCTCCCGCCTTGATGGAGAGCGACATTCCCTTGCTGAGCTGCGTCGTTTCTTTCTGGTGCAGGACGGAAGCGTGACCCGTCAGCACTTCCACGTTGCTGCCATCGTCAAAATTGTTGATTCGGAAAGAGCCTTTACCGCTGGCTTCGACCGTGAAATCGCCCCCCGTAACGCTGAAATAATCGCCATTCGCGGGATTCACGTAGAAGGAAGCAGAGCCTTGGCGAAGAACCAGGCGCGTGGTCCGCGCACCATCGTCCAAAGAAAGGTCGTAGAACTCAACAACGGTGTTCTCGTTGAGGAAAGCCATCGCGCCATTCTCAAATTCGACCTCGGCGCGGCCATTGTCCGTGGCAAGAACATAGCCCTGGCGGACCGGCAAGTTTGCCTGTGCTGTTTCCCAAACCGCTTTTTGATCCGCGAGCGGGTCTCCATGAGCTTCTCGCGTAAAGCGCACATCACCCTGGACGACACTCAGGCGAATGACGCGGGCGTGGCTAGAATCGGCGGCCGCCGGCTGGATGCCGGCCGAGAGAGTGAAGGCGAAAGTGAAGGCAAAGACAGAACGAAGTGCGGTACGGGAAGTCATGTGTCACCCCCATCGGGGACGCTGCTGAAGTGCTACCAATTAGACGGACGTCAGGCTAGACAGGTTGCGTCTGTCTAACCCTGCGGCAATGGTCTCGCCCGGCAAAGTCTGCGTCAAGCGCAGATTGGTTAGCATGCGAACCCAGCGTCGATATGCAGAGGAAGCGAAACTGGCGCGATTTGAGCCGTCAAGAACATTTGCGCGAGCGCTGCTTGATACGCCGCATGTGAATCTCTAACTAGAACGTGAGAGAATATTGGCCGGAGTTTGCGTCGTGTCTCCAGGGACGCGGGCGCGATCCGAGGAACTGTTCACCCGGTTCGTAGCTGCTTACGGTTGCGCAGTCCTGAAGTCTGATCACCTGGGGGTGTAATTATGCGGGCCATTCATAGAGTATTTGCAGGGGTGTTGTTGCTGGCAGGAATGCTGGGGGGCAAGAACGCGTACGGACAAGGGGGAGCGACCGGCGCCATCAGCGGCGTGGTCATTGATACGAGCGGCGGCTTCATCGCCGACGCGGACGTACAGATAATAAATGCGCGCACGGAATCCATGGTGCGCAAGGTAGCCACGAATAGCGACGGGATTTTCGTGGGAACGTTGTTACCGCCGGGGAACTACATCGTCGTGGTGAACAAATCTGGCTTTGGGGAAGCGAAAGCCACGGACATCGAAGTGCGGGTGACGGAAACGACACGCATAACGATCACGCTGAAGCCGGGCGCGGTCTCGGAAAAGGTGGAGATTTCAGCGCAGGTGACGACCGTTGAAACCAGCAACGCAACCACGGGCCAATCGCTAGGCACGGCTACAATCCGGGAGCTTCCGCTGGCAACACAGAATTACCAGCAACTTCTGACGCTTTCGAGCGGCGCGCAGAGCGAACTGAACGCCGCGGCGCAGCTTGGCAGAGGCAGCGTGAAACTCTTCGTGAACGGCCAGCGCGAGGATAACAACAATTTTTTGATCGAAGGAATCAGCGCTACGGACTACAACGTTGCGCAAGCCACCTATGTGCCGCTTCCTAACCCTGATGTCATTCAGGAGTTCAAAGTCCAGACTTCGCTGTATGACGCCAGTCAGGGGCGCAACGGCGGCGGAAACGTCAATGCGATTCTAAAATCCGGCACGAGAGAGTTTCACGGCGACGCCTACGAATTTTTCCGCAACGATGTTTTGAACGCCAACGATTTCTTTTTGAATCGCGAAGGTCTGGCCCGTCCCGTCGTCAAACAGAATATTTTCGGCGGAAGCCTCGGCGGACCGGTGGTGAAAGAAAAATTTGGCTACTTTTTCTTGAACTACCAGGGCACGCGGCAGCGCAGCGGTGATTCGCCGGGCACGTTCATCAGCACGACGATTCCGTCGCTTCCGGCGGTCCGAACGCAGGCATCGATATCCCAGGCATTCTTCGGGAACGCTACTACGCCGATCGATCCCGTAGTGCTGAAATTGCTGAATTTTCAGAGCAACCAGTTCGGGGGGACTAGCAACGGGCTGCTCATTCCGACCAGCGATCCTGCAACGGGGGCGTTCGCCATCAGCCGTCCGGGGAAATACACGGACGACCAATTCACGACCAACTGGGACCGCGAATTTCGCAGCGGACAAGACAAGATATCAGCGAGATTTTTCTTCTCTGACTCGGAAAGTTTTCTTCCCTTCGGCGGCGGCGATCTGCAGGAATCGCTGGGCAGCACACTTGCCAGCAGCGTGAGCTCTTCGTCCCTGAACTTCCCATTCGATACGCCGGTGAAGGCCCGTTTCTTGAATATTACGGAAACACATCTCTTCTCGCCGACACTCGTGAATGAATTCAGGTTCGGCTTCGTGCACATCAACGATGTGCTGAGCAATATCCCGCCGGTCACCGCGACGGACCTGGGAATCGACCGGCCAACGAACAGCGTCACGAACTCCATTTATAAGTTTATTTTTGCCACGTCAGGATTTGAGATCGGGCCAGCGCCTTTCGGCAACCAGTCGCAGGACCAGAACAACATCAATTTCGTGGACACGGTGAGCTGGGTAAAGGGCCAGCATGTGTTCCGCTTCGGAGGCGAGTTTACACGCGTGAATTTGAACAAAAACTTTCCGCAGGTGTTCAACGGCGAACTGTTTTTCACCAACACGCCCGACGGCAACACCGACTTCCAGAATTTTCTTCTGGGCACGCCTGAATTCAGCTTCGGGGGAGGCGGACTCTCGAATCACGAATACCGGTCCAATAACTACGCGGTATTTGCGCAAGATGACTGGAAGATCCGGCCCAATCTGACGCTGAACCTGGGATTGCGAACCGAAGTTTTCGGGGCGTTCCATGACGATCTCTGCCATATCGGGAATCTCGATCCAGCGCTGGCGAACGCAGGAAAGTTCCCATTCATCTATCCATCCTGCGTGAACAAGCTAAACCTGGCGGGATTGACGGGCAGCGCGAATGGCACGACATTCAACAACAACTACGCGACGAATATCGGACCGCGCGTCGGACTTGCTTACGATCTCTTCGGACATCACAACACGACGATTCGCGCCGGGTACGGCATCTACTACGTTCGCGAGGACGTTGGCACCGCGGACCAATTGTCGTTTGAGACGCCATTTCTCCCAGTGGCATTTGGTGGAGGAGCGCCGGGCTGCCTGGGATCTTATTTCTCCGCAACGCCGCTTGCAGGCTGCCCGAATCCTAACCCGAACGCATTACCGCAAGCCGGCACACTGGACCCGAATTTCGTTCCGTGCTTAAACGTTTTCCAAGGCTTTCCCGGAGGTGACACAACGCAAGCCGCGAATTATGGACAGGCCAGCGGAAGCGGCTGCCCGGGGCCACTCAATTCCCTGGGGATATTCGGTTTGGCAGTGCCGCGGCACTTTGTCGTGCCCAGTACTCAACAATGGAACCTGACTGTTCAGCGTTCCCTGGGGAGGCAGTGGATGCTCGAGGTCGGATACGTGGGCACGCATTCCGTTCACCTGCGCGAAACGCGCGACGCTCTGCAATCACAGGACGCGACGACGGCAAATCCCGTGAGCATCAGCAGTCCGTTTTGCAACCCCAATCCTTGCGTCATTACGACGAACACATTCGCGAACGCCGTGGCACGTTCGCGGGCCCAGGGCATCAACGGCTACAACGGGTTTCAGTTGTTCGCCAATGATGCTTACTCGCACTACAACTCTTTGCAAACCACGCTCTCGCGGCGTTGGGGAGCCGGGTATTTTCAGGCGGCGTACACGTTCTCCAAGTCGACCGACGCGACTTCGACAGGCAATACCGCGTTCAATACCGCGTTCAACGACGAATCTACCTTGGATGCTTCGCGCGGGCTCTCCGATTTCGACCGCACGCACCGGCTGGCCGTGAGTTACCGCTACGATTTGCCATTTTTCAAGTCGGCGGAAGGATTGACTCACAAGTTGCTGGCGGGATGGGCTGTCAGCGGCATCACCATCTTCCAGTCCGGTTCGCCGTTCTCGGTGATTGATTCCGGCGCAGGCAGTGCCTTTCTTGGGTTGGGATCCGCTCCGGGCGTGCTCACGGGCAGTCTGGCGTCTGGGGCCACGCTCTCGAGCGCGCTGAGCAGCGGAAGCATCGGAACGCGAATCGATGGCTACCTGAATCCCAGCGCTTTTACACCGGCGCTGCTTCTGTACCCGGCGCAGTGCGACCCGAATCAGCCCAATCCGGCGGTATTTCCGAACTCGAACTTCTGCACGACAGACTTCGGAAACCTCGGGCGCAACACTTTCCGTGGGCCGGGCCAGCAGAACTGGGACTTCTCGTTGATCAAGAACTTCAAGCTCACCGAGCGGCAGGAGCTGCGGTTCACTACCGATTTCTTTAACATTTGGAATCACGCCAACTTCGCCAATCCAGCTTTCACCGACGTGGAAGGGGGCAACTTCGGCAAAATCACCAGTACCGTGGGAACTCCGCGGTTGATCCAGTTCTCGCTGCGGTATGCGTTTTAGGTCGTAGAACGAGAACGAGTCATTGCAGGGGCAAGAATTTTCGTGCCCCTGTTTCTTGGCTGGCGTTCGCGTTGCAAAGTGGTACGCGCCCGCGGGCGACACAATTCCCACGTCAAAATGGTAGGATTCTGCAGAACACCATGCCGCACATAGCATCACGCGTTTCGCAACTGAACGGTGAAGGGGCGCTGGCCGTTTACTCCCGCGCGAAGGAACTTGAGCGCGCCGGTAGGTCGATCATTCATCTGGAGCTTGGCGAACCGGATTTCCATCCGGCGGCGCCGGTGGTGGATGCCGTGCGGGCTGCTGTTGCGGCGGGCAGGGATCGCTATGTGTCCACTCGCGGCATTCCAGCGCTGCGCGAAGCGATTGCGGAGTATCTGAATCGAACGCGGCATTTGCGAGCGGCAACCGAGCAGGTCCTGGTGGCGCCAGGCTGCAAGATGGCGCTCTCGCTGGCGATGATGGCGCTGATCGAGCCGGGAGACGAGGTGCTTTACCCCGATCCTGGTTTTCCGATTTATCCGTCATTCACACGCGGGCTGGGCGCCAAAGCGGTGGCCTTCGGGCTGGAAGGAAAAAATGGCTTTCAACCCGATCTCAACGAAATTGCTTCGAAAATCACGCCGCGAACGACGACGCTGATTTTTAACTCTCCCAACAATCCAACGGGGACGGTATTCAACGCGAAGGCGCTTCGGAAAATCGCCGAGCTGGCCGAAAAGCACGATCTGTGGATTCTTTCCGACGAAATCTACGCACGGATTCTGTTCAGTGGAGAATACGAATCGATATGGTCGTTGCCAGGGATGGCGGAGCGAACAATCATCATCGACGGGTTTTCGAAAAGCTTTGCGATGACGGGCTGGCGGCTGGGGTACGCGGTGGCGCCGAAGCACGTGGTGGACGCCATGGATTTGCTGGTGCTGAATACGTTTACTTGCGCCGCGGAATTCACGCAAGTGGCGGCGATCGAGGCGCTGCTCGATTCAACGCATGCCGTTGATGCGATGGTCGAGGAGTACCGCAAGCGCCGCGATCTCTTCGTGGCTGGATTAAATGGCATTCCCGGCTTCGGGTGCCAGCCGCCGGGCGGTGCGTTTTATGCGTGGGTGAACATCGAAGAAACGGGCTTGGCCGCGGAAGAGGTGGCGAAGTTGCTCCTCGAGGAGGCAGGCGTGGCCGGAATCGCTGGAGCAGCGTTTGGCGCGGGCGGGAAAAATTACTTGCGGTTTTCCCTGGTGAGTGCGCGCAACCTGCTCGAGGAAGCACTGGAGCGCATACAGCGAGTGTCTTCGCGCTGGCGCGCGACGGTTGCGCGATAGAGCCGGAATACTGGGGAGAGCGTGGGATGAGGAGACGTTCGATACGTTTGACGGATGCGCTGATTCTTGGCGTTTTGGCTCCATTGGTTTGCGTAGCAAATGCGACAGCGCAGGCGAAACCGCTGGCGGGCGCCGACGTGCCGAAGATTTATGAAAGGCTTTTGAAGCAGATCGATCAGATCCCCATCTACGACAATCATTCGCACGCCACCTTTCCTGACGATTCCGACATGGACGCCATGGCCGCGCCACCCGATGAAAGCACCGTTCTGCGCTTGAGCGATACGAATCCTGAATTTGTTGCTGCGGCCAAATCGCTCTTCGGTTATCCGTACGATGATTTCAAACCCGAACATGCCAAGTGGCTGATCGACAAGAAAAAGACGGCGGAAGCAGCGGGAGGGACAGCTTATTGGGACGGAATTCTGGATAAACTGAATATCGAAACTTGCCTTGCCAATCGCGTAGCGCCGGCGCCTTATCTCGATCCGAAGCGCTTTCATTGGGTTTTCTTCGTCGATTCCTTCTTGTTTCCATTCGACAATCACAATCAGATTGCAAAGAACGGCGATATGGCTGTGTACGTTCCATTGCAGGAGAAGGTCCTGCACCGTTACATGAAACAAGAGAACGTGGACGCGCTGCCCGGCGATCTCGCCGGCTACGAGAGATTTGTGCGGCAAACTCTGGCGGATAATCAGAAGAAGGGCGGCGTGGCTGTCAAGTTTGAAGCCGCCTACTTCCGTTCGCTCTATTTCAGCGATCCTCCGCGAGAAGAAGCCGAAGCGATTTACGCGAAATACCACGCGGGTGACGTTCCCTCCGCTGAAGACTATCGAATTTTTCAGGATTACGTTTTTCGCGTGCTGATCGATCAGGCGGGGAAACTGAATCTGCCGATGCATTTCCACAGCGCCGTAGGGATCGGCGATTACTTCAACTTGCGCAACGGCAACCCATTAAATCTCGAAAACGTGGTTCGCGACCCGCGGTACAGCAAGGTGAAGTTCGTGCTGATCCACGGCGGGTATCCTTATACTCTCGATATGATTTGGATGACGGCAGCCAAGAACGTGTATACCGATTCGTCACTGATGGGGTACTACGTATATCCCTCGGAGCTGAAGAACATTTTGAAACAATGGATTTCGCTATTTCCAGAGAAGATTATGTTCGGCTCCGATGCATTTCCGTTCAACGAGGCGGTGGGCGCGGAAGAGACTTTCTGGCTGGCGTCGCGCTCGGCGCGAACAGCCACAGCCGCGGCGCTTGCTGAACTGGTCTCAGAAGGCGCGTTCAACGAAGAAAAGGCACTTGAACTGGCGCGGATGTACCTGCACGATAACGCGGCAAAGCTGTACGGAGACAAACGATGAGCACGGCCTCGGAACTGAAATACATTTCCTGGAAGAACGTCGAGAGGGAACAACTCAATCCTCAGATTGAGAGAGAGATGGTGGTCGGCGACAAGATCATGCTGGCGCGCGTGCTCCTAAAGAAGGGCGCCCACGTGCCCCTGCATCATCATCACAACGAGCAGGTCACGTACATTCTGGAAGGCGCGCTGAAATTCGCCATTGACGGCAAAGAGATCGTGGTGCGGGCGGGTGAAGTGCTGTGCATTCCTCCGCACATGCCCCACGAAGCCTGGGCGGTGGAGGACACGGTTGATCTTGACGTCTTCAATCCCCCGCGGGAAGATTGGATAAACAGAACCGACGATTACCTGAGGCACGGCCGCTAAGGGGCCGTTATACAGTTGAGATTTACCACTTGTGGCACGTGGGCAACCCTCCCTGCCCCGTTTTTCTTTGTGTGAACCCGGCGAAAGAACGTAGACAAAGCACGGAGTGTTGTTTACCGTAGCAAAGAGGACTGATTCCAGGCGTGGGGTCAAACCTCTGAGGGGAAAATCATGAAGAAGCAACTCGTTGTTGTGTTGTGGATGCTTGGGACGGCGTGCGCAGCTGGGGCGCAGATAGCAGGCCCGAACGCCCAGGGTACGGAGCGAAATGTGGCGGCAAATTTTTCTGCGGCGCCCATGGGCGAAGCACCGGCTTCAGCTTTTGCGCTCGGGAACACGGCGCATGATGCCACCCCGGCTCCGGCGCCCGATCCGAGATTTGTATACGGAGGGCGGGACGACTTCCGCTGGCAGTTGGGAATTGGCGTTGATTGGCTGAGGTTCCGATCTTCGATCTTCAATGCCAGCGCCGTCGGTGTCGATAGCTCAGTAACCTACTTCACGAATGAGTGGTTCGGGATCGAGGGAAACGTCGCAACCGGCTTCGCACCCGAAATCTTTGATCGCGAACACGTCAAACTCCTCATCTACGGCGCCGGACCCAAGATCGCTTTGCGGCAAAAGAAGTGGGAGCCGTGGATACACGCGATCGTGGGCGGAGCACACGAACAGCCGCAGACTGCGGGCAACAGCAGGAACTCCTTCATGGTCGAGTTGGGAGGCGGCGCGGACTACCGGATCAACCCGCGCTTTTCAGGACGGCTGGGAGCGGATTGGGTACACACAGGTTTTTTTGGCCAGTCTCAAAACAATTTTAAGCTGATGGCCGGGGTCGTTTTTCACTTCTAGCGTCCCGCTCAGCCGGCGCCTAGTAAATTCCGTGAGTTGAGCCGTCCACTTTTAAATCGCCGTTCAAAACAGATAGACGGTAGTCATCGCCACCAATTCCTTTCCAATCCTTTACGTTGAACGAGCCGCCAGACGGCACGCGATGGACTGCAATCCTGCTGAAAGTAAGCGGAGTTTTCCTCCGGCAGACTTCGGGTGGATTATTGGCTTCGAGAAAATAGGCGGGCCCGGAACCGATAATTTTTGCATGGCCATCTGGTTCGAGAAGAACCGCGGCGCCTTCCTCGACCGCAATCGCCCGTACCTGGCTGGCCCATCCGTCCTGGAGAATGCGCGCTAGAAACACAACGAGCCGGCCCATGCGGTCGCGCTTTACGAAGTGCGTGTCCGTGATGATGCCGGCGATCATGGGAATGCGCAGGAAATCGCGCGAGAGGGTCACCTTATTGCCGTAAGGGTCGGCAAGCGCAGCTGGCGAATGGATGGTGTCAATCATGGAAGAGAATGAGAATTCGCCGAGGACTGCCAGGCCGGCACTGGAGCCGCCGATTGGTTTGTCTGCAGCGATGTGCCTGTTGAGTGCATTCTCGACAGGAGTGTCCTGCCAGAATCGGACGTAATTCGATTGGTCGCCCCCGGCAATGAAGATGGCCTTTGCTTGGCCGATGCGTTCGAGGAGCTTTGGGTCATCGGAATCTTCCTGCTCGGAAAAGACTATGGTTGCCGCGGAATTCAGCGGGCAGAGAGCGCGGATTTCTTCGTTCACTTTTTGCGCGTAATCGTCCTCGGTGTTGGCGCGAAGAATCAGGAAGTCGCCGCCGTTCGCACGCTCGCATAAGAACTTCAGGGCGGGGTCTTGCTCGCCACCACCCATGAGCGCGAATCCAGGGTGCGGAGTGGCCGTGCTGTCGGCGGCATTCCCCGCTCGAAAGTATTTCCATTTCGCGGAGGCTCCGGGAGCAAGCAGGAACAGTGCGAACGCGACAGGCGCGATGCCGAAGAGCAGAGAGGCTGCGATGCGTTTTGAAGGCACTCGAGGCCAGCGAGCTTACCAGATTTTGCAGACCTGCTCGCGAACCATAGCGTCGCCTTTTTTGCAGCCGAAGGCTTTGGCGAACTCCTCCATGTTTGAGAGCGGTCCGTTTCCTCGGAAGCGCGGCAAGGGATGTGGATTGGTGTTGGCCATCAGGCGCTCGAACTCCAGGCGCTCGTTCGCGCCCCAAACTTGCGCCCAGCCAAGAAAGAAGCGTTGCTCGGCAGTGAAGCCATCCTTTTCCGGCGGACGAGGCTTACCTTCCAGAGACTTTTCGTACGCCGCATAGGAGATCGCGAGACCTCCGAGGTCTGCGATGCTTTCGCCGAGGACCAGCTTGCCATTCTCGTGCAAATCGCCGTCCACGACGTAATTGTCAAACTGCGTTTGGACACACGCGGCTCGATCCTGGAAATTCTTCTGGTCGTCGGCGGTCCACCAATTCTTCAAGTCGCCGCGGCCGTCAAATTGGCTTCCATGGTCGTCGAAGCCGTGAGTGATTTCATGGCCGATGACCGCGCCCATACCGCCATAATTCACGGCATCATCAGCTTTGGGATCATAGAACGGCGGCTGCAGGATGCCCGCGGGAAAGACGATTTCGTTCATGCTGCTATTGTTGTAGGCGTTGACCGTAGGCGGCGTCATCCCCCATTCCGTGCGGTCCACGGGCTTGCCGATTTTCGCAAGCCGCCGCTCAAATTCGAATGCCGAAGCGCGCATTTGATTGGCGAGGTAGGAAGCACGGTCTATCTTTAAGGCGGAATAATCGCGCCACTTGTCCGTGTAACCGATTTTGACGGCAAAGGCTTCGAGTTTGGCAGTGGCTTGCGCGCGTGTTTCAGGGCTCATCCAGGGCAAGGTCTGTAGATCGTTATGAAGGGCTGAGATGAGGTTATGCACCATCACAAGCGCGTGAGCCTTGGCTTCGGGCGGAAAATACTTTTGCACGTAAAGCTGGCCGAGGGCTTCTCCCAGCGCCCGGTCGGTTGCCTGGGTGCAGCGCTTCCAGCGCGGCTGAATTTCCTTCGCTCCGGTCAAGGTCTTGCCCCGAAATTCAAATTCTTCAGCAACAAATTTATCCGGAAGTTCCGGCGCCGCGGAATTCAAGAGGTGCCATCGAAAGTAAGTCTTCCAATCCGCGAGCGGTGTGGCGGTGAGTTGCGAGTCAAGAGCCTTGAAGAAGTCCGGCTGGCCAACATTTATTTCTTTCAATTCCGGGTGGCCTAACAATTTGAAGTAGGTCTGCCAACTAAAATCCGGAGTCATGGCCTGCAAGTCCGCCATCTTCATCCGGTGATACGTTTTCTCGGGATCACGTAGATCCGTGTTTTTCATGGAAGCATTGGCGAGAGAGGTTTCGATCGTCAGAATCGTGCTGGCTTCCGTTGTGGCCGTGTCTGCAGAATCGCCCAGCAATTCAAACATCCTGGCGACATGCTTCACGTAGCTGTCGCGCAGTTGCTTGGACTTGTCGTCCTGCTTCAGATAATATTCGCGCTCAGGCAGCCCCAGCCCTCCTTGCCACGCCGCGCCGACGACTTGCGAGCTATCTTTCGCGTCCTGAGTCGCTCTAAACCCGAAGAGCACTCCCACGTCTTCCTTTTGCAGACGCGCGGTCTCGGCTTGCAGGTCGGCAGCATTCTTCATTGCAGCGATGGTTGCGAGTTCGGCGTCAATCGGTTTTGTGCCGGCCGCCTCGATCGCTGCCGTATCCATGCAACTGGCATAAAAATCGCCGATTTTTTGTTCGTTCGAGCCTGCGACGGCTTGCTGTTTCTCCGCGGCTTCTAGAATCTGCCGCAGGTTTTGCTGATTCTTGTCCAGGAGCTGTGAGAAGGAGCCCCAGGTGGAATAGGCCGGTGGAATGGGATTGGCCTTCATCCAGCCGCCCATGGCGAACTGGTAGAAGTCATCGCAGGGTTTGCATGTTTTATCCAGGTTCGCTGTGTCGAATCCCCAGTAGCCGGCGTCGCCGGCAGGTCTCGCGGAGGCGTGCATCGCCGCGCTTGCCATCATGAGCGCGACAACCAGCAGTATCGTCACGATAATTCCCAACGGATATTTATGACTCCGCATGTTTCCCCCGTTTTGATGATTCGAATTGCGCAGACTTCGGAGCGAGTACTGTCCCGGCACCACCCTGGCCGGAACTCCGCCTATCAGACAGACGAAAGGCCGCGTGTAGCGGTTTCATGATTGTCCAAAATCTTCCTCCGGTGCTAGCGAAGCACGGTTCCATAAAACACGTTGCGCCCGCCACGCAAATCCCGGCCGTAAGATAGGACGACCGTCACGCTTCCCAGAATTCGAATCTTGCACTGCGCGCCCGCATCCCAAAGCCAGCGCTGCGACCCGAACAGACCGGAAGAATCCGCGACTACGCCGGTATCGAGAAACGGTCCGAGCTTTACATTGAAAAAGGCGCCCCGGTAAATATTTTTGTCCATTTCCCAATTTGTCAGAAAATAGCGGCGTCCCAGAGGAGCAGCTCCCTTGCGGCCGTTTATCGTGCCCGGCTGGCCGCGCAGCCAGAGATCGTTGTCGCGTTCGAGGCCGAGCTGAAAGAGTTCGTCGAGCGACACTTTTCCGACGGTGGCTCCGGCACGGACTCGGGCCTGCATTTCGTAGTCGTCGCCTGTAGCGCGGGGAAACCAGTGTGCGCGGAGTGTCCCGCGTGCCGTCGCGAACGACCTGAGCGACGCATCGAACCCACGGCCGGCGCGCGCTTCCGCCGAGGAATCCAACGTGAAACGGTGCTCCGCAACACGCAAAAGGGAGCGCTCCAAGCCGAGCCAGTAGGCGAAAGAGTTGCTGTCGGCGAAGAACGGCTGCTCGGCAGCGGAGGTATGGCCTTCGAGATTTCGAAAAGATCGATGGACGAACTCGACTCCTGAGTTCCAGCTCCAGCGTCCATTCACAATCGAGCGCAGTTCCACACCGCCAGCCACGCGCCGCATGTTCAAGTCCGTCAGCGGTGCTCCGGCGGCGAAGAACGTTTCCGAAAGATTCCAATTTTCATTGCGCGCATCGAAATAAGTCGTGAGGCGCAGGGCAGGGTCGTGAAAGAGCAGAGCGGAAACGTCGCCGGAGTAGCGGCGCTTCTGGGAATCCCACCTCGCCAATGACGTAAAATTAATCGCCTGGTGGCCCAGATTGTAAAACTCGGGATAAACAGTTTGATAAGGCAGTCCACTCAGAAGCGAGATGATTCCTTCGATTTTCGAGTCGCCCCAGCCGTTGCGCTCCTCCAAATGGAAAGTCGCGTCATAGTCACCAGATTTGGATGGGGCAAGCTCGAGCCTCCGGCGCGGATAGATGCCGAGATTATCCAGTCTGGCTCTTGTGTCGGCGAGGGCATCGTTGGTGAGCACCTGCGGGGCGCTGAAAGCGACGGCATGCGCCAGGAGTTCGGGCTGTATTTTTGGCGATGGGACTAGCTCGACCGTTCGCAGCCGCGGCTTGTTCACCGGATTCCAATACTTTAAGGCTGCTTCTAGATTGCCTTCGAGAAAGTAGAGAGTGCCGACGAACTCTTGCGTGTAAGTGTCGCGCGGATCTAGACGTAAGGCAGCCCGTAGGTCGCGCTTCGCGGTCCCGAATTCCTTTTGCTTGTAGCTAACGCCCGCGAGTTCGACGAGAAAGTGCGGGTCATTAGGAGATTTGCGATGGCCAGTTTCGAGAGCACTTCTGGCGTCTTTCCAGCGTTCGAGGCGGGCGAAGGCGAGTCCGGCGACGAAATCCAAATCCGGGGATTGTTCGGAGGGACCCTGGGCGAGTTTGGCGGCTTCTTCCCACCGGCTGGCGTCAAACGCGGCGCGCGCAGCTGCAAGCCGGGCAGCGTCAGAAAGGGAATCCTGCGCAAGGAGGGAAAAATTCAGCGTCCATACCAGGCTTAAAAATAACGCGAGACGCCCTATCACCCTTTTGATTCGGGCACGGCGAGCAACATCCAGTTGCGGGCAGCCTGCCATTCTTTCTCGAATTCCGCGCGTTCCACGCGAAGGAGTTTACCGCGAGCAGGATCATTCAGGAAAATCGCTTCATGTGCCCAGTCGATCCCGGTGACCACGACGTAATGTAAGGGCGATTTCTTGCCCCCCGGCAGCAGGCTTACGATCAGGGGCCGTCCCTGCGATAAATGCCGGCGTAGATCACTCCAATCACCGCGAATGGCGAACACCCGAAAGCCGGAGTCCTGAAGGTAACGCTGCATGTCGGATGCGAAGATTCCACGGGCCTTGCGAGAAAAAAGCTTTTGTTGGATGGAACGGGCGTCGGCTGTTCCGGCGCCGATCGATGTGCCATGCGCGCCCCAATACTGCAAGAGCATCGAGAGGGACGCCGAGCCGCAGCCATCCTCCGTTTGTTTTACGAATGGCACGTCGAGCCACACGCCCGCGCTTTCCTGGGGCGCCACCGGGACGGCGCTTGCCAGGAAAAGGATCAATAAAGATCCGAAGGCGAGATGCTTGATGCGCGTAAAGCGAGGTCTCCTCTTGTAAGCGTCAGCGAACTGCGAGCGCAATGATGAGAACCGCGACGATGATTAAGATGATCCACAACAGATCACGGTCGGAGAGCTTCCCGGCGGCAAAATCTTTTTGCGCCTGGCGCGACCTCTCAGCCAGCTTGGCGAGATCTTCATCGTCCAGTTGGCTTACGGCCGTGTCGACTTTTTGTAAGTCGAGGCTGGCGGATTTCAGCGCTTTCTGGCCACTTTCCGAGGAAAGAAGGTTTCGCACGGCAGATTCATCTGCTTGCCGCGCCTCGGCTGGCCGAGTTGCGTCTTTCTTCAGCTCGTCCAGTGACACGACGTGCTGCTTTTCCTGTCCCCGGGATCGCGCGGGTATACCTGCCAGACATAGTAGGGCGCCAAACACGAGAGCCCGCGAACACCACGCCGCACAAATTCGCATTCTGCCTCCTTTGAGTTGGCCGGGGTAGCTACAGTTTACGAGCTACCCGGCAAAGTGGCAAGGCGGGTTCAAAAAAACTCGTCCTTGCCAAGAAAAACCACCGGAAGGAGAAGTTACTTCGCATGTGCGGGCAAAGGGGATTCGTACTTCTTCACATCGACACCCTGCCAGTCGCCGCGCTCTATACCTTCGCGAATCTGCGCGCCTGTCTTGCCCTGGTGGGTTTGCTCGTAGGCATAGAAATCTTCGCGCTCGCAAATTCCGCAGGCCGCGGCGTGCTTGCTTACGAAGCAATCTAGGAGGCTTCCATGGCCCTGGCTACGATCGCAGTGGCAATAACAAGGCTGCTGATAAAGAACTTTCTTGATGCGGGCCGCCAGTCTGTAAGCATTCTGCGCGAGCGGGTCGGTGAACAGCGAGGGATTCATGGTCGCCGGCAATTGCCCGGCCGGGGCGGAGCTGTGAAAGGCGGGAACAGGTTCGGCAGTCGCGTCCTGCGGGACACTGACTGCGGAGCGCGACGAGGCTTGTTGCGGAATTAAAGCTACTCCGAGCGCCACCGTCGCGAGAATGACTCCGCCAACAAGACTTTTTGTTCTGCTCATAGCAGGCTCCCTGTTTAGCCTCGCGCGCAAATCACGGCCGAGATGCGAACCGCGAAAGCCAAGTAATACTGTACGGCGCTAGCTTGCTAAATTCTACTCCCTGTTGATGGCAGAGTCCTTCGCGATCGCGGATTAGGGCAGCCGAAGAACGCCAACGCGGACTGCCTCCAGCCGCGTTACATCCATCACTTTGTCGTTGTTCAGGTTATCGATCTGGCTGTTGGCAATAAAAAAGAAGTCAGACTCATGAATGGCGCCCGTTGTCGGCAAGACACAAAAGTTGCTGCGATTTTCGAGCACGGTCGTGCGAGTCACGCGGAGGCCATCTCTCGAAAGGTGAAAGGCCGCCACGCGGGGCGAGCCGATGCCGTTCTGAATGGCGATCAGGCTGCCGTTGTGCCAATAGAGACCGTCGATGCCTGCAAGGGTGCTTCGCGGTCCCGGATCTACGTCTTTGCTTTGGCCGTTGGCGAGATCTACGTTCAGTACTCCCAAACTATCCGCAACGTACAAAGTTTGGTCGTCAGTGCTAAGAGCAATCCCATTCGGATAAAAAAGCGGGCGATGAAGCGACAGAGCCTTGAACCGGTCCGCTACTGGGTCGAACCGAAACACGGCACCCGCTAGGCTATCCGTCGTGATCACTTCGCCGTTTTTCCGAATGACCAGATCGTTGAAGCCGTGCTTGCCCGCGCCTTCTGGTTTGAAGCGTCCTAGCAGTTTTCCCGTCGGATCGAAGTGCAATAGCTCGGTCTGCCCGTTGTCCGCGAAAGAATCCGCCCAAACGGTATTGTCCTTGGGATCCAGTTTGATTCCGAGCACAGGCAGCAGCCCAAAACGGTCTTCCGGCACGAAATCAGAAATGTTGCCGTCTCGGCCGATCTCGACAATCTTTCGTCGATTGAGGCTGCTCAGATAAAAGACATTTCGTTGCGCATCGTAAGCCAGGCCTTCCGGGACCAGGTCTTTCTCTGTTGTCCGAAACGCCTCGCGTGCTTGCATTGTCGCCGGGAAATCACGGTGGACACTTTCGATCAGTGTGGTGAATTCCTTCATTTCCTTCAATTCAAGGAAAGCAGGCTCACCTGAAGGATCGAACCCTTCCTGCAACGCGAGGCATTCTTTCAAGAGCGTCAGCGCGTCGCGAGTCTCTCTTAGATGTTCTCTTGCGATAGCGAGGAAATAGAGGGCCGCGCCGCGGTCCGGCAGGGTGTGTTGCAGTTTCTCCACGGCGGCAATCTGGCTGCGGATTTCCTGGGCATCGGCGGGCTCAGCGGGTGCGCCCTTAATTTCTTCCTGGTCCTGCGAACGTGCCGGAGGCGGGGTGCAGAAGACTGCCAAAACGCACAGAGTCGTAAAAATAGCTCTCATCGCTTGGCAACGAAGCTTCATCGGAGCGGTGTCGCCTGCCATCTGTTTCCGCCCATCGTAATCAGCCGCGAAGTCTAGACGAGAACAGCTTGAGCGGGAATATGAGCCGAACGAGGATGTCCGGCGGCATACGGCTGCCCAGCAACATGCCGCACGCGAAGGTTGCGCTGCACGCGGCCGCCCCATGCGCGCACAAAGGTAAAGTTCAGTGCGCCGCCAATCGCCGAACTGGCGAGCGGGATCATGCGCCCAACCCATTTTTCAGCCGTTTCCTGTCCCAACTTGACGGCCAGCCGCTCGGCGATTCGCGGCGCAAGCTTTTCCAGGATTTGTTTCTCCGCCAGCTCCTTGCCGTAATCTACGCCCATGGCCGCGGCGGCCGCCATCCACAGTTCCAACCGTTCGCTCTGTCCGGTATGCTCAAACCCGTAGAGAAGGCAAAGCCTCTGGACAAGACGTATCGTCAGAAAGGTGAGAAGCCCTGCATCTGGAATGATGGTGATCATTCCGCCGAGTCCAAAACCGGCCCCTTCGAGGAGCGCCAACCGCTCCGTGTCCCGAATCAGAATCTTGGCAATGGCATCCAGACGCGGCAGCGGTACCAGGTGCATTTGCCGGAAGTCCGCCACCACAAGCCCATGTTTCTTCTTGAGATGCCGCCGGAACTCTTCCCGGTTGATCTCGATCGAGCGGAGTCCGGTCAGGAGCCCGAACCGGGCAAAACGCCCGAAAGCTCGTCCAGCGACCGAGTTGTGTAACCCTGCCATGGCTCTAAGCATCCTACGGCGGTTAGTATCCGCTGGCAACCCCCAGGTTGTACCAAGGTGCTTCAACACCGGATGGGGAGTTACACAAGTAGAGGCAGCAATCTGCGGGTACTACTTGACGGGGAAAATCTTTTCGGTAAACTGCCCTTTTCCTTATGGCCACCTTGCCACAAATCGTTCCGTCAGAAGTCGTACACGACTTCGACTTTCCACAGCGAGAAGCCGCGTTTTTCTATGGTCTCTTCCTGCGTGGCCATTCCGCGGAAAAGCTCCGTAGAGATATTGAAGTCCCTGCGCTGGTTCTGGCCAAATGGCACCGCGAGGCGGAACGCGAGCCGGAACTGCGCGATATCTTCACGCGCATGGTGGAATACCGCAGACACGTCCTGGCAATCTTCGATACTTTGGTCGGCTCGGACGTTCAAAACCACCGCGTACAGTAGGCGCCCCCACCAGAATTTCGTCCCGGCAGGTTTTGGAGAGGCTTTCTCGCCGTACTTCTTGCGTACCCCAGGTTTGCCCGCGAATCCTGTCCCTTAGGTCAGGTCATAAATTGTCAGGCAACTCTTCGCTTCCTTTGCGGTTCTAACCGCAGTCGGGGGACAAGTCTCTCAAAATGCAGGGGATTCCGCGATTGACGGGCAGCTCGTCAGGGCGTAGAATCCAATCGTCCTAGGATTAGAGGTGTGCTGATGCCACGGGTTGTTCGTACCCTGATTGCTACTGCATTCGTACTTGCCATCATTATCCCTTCGATATCGGCGCAAGAGGCCCAGGATCCCAATAATCCTTTGCCTCCTCAGACGCTCACCAAAGAGCAGCGAAAAGAACAGAAACAAAAGGCGCGCAAAACCCTCAAGGAACTCGATAACCAGTATAGGCAATGGCTTAACGAGGATGTGATCTACATCATTTCTCCCGAAGAGAGGAATGCTTTTTTACAGCTCGATACCAACGAAGAGCGCGAACAGTTTATCGAGCAGTTTTGGTTGCGGCGCAGCAGCAATCCCGACCTCCCTGAAAACGATTTTAAAGAGGAGCACTATCGTCGCATCGCTTACACCAACGAGCACTATGCCTCCGGCATACCAGGATGGAAGACTGACCGCGGACGGACTTACATCATGTGGGGCCCCGCCGACGAAGTGGATTCCCATCCCACGGGGGGAACGTATGATCGACCCATGGAAGAGGGCGGAGGGTCAACGACCACGTATGCCTGGGAAAAGTGGCGGTATCGCTACCTGGAAGGCATCGGCGAAAACGTCGAACTCGAGTTCGTCGATCCCAGCGGCTCGGGTGAATACCACCTCACCATGGATCCCTCTGAGAAGGATGCCTTGCTTCACGTGCCGGGCGCCGGCTTGAGCTTGCTGGAATCCATGGGTATGGCCTCAAAGACGGACCGCTTCACGCGCTCCGACGGCACCAACCTCCCGACGGCCTTGGGTGGAACGCCAGCCAGCATGGATGAGTTCAATCGCCTGGAACTGTACGCCAAAATACAGAAGCCTCCCGAGGTCAAGTTTAAGGATCTTGAAGCAATTGTGACCGCACGAATTGTTAGGGATCAGCTGAAATTCAACTGGCGCACGGATTTTCTGAAAGTAACCAACGACACTGTGTTGGTTCCCATAACCATTCAGGTTTCCAACGGCCAGCTTTCCTTCCAATCGAAAGAGGGCATCCATTCGGCCACGCTTAACATTTTTGGCCGCGTCAGCACCTTGACCGGCCGTGTGGTGCAGACGTTTGAAGATCCCGTCGCAAAGGATTTCCCGGACTCCCTGTTTCAGCAGTCGCTTAAATTGCAGTCGATCTATCAGAAAGCCATTCCACTCCGCCCTGGGTTGTATCGGCTGGACTTAGTCATCAAGGACGTTCAGAGCGGAAACGTCGGCGTAGTGAACACCAGGCTCGCCGTGCCGCGCTACGCAGACGACAAGTTGGATGCGAGCACGCTCATTCTCGCGGATCAGCTTGAACATGTTCCAGCCAAACAGATTGGCAGCGGACAATTCGTTTTGGGCTCAACCAAAGTGCGGCCGCGCCTGGAGAATGACTTCACGACCGCCGATCGCTTGGGAATCTATCTCCAGGTTTACAACCTTAAGCCTGACGAGACGACGCACAAGTCCAGCGCCACTTTCGAGTACACGGTGAAGAAGGGCGCTCAGCAGGTGCTGCAGTTCAAGGAAACGTCCGCAGAGATGAAGCAGACCGGGGACCAAGTCACCATCGAACGATGGCTCCCGCTTGCATCGCTCACGCCCGGCAAATACACCATTGAGATTGATGCCAAGGATGGCATTTCCAATCAGTCGATTTCCAAGTCTGCTGATTTTACCGTCAGGGGGCCACAGGAACCGACCAAGGCGGCAGCCATCACGGTTCCGGGGAGGTAGCTCGCAGTGATTAAAGGACAGGTCCGAGTCACGGGGGCTCTCGTCCTGGCCGCGGCGTTCGCAGTTATGGGAGCGTCTCCGGCTGTGGCGCAGTTGAAGTCTGTTCAGGGAATCCTCTCGGGCGTGGTTCGAGACGCCGCTGGCACACCGCAAATGGGAGCCAGTGTGGAAGTGATCCCGGAATTGGCTGCAGCCTCGGCGCCTCTCGACTTTTTCACCAACACTCAGGGAATCTTCCGCAGCGAACGCCTTGCTCCCGGATTTTATACCGTGCGCGTCACGCTCGCAGGATTTCTCCCTACTCTCGAAAAGCACATCCGCGTTAGCGCCAATCTCACGACTCTTGTTCGCATCCAGATGGAATCCATGTTTTCTTCCCTTGAGCAGTTGCGGCGCGCTCCTTCTGCTGCCGCCTCCGAACCGGACGATTGGAAGTGGGTGCTTCGCACGGCGAGTTCCGTACGTCCGGTGCTTCAGTGGGTTGAAGAGGATCCTCTGAGCGCAGTCAATGTGGACTCGGATTCTGTTCCCATGGAACCGGCGCGCGGCCGCCTGGAATTTACCGATGGCGCTCGCAGACCTGGCTCGGTTTCGAACCTTCCCGCCAGCCCAGCTACCGCGTTTGCCTACGATCAGCAGCTGGGACAAACGAGCCGGCTTCTCCTTGCCGGTCTCATAAGCTATGAAGGTAATTCCCCAGCTGGTGGAATCGCAACGGTCTGGCTCCCCTCAGGTTCGCTCGGCGCGGGCCCGCACACGGCCCTGGTCCTGCGCGAATCGAAGCTGGGAGATGTGGGGCCGATGTTCCGCGGCGTGCGTATCGATCAAGGCGGTTCCTTGGTTTTTGGGACTCGCGCCGTCCTTGAGTACGGCGGAGAATATGTTTTGGTCGGTCTCGGACGGCCAGCGTCTTCCCTGCGTCCGCGCATGCAACTTGATGCGCGCATTTCCAGCGATTGGCAAGCGTCACTTATTTTTGCATCCATGCCAACCGGTCCTGAACCGCTTGAAACAATGGACGGCGAGACTGGCAGTACTTTGGCGGCTGCATTGAACGAACTCGATGCCTTTCCCGTCCTGATGTGGCGAGGCGGACGTCCCGTGCTGGAGAGCGGTTTCCACGAGGAGATTGCAGCGGAACGAAAGCTGGGCGCGCGAGGCAAGTTGCAGGTTGCAGTGTTTCATGAAGACAATAGTCATATCGCGGTCTTTGGGCGAGGAAACAATCTTCCCGTTGCCGATTACTTCCAAGATGTATTTTCAAATGGTTTCTCCTACGACGGCGGCTCCTCAAGCAGTTGGGGCACGCGTGCGGCGTACAAAGAGAAGATCGGTGACGATGTAGAGCTAACCGCGCTCTATGCCTTTGCAGGCGCCCTTACTCCTTCGAGCGCCGCGGTCGGTCCGCTCCGGGAGTTGTTCCGCACCGCCGGTCGTCAGTCCGCCGGAGTTAAAATCTCCGAAAGGATGCCGCGTTTTGGCACGAGGGTGTCGGTCGGTTATCAGTGGATTAGCGGCACGACGCTCACTCGCGTAGACAGCTTTGGCGATTCCCTTTTTGATATCGAGCCTTACTTCCATCTCGGTGTCCACCAGCGCCTGCCCAAGTTTGGTCCCGGTCGCTGGGAAGCCAACGCGGAATGCGATAACCTCTTCGCCCAAGGCTATGTGACCCTCAACACCCAGGACGGTCGTCTGACCCTGATGCCCGCTTTCCGCACGTTCCGAGGTGGTCTAAGCCTGCAATTTTAGTCGCAAATTGGGCTTTAGAAAGCTGTATGCATCCTTCCAGAAAGTGGATTATCTTTGCTCCCTCAGCCCGAGGTTCCTGTAAGTTATTGAAATATAGTGGGCTTTTTGACAGAGCACTCTTCCAAAGAATGGACATTCGTTTGCACTTGAGAGCGACTGGTGGGGTGTCACCCTGCCTGGGCCAGCCATGAAGCAGAATCTGAAAGTGAGCCTTGGGGCCGTAGTGCTAGCGCTTGCCACGCTGGCAGCCATGATTTTTGCTTGGCTGAACTTCGTCCAGAGAACGGAATTCGAGTCTCCCGACGATGGGGTCGTATGGCTGGATACCCCTCAAGGGGTTCAGGCGCGACAGGTGGCGCAGAATTCGCCCGCCGCGCTCGCTGGGGTCCGCGATGGCGATCACCTTCTGGCCATCAACGGGACTCCCGTCACCCGGCAAGTGCAAGTAACCAAGCGTTTGTGGCGCGCAGGACTTTGGACTCAAGTGCGTTACAGGCTCTTGCGAAACGGCGAGACGTTTGAGACTCCTCTGGTAACTGCACCGGCCGAGAAGCCCACCTCGATTGAAAATTATGAGCGTATTGTCGGCCTGATTTATCTCTTCATCGGACTTTTCATTTTTGCACGCCGCTGGAACGCACCTCGCGCGGTGCACTTCTACATTTTTTGCCTGGTGTCTTTCATTTTCTATTCGTTCCATTACAGCGGGAAGCTGGATACCTTCGATTACGAGGTCTATTGGGTCAAAATCCTGGCGCAACTGCTCACCCCGGCTCTATTGCTGCATTTCGCTTTAGTTTTCCCGGAACGCACGGAAGGCGCAGGCCGGTGGCTTTCCAAGCTCAGCTTCGTCTATTTTCCGCCGCTCGCGATTCTTCTGGTTCATGTCAGCACTGCTTTGGGAGCCCTCGGTTTTGTGCCTTGGCTCGGTTCGCGCGTTCTTCTCGATAAAATTGCTTACAGCTATCTCGGCGCGTGTTTTCTTGTGGCCGGACTTGTTTTCTATCGCAATTATCGCGCGGCGGCGCCCGGGGTCTTGCGGCAGCAATTGAAATGGCTGACCGCCGGGACGTTCGTCGGGACTGTTCCCTTCGCCGTTCTCTACATTCTGCCGTATGCCTTCGATGCGGCTTCCAAGCCCTGGATGAAATTTTCGACGGTCAGCCTGGTGTTCATCCCACTGTGCTTCGGCTACGCCATCATTCGTTACCGATTAATGGATGTGGACATTATCTTCAAACGCGGCCTGGCGTATACCGCGGCCACAGCTGCCATCGCCACGATTTATTTCTTTTTCGTGGCGTTGATCCCTCAGATCTTTCATGCACAGGCTAACGGCCCCGTGGGCGGCATCATCGCCATCGTTATCGCCGCTTTGCTTTTCCAGCCCTTCCGCGAATGGATTCAAGCGCGTCTCGACCGTTTCTTTTACCGCGACCGCCTGGACTATCGCCGCACCTTGATCGAGTTCGGCCGCACGCTCACAAACGAAGTGCGGCTTGAGCCCATGCTTGGCTCGGTGATGGACCGCGTCTCGCAAACGCTCCTTGTCGACCGCCTCGCCATATTTGTCGAAGACGTTTCGAACCCGGGAAGTCTCCGCCTGGCTCGCTCGATGGGTGTGCGTCTCGCGGAGCCCCTCGATCTCAGTTTCCTCGGACCGGCCCGGCCCGAGTTTGCCCGCGGAGCGCTGTTTTTTGAGTCGCCCCGCGCGGCTCGAGAGGTCAGCGAACCGGTTCGCCGCACTCTCGAGCAGCTCGACCTAAATTACTATGTTCCTTGCCGCATCCGCGAACACACCGTCGCCGTTTTGGGGCTCGGAAAAACCGTCGACGGCGACTATCTCTCCAGCGATGACGTCGAGCTGGTGGAAACCATTGCCGGCTATGTCGCCGTGGCTCTCGATAACGCTCAGCTTTATACCTCGCTCGAGCAAAAGGCTCTCGAAATTGCGCGCCTCAAAGACTTCAGCGAAAACATCGTGGAATCGTTGAATGTCGGCGTTCTGGCAGTAGATTTGGAAGGCATCGTCGAATCCTGGAATACGCGCATGGAGCAGCTTTTCGGAGTGGCCCGGCATGAAGCCGTTGGCCGGCAGCTCCGCTCCCTTCTTCCGGAAGAACTTGCAACGGAGATTGCGGCGCGCGGGGACGAGGAGCAAATCACCGGGATTTACAAACAGCGCCTGCACCATCAGGGCAAAGCGCTCACTTTGAACGTTTCCATCACTCCACTCGTCAGCAAGTCCGCCGAGCGTATCGGGCGTCTCTTGCTCTTCGACGATGTCACGCAGCGCGAGCGTATGGCAGAGCAGATGTCGCAAACCGAGAAGCTGACGTCTCTTGGTCTCCTCGCCGCGGGCGTCGCCCACGAAGTAAATACGCCCCTGGCGGTGATTTCTAATTACATCCAGATGCTGGCAAAGCAGATGCCTGACGGCGATCCGCGGCAGTCGATCATCGAGAAGATCGTCAAGCAGACATTTCGTGCCAGCGAAATCGTCAACAATCTTCTGAATTTTTCGCGCACGGGAGCCGCGGAAGCCGCGGACATCGACGTAAACCGCGTGGTGGAGGAAACCCTTTCGCTCGTCTCTCACCCGCTGAAGACCTCGCAGATTCAAGTCGTGAAGAACCTGGGCAACACTTTGCCGGCAGTTCGTGGATCCGCCAACAAACTTCAACAGGTCTTTCTCAATCTTTTTCTGAACGCGCGAGACGCCATGCCTGGCGGCGGCCTGTTGGAGGTGCGTACGGGAACGCACAACGGCAGCGTCGAGATCGAAGTTGTCGATACCGGTGCGGGCATCCCTCGCGAACATATTCACCGCATCTTCGATCCCTTCTTCACCACCAAACCCAATGGCCGCGGGACCGGCCTGGGTTTGTCTGTCAGTTACGGCATCATTAAGGAACACTCCGGAAAAATCGATGTCCGCTCGACTCCCGGCAAAGGCACCTCATTCCACGTGGAATTCCCCGCGGTCAGGAAGTCGGTTCATGTCTAAGGGTTCGATACTGGTAGTCGATGACGAATCGGAAATTCGCGAAGGCCTCGAACTTCTCCTAACCAGTGAAGGTTACGGCGTCTCTAGCGCGGATACCGGCGAATCCGGCCTCGCCAAGCTGGAAGAGCACCCGTACGATTTGCTGCTGCTGGATGTCAGTCTGCCCGACCGCAATGGCATTGAGCTGCTGAGGGAAATTCACCGGCGCGATCCGCAGCTTTCCGTCGTTCTAATCACCGCCTACGGCTCGATTGAGATGGCGCGCGCCGCCTTCAAGGGCGGTGCGCTCGACTACATCACCAAACCTTGGTCCAATGACGAACTTCTGGCTCAGGTGGCGCAAGCCGTCGAGTCACGCCGCCTGCGTGAAGAAAACGTCCAACTCAAGCGCGCGCTCAAACAGCGTTTCAATTTTCCCAACATCATCGGCAAGAGCGAAAAGATGCTGACGCTCTTCGATCTGGTCACTCAGGTGGCTCCCTCGCGTTCCACCGTGCTGATCAGCGGGGAGAGCGGCACCGGCAAAGAGCTCATCGCCAAAGCCATACACTCGGCTTCCCCGCGCGCGGACAAGGCCTTCGTGCCAGTCAATACCGGTTCGATTCCCGTAGATTTGCTCGAATCGCAGCTTTTCGGCCACGTAAAGGGCGCTTTTACCAGCGCTATCGCTTCCAAGAAAGGCCTCTTCGAGGTCGCCGATCAAGGCACCATTTTTTTTGACGAGATTGCAACCATCAGTCCAGAAACTCAAGCGAAACTGCTCCGCGTCATTCAGGAGCGCGAGTTCATGCGCCTCGGCGGCACGGAACAAATCAAGGTGGACGTGCGCATCGTCGCCGCCTCCAACGTCGATCTCCTCACGCTTGTGCGCGAAGGCCGTTTTCGTGAGGACCTTTACCACCGTTTGAACGTAATCCACCTCCAGCTACCGCCACTGCGCGATCGCCGCGAGGATGTGCCCGCCCTGCTCGCCCATTTCCTTGAGCGCTACTGCCTCGAGAACACCAAGCCCATGCGCCTGTTTACGGCCGGCGCCATGAAGCTGCTCATGGATTACGACTGGCCGGGCAATGTCCGTGAACTGGAAAATGTCGTCGAACGCGCCGTGGTGCTCTCCACGCAGGAACGCGTCGACGTCGATCTGCTTCCTGAAAGCATTCGCAGCAAGGAAATCGTCCGCGGAGTCCGGCTGCAGCTCTCGGAATTTCTACCGCCTTTGCCTGGAGAACCTGGTTCCCGTTCCGCCGCCGATCACCCGCAGCCTTCTCTCTTCCAAATCATGGACGAGATCGAGCGCCGCATCATCATAGACATGCTCGAACGCACCGGCTGGAATCAGACCGAAGCGGCCGAGCGTTTTATGATTCCCCTTTCGACGCTGAACCAAAAGATCAAGCGCTTGGGGATCGACGTCCGCCGCCGCGGACGCGCCGACGAAACGCTCTCTGCGTCCATGGGCAAGTAGCTCTCTTTCAGCAGAAACAGGCCTTGTGCCCGCCCGGCTTTTCCAGACTTTCGCCTTGCATCTGAGAGTTTGTCTGTGCACAGTATCGCGGGATGATACTTCGTCTCTCCAGTTCTGCCGGGCGCGGGCTTCTTGTTCTTCTTGCATTCGTGCTCGCCGCCACTCTCTCTTACTCCGGCATCCGCAATGCCATTGCAGTGAACGATGCAGGGCTGAATACGCAGCAAGGGTACGAGCGCGCCACGCAGCTCGAGCCGGATGACGCGCGCAACTGGTATCTCCTCGGCCGCTATTGGCAATACAACCTGGAAGCTCCGGATGCCCGCCGCGCCATTCTCGCCTACCAAACAGCTTTGACGCTTAATCCCCAATCAGCCGACGCGTGGCTCGATCTGGGTGCGGAATACGAATCTGAAGGCGACCTCGCGGGCGCCCAAAATGCATTACTTCAAGCCAAGCGCGTGTACCCGCTTTCCCCTGAAGTTTCCTGGCGCTATGGAAATTTTTTGCTTCGAAAGGGCGAAATCGATGCCGCATTCGCAGAGATCAAACATGCTGTAGAAGCCGACCCGAAACGCGGAGCGGCGGCATTTCTTCTCTGCAAGCGCTTCGTGCCGGACGTTAACGCTGCCTTGGACCGCGTGTTGCCAAACTCTCAGGATGCTTATTTGAGCGTGATTTCCGCGCTGACAGAGCAGCAACAGGCGGACCAGGCTCTCGTCGTGTGGTCTCGGCTCGCTGCTCTCCATCCGCACTTCCCCCTGCGCGAGTCGTTTCCTCTCCTCGAAGTGCTCATCCACAAGCTGCAGATGACGCAGGCCCGGCAAGTATGGGATCAGGCTCTGGCCATCGCCGGCGTCTCGCGGCCTTCGGATCCTCCCAATTCCCTCGTTTGGGACGGCGGATTCGAATCAAACATTACCGGCGGAGGATTCACTTGGCGCTACCCTGTTTTCGTCGGTGGTGTGCAAGTGACTCTCGATTCGAAAGAGAAACACTCCGGAAGTAATTCCCTGCAGCTGACGTTTAATGGCTTGAGCAACGTAAATTTCAGCGATGTCTGTCAGTATGTCGCGGTTCAGCCTTCCACCACGTACAGATTTTCCGCGTGGGTTCGAACGCACGCTCTATCCACCGATCAAGGCGTCCGATTTGCTCTTCACTCCTTCAGTAATTCGGTCAATTCCATTTCCCGGACGGATGATGTTCGCGGCACCCAGCCGTGGACAAAAATCAGCATGCATTGGAACGCGGGAAAGGACGTCAGTGAGCTGCAGCTTTGCGTGACTCGGCTTCCGAGCGAGAAGTTTGACAGCAAGATTTTCGGCTTCGCCTGGGTCGATGACGTTGACTTGGTGCCGGAACCCGCGGAGAGCTCGAAGCAATGAAGCCCTTCCGCATCGGCATTTGCGCGCTCGTGGTCTTTGGCGTTGCCTCGCATGGCGCCGTCGAGGACTGGGCTCGCGCTGTCCTTGAAATTGGAGCGGCATCGCTATTTCTCGCCTGGGCCGTGCGCGCCTTTCTCGCGCGAGAACAACAGCTCATCGTTTCGCCTTTGTTATTGCCGCTTGTCTTTCTTTTTCTGATCGGTGCCGGCCAATTGGTCTTTCATGGCACGGCTTCGTCCTACAGTACGCGCGTGGAGCTACAGCTTCTTCTCGCCGATATCCTCATTCTCTTTTTAGCCACGCAGGCATTCCGAACGCTCGAGGACTGGCGGGGCTTCATTTGGTTTGGGATGAGTTTCGGATTCCTTGTGTCCCTCTTCGGCATCTTGCAGCATCTCACGTTCAACGGAAGGCTTTACTGGTTTCGCGAAATGCATTATGGGGGCATCCCCTTTGGCCCCTACGTCAATCGCAATCATTTCGCTGGATTCGCGGAGCTCGTCATTCCTCTCTCTCTAGTGCCCCTGGTCCTCGGCAAAGTCCGCCGCGAACGCTGGTTTCTGGTCAGTCTGTTTGCGGTGGTACCCATCGGGGCTCTGTTTCTCTCGGCGTCTCGCGGGGGGATCGTCAGTTTCGCTGTGGAAGTCGGCGTCGTGGTCCTCTGGCTGGTTCTTCGCCGCACTGCCGGAAAACACCTGCTCTCCGGAGGCGCGGTTCTCCTGCTGGCATTTCTCATGGTCTCCTGGCTGGGTGTGCAGCAGCTCGTCGAGCGGTTTTCTACCCTTCAATCTCTTGAGGTAACCGCCGGGAAGCGCGCCTCCATGAGAGCTGACACTTGGCGGATATTCCTGGACCATCCTTGGAAGGGCACGGGTCTTGGCACCCTCCAGCTTGTTTTTCCAGCCTATGAAACGCATTATGATGGAAAAATCGTCAATCACACCCACAATGACTACCTGGAAGGTCTTGCGGAGACAGGCATTGCAGGGGGTTTGTGCTGCGCCTGGTTTCTGGGCGTCTTGCTCTTTGGTTCTCTGCGCCACCTGTCTCGGCTCAGTGGGGCCTTTTCTTCAGCCCTCCAACTCTCGGGCCTCGTGGCCTGTCTCGGGTTTCTTATTCACAGCCTTGTCGATTTCAATCTGCATATTCCCTCAAACGCTCTCCTTTTTTTCCTGATGGCGAACCTGGCGACAAGCGAGATTCACCAGCCAACGCCCGGAATCCCCGACTCGGAACGCACCCGCCGGGGGTCAGGAAAACCCTGACGGACTTCGTCCTTCTGTCTGTATAATCAATCCTGGGGGTCATCTATTCGTATGCAGCCAGCGAGACTGGGTGCGGGGACGTCGTTTTGTCTCTCCATCACCCTGCTCGGGTTAGTCATTCTGGCGCCGCCCAGCCGCGCGCAGGACGTTCTCGAGACACCACAACAAACAAACGATCGCATTCGCGAGCTCT
Source organism: Candidatus Acidiferrum sp. (assembly GCA_041486245.1). Classification (GTDB taxonomy): domain Bacteria; phylum Acidobacteriota; class Terriglobia; order Acidiferrales; family UBA7541; genus Acidiferrum. Next base: position 32,433 of record JBGPLB010000027.1, read on the forward strand.
CTGTCGCTGCGCGCAGGGCGCCGCACGATTACATAATTGGAAACGGCGACTTGCTCTCGATCGAAGTATTCGACGTGAAGGAACTGAGTCGCGATGTGCGAGTGAGCCAAACCGGTACCGTCGGAATCCCCCTCGTGCCCGTGCGCTTGCGTGTCTCCGGCCTCACCGAAATCCAGGCGCAACAGAAGATTGCCGAGGTGTTGGAAGCGAACGGCTTAGTTTCGCATCCCGAGGTAAGCGTTACCGTCAGGGAAAGAAAGAGCAAGCCCATTACGGTTGTTGGGGCTGTCGCTCATCCGTTGGTCTACCAGGCTGACCGCGAGGTCACGCTTCTCGAAGTTCTTGCAGAAGCTGGCGGCCTCTCCAATGATGCCGGCGACCAAGTCATTATCACGCGGCCCGTTCCACAGATGTCTTTCGAGGATTCGGAGCCTCCCGCGATCAGCCCTGCGGATGCAGCTCCTGCGAAGTCTCAATCCAACAAGCCAGGCTCAGCGCCCGCAGCCACCGCTGCCCCTGCCCCTTCCGCGTCATCCAACGGCGCGACGGCGGAGCCTCCCGAACTGCCGGACCAGAACCATTCGTCGGAGAAATCCATTGACGCCGCTGGTGTTCCATCGGCTTCTCCCGCTGTGGATACGATCACCGTTAATTTGTATCAGCTGATGGAGGCAGGCAATATCAAGAACAATGTTCTCCTGCAGGCAGGCGATGTCGTGACCGTCCCACACGCCGGCATCGTGTACGTTTTGGGCGCGGTCGGAAGACCCGGCGGTTTTGTGCTCACCAATGACCGCGAGCAATTGAACACTCTGAAGATTCTCGCATTGGCCGGCGGGTTTACCCGTACCGCGAAGACGGACCACGCCGTCGTCATTCGCAAGGATGCCCAGGGAAAGCAGCACGAAATGCAACTCGATCTAAAGAAAATTCTGAATCGCAAAGCCGAAGATGTGCAGCTCCAACCCAGCGACATCCTTTACATACCCGAGAGTGGAGCCAAGCAAGCCATTCTGCGGTCCCTCGAGTTTGGCATCGCCCTCGGTTCAGGCGTCGCCCTTTACCGGCTCGCGTATCGCTGAAACATGGCTGAAGAGAACAAACTCGTTCCCCGGGAAAACGGCGCGAACGGCTCCGTTGAGCTGATTCCACCTTCCTCTCGCCTTCCGGCCTGGGATCTCTCGCCGCGTGAGCCGCATCTCTACGATTACCTGCTGATCCTCCGCAAGCACCAGTGGCTCATTCTGTCATTCTTGCTTGCCGTCGTTACCATCGTCACCATCGCTACTTTCCGCATGCAATCCGTCTATGTGGCCACCGC
>JBGPLB010000028.1:0-33588 GCA_041486245.1 Candidatus Acidiferrum sp.
AATACGCTGCTCGTCGTGGATGCACTCATTAAAGCCAACAAGGATTTCGATCTTTTGCTGCTGCCGAACCAGCACCACGGCTATGGGAGCGAGACTCTCTACATGACGCGGCGGCGGTGGGACTATTTCGTGCGCCATTTACTTGGCGCCGAGCCGCCGCACGAGTACGAACTGAAGCCGCCGGCTCCGTAAAGCCGCGGGATACCGCCTAAAACCCAGCTCTTCTTCCCTGCTCCGGCGTGACGGAGCTCCGCTCCATTCACGTGGACTGCTTTCCGAGCCGTCCGCACTTCGCTGCACCTAGGACTGCAAGAAATCCAGAGTTCCACGTTCTAAGCCCGAGTCGCGTCCTGGAAAGGTCACGCGAAGGAGGGTTTTATGGAACGATCAATTTTGGGAGCTATTTTTGGCGGCTTGTTTGGAATTAGCGCATTGGGGGGGCTGGCGCTGATTGGGGCGTCGCCGAATCCTGTGCCGGGGAAGCTGGAGGGTAACTGGCGGCTCTTGGATCCGGTCTCGTATGAGAACATCACAATTTTTCCGGTCGTAAGTTCATCGAGCCAGGACACTTCACCGTTTTTGACGCTCGATGAGGGGCTTTCAAGTGGCGAGGTGATTGTCAGCGAACAAGGTGCGGCGGGCTTGGCGCGGACGCGGGATGGGCGGCCGGTTATTGTGCCGCAGTACAACACGGGGGCAAGCGTCAACCAACTAGTGCTGATCAACCGGAGCAAGCGGCCGCTGCTTTTGTTGGCAGGCGAGCTGGTAAGCGGGGGAAAGCAGGACCGGATTATTGGCAAGGACCGGATTGTTCCGGTGGGTTCGCAGCCGCTGCCGCTGGATGTGTTCTGCGTGGAACACGGGCGGTGGACGGGGGCCAGCGCGCAATTCAAGGATTCAAAGATGATTGTGCACCCGAGCGTGCGCGAGCAGGCGGCCGTTGCGCAGAACCAGAATGAGGTTTGGGATGCAGTGCGATCGGGCACGCTGTCGAAGACACCACCTCCTGCTTCCGCGGAAATGGCAGACGGATACAGCGAGGCGCGAATCAGCCCGCGCGCACTGGAAAGTGCAATTGCGACCGCGGCACCTACGCAGTCCTATGAAAAGATTTACCAGCACAGCCGGGTGGGAGCTTCGGTGGACGAATTCGTGGAGGAATTGCAGCGGCGGTTCAACCGGACTACGGCGGGACTGAAGGGAGAGCGCGTGGTCGGCGTGGTCGTTGCGTATGGCGGCGACGTGGCGTGGAGCGACATCTTCGCGTCCGGAGAGCTGTTCGATCATTACTGGAGCAAGCTGCTGCGGAGTTACGCAGTGGAGGCGCTGGCGCGGCCGACGTACCGCGAAACAGCGGCGATTACGGATGCGCGGGAATTTCTGAGGAACTTGAACGGGCGAGAGGTGGTCGAGAGCGAGCCCGGAGTATACCGGTGGCGGCAGATCACGGAGGGAAGGCTTTCGCTGATTGAGCTGGAATCGATTTCACCGAAGCCTATGACGCTGCACCGGTTGCTTCTGCACCGAACTTCGTGAGGCGTTTGCGGTCTGACAGAGAAAGACGGGCACGGCATGCCGTTCCCCTACGAAGTCGAGGAGAGGCTCACGCAGGAATTTGCGCGAGACGTTAACGTGGGGAAAATGGCCTGACCACGCTTTTGTCGGAGCATTGACCTAGCAACTCTGCGGCTGTGGCGTTCCAAGTGGGATGTTTGAGGGTTGGAACCAGCTCGGCGAGAGGCGCTAGAACGAATCGGCGGAGGAGCATCCGCGGGTGGGGGATTTGCAGCTCCGGAGTCTCGATGATCTCGGAGCCGTAGAGCAAGATGTCCAGATCGATTTTGCGCGGACCTTTTGCAAATTCTTTTTTACTGCCCATTTGCGACTCGATGGCGCGCAGGGCTTGCAATAGCGGTTGCGGTTGCATGTCTGTTTCCGCTTCCACGACACAATTCAGAAACCACGGCTGGTCTTGATAGTCGACCGGTTCGGTTTCATAGATCGAGGAAACTCGGTTGACGCGCACGCTGGCTGGCGTGAGCGCGGCAATCGCCGCGTGGAGATTGGTTTCGCGGTCGCCGACATTTGAACCTAGCGACAAATAGACGATGTGCATGAGCGGATTGTGCGCGGGAGTGGCCAGAGTATCGCTACGCTCGCATTAGCGAACTTTAGTTTGTCCGTGCTCTAGATTCAACTGGTGGATTCAACTCGCTGTGCAAGTGATTCGCGTTAAGAATTGTGCGCGGATGGCGTCTTTGGGGGAGGGGTGGGCGAAGGCTGAGGGGTGTTGTAGCTGTGCGATGAAAGGCGACAGACAAGAATGTCTGTCCCACTTGGCGGGAACAAAGGAGAGACGAACAGCGTATCTCTAAGCGAAAGGCCGAGGACTGCAAAGTGCGCGGCAGGGGGTGGCAATGATGAGTTTCTGGCAAGACGTGCGCTACGGGCTGCGGGTATTGCTGAAAAATCCAGGGTTCACGGCGATCGCGGTATTGACGCTGGCGCTGGGGATTGGGGCGAATACGGCGTTGTTTTCCGTGGTGAACGGAGTGCTGCTGAATCCGCTGCCATTTGCTAATCCAGATCAACTTTTGGCGGTATACGCAATGAGCCCTGCGTTCGAGCAAGGCTCGATCAGCTATCCGAATTTTCTAGATTGGCGGAAGGATAACCGCTCGTTCGCCTTTTTAGGCGCTTTCCGGTCAGAAGAGTACAACATGACAGGAGCAGGCGAGCCGGAGCGGTTGCACGGCCACATGGTTTCCGCAGAGTTCTTCCCGGCGCTCGGCATTCATCCAATACTGGGGCGATATATTCTGCCGGAAGAAGACCGGGCTGGCGCGGCGCCGGTAGTGGTGATCGGGGATGGCCTGTGGAAACGCAAGTTTGGATTGTCACCTGATGTTTTGGGGAAGAGCCTCACGATGAATGGGAAGGCGTACACGGTGATAGGTGTTGCGCCCGAGCGGCTGCCAGTTTTCAGCCCGACGGACGTGTATGTGCCGATTGGGCAGTGGACCGACGAGACGTTTCTCAATCGCCACATCAGCATGGGGATGAACTCGATCGGGAGACTGAAAACTGGAGTCACCCTGGAACAAGCGCGCGCGGACATGGACTCGATTGCACGGAATCTTGCCGCGGCCTATCCCGACGCGGACAAGGGCACGGGGATTGCCCTGGTGCCATTGAAGACGGACGTTGTCGGCAATGTGCGAGGAATCCTGCTGGTGCTGCTGGGAGCAGTGAGTTTTGTGTTGTTGATCGCGTGCGCGAACGTGGCGAACTTGCTGCTGGCCCGGTCAACGGGGCGTTCGCGCGAGTTTGCAATACGTTCGGCACTGGGAGCTAGCCCAGGGCGCGTGATTCGGCAGCTTTTGACAGAGAGCGTGATGCTGGGGATTGTTGGGGGCGCGATCGGGCTGTTGCTCGCAAAGTGGGGAACGCGGGCAATTCTTGCGGCGCTGCCGCAGACCTTGCCGCGATCCGAAGAGATTGGGCTCGATGGGCACGTGATGTTCTTTACCCTGGGAATTTCTGTTGTGACAGGGATCGTGTTCGGACTAGTCCCGGCGCTTAAGACGATGCGGCCGGACATGCACGAAACGCTGAAGGAAGGTGGCCGCGGATCGAGCGGAGCACGGCATCGAACGCAGAGCGTCTTTGTTGCAGTGGAAATGGCGATGGCGGTGGTGCTGCTCATCGGCGCGGGACTGATGATCCGCAGCCTTTCGGCCCTCTGGAGCATCAATCCAGGGTTCGACCCGCGGAACGTACTGGCGTTCGACATTTCATCGACCTCCGCCCCGGACATAAGTGCGGGCCAGCTCCGAAATAAATACCGCGCGACTTTGCACCAGTTGGAGAGCGTGCCTGGTGTGGAAGCTGTGTCCATGCAAGGCGGAGCACTTCCGATGGCGGGCGATTCGGAAGTGCCGTTTTGGGTGGAAGGGCGACCGAAGCCGGCAAGTCCGCAAGACATGCCGTTTGCGCTGTTCTATCTCGTGACGCAGGGATACAACCAAGCGATGCGAATTCCCGTCCAGCGCGGCCGAAGTTTCACGGAGCGCGACGACGAGCATGCGCCTATGGTCATGTTGGTAGACGCCGAATTCGCTCGCACGTACTTTCCCAACGAAGACCCCATTGGAAAACGGGTGAACCTGGCATTCCTAGATTTCCAAGCGGAAATAGTCGGCGTGGTGGGCCACGTCGAACACTGGGGACTGGGTTCGAGAGAGCATCAGAGCCTGCAAGCGCAGGTTTACCTTTCGATTTGGCAGGTCCCGGATAAATTCTGGCCGCTGCTGGCAAACGGCTGCGGGTACGTGGCGCGCACGGAGGGAACGCCGCTTGGCGTATTGGGGGCGATTCGCAACGCTGCCGAAAGAGTGGATGGGACTTCGGTGGTGTACGGGGTCAGACCGATGCAGGACATCGTGGCGCATTCCATCGCCAAGCAACGGATGACGATGCTGCTCTTGAGCGTTTTTTCCGCGCTGGCACTGGTGCTTTCTTCGATTGGAATTTACGGGGTGATTTCCTACCTGGCAGGCCAGCGCACGCATGAGATCGGTGTGCGAATGGCCCTGGGCGCGTCCAGCGCGGACGTGCTTCGGATGGTATTGGGCGAAGGGATGAGAATTACGCTCGTTGGTGTGGGCATCGGGATTATGGCTGCGCTGGGGTTGACGCGATTGATTACGAAAATGATTTACGGCGTGGGAGCGACCGACCCAATTACTTTCGCGTGTGTCGCGATTCTGTTGACTGGAGTGGCGCTTTTGGCGTGCTACATTCCCGCACGGCGCGCGATGCGCGTGGATCCGATTGTGGCTTTGCGGTACGAGTAGTCAGGGCGAACCGAGAAGAATCATTCAGATCGTGTTGCGTGGTGCTTCGCGAATCAAGTGCCTGAGATTTCGCGCAGACGCCCGCTGGCCACATCGTAAACAAATCCGCGGACGGATACTTGTTTGGGAACCCAGGGATGGGTGCGCAGCTTCTGCAATTGGTGGCGAACATTTTCGTCGATGTTCTGGAACGCGTAAAAAAACGCTGGAGCGACCGCCGCGGTTCCGGTTCGGTTGTGAATTCGGTTGCGCAAATCCTGTTCCGTAGTGTGCATCAGCCCGCAATCGGTGTGGTTGATGATCATGAACTCCCTGGTGTCCAGCAAATAATGCGATACAACCAGGGAACGCAGGCTGTCTTCGGTGACAATTCCGCCGGCATTTCGAATGATGTGGGCATCGCCGTTTTTCAGGCCGAGAGTGAGAGTCGAGAGCCGCGTATCCATACAAGTCAGCACGGCGAGGTGGCGTTCGGGGCGCGGCGTGAGCCTGCGCAATTCGTGGGTGCGGGAGTAGAGTTCGTTTGCTGCGAGGACTTCGTCGATTACGCTCATGGCTTGGACAGTTTAGCAAATCGCAATCGGCGGATTCGAGCGCGGGAGCACACGTTAGGGTGGAGAATCTGCGCGTCGTTCAGAAGAGGCGCGGCTGGCGCTTGGGGAGTTCTTTGCCGAAATATTCGTAGGCGCGGGCAGTGGCGACGCGGCCACGCGGCGTGCGGTCAATCAATCCAATCTGCATGAGGTAGGGCTCGTAAATTTCTTCGATGGCGTCCTCTTCCTCGGAGAGAGCGGCGGCTAACGTGCCGAGGCCGACGGGGCCGCCTGCATATTTATCGAGAAGAGCGAGCATGAGATTGCGGTCGACTTCGTCGAGGCCGCTCTCGTCGACTCCCAGCATACGAAGGGCTTCCTGGGCGACAGCGCGGGTGATGCGGCCTGCGGCGCGCACTTCAGCAAAATCTCGTGAGCGGCGAAGAAGACGATTGGCGATGCGCGGTGTGCCGCGGCAGCGACGGGCGATTTCTTCGGCGCCGCCATCGTCCATCAGAATATTCAGAATTTTCGCCGAACGGTGAATGATGATGAGCAAATCATCGGGCTCGTAGAAATCGAGCCGATGGACGATGCCGAAGCGCGAACGCAGTGGAGCGGTGATTAGGCCGGCGCGAGTGGTAGCGCCGATGAGCGTGAAATGGCCCAATTGGAAAGGATGGATGCGCGCGCCTGGACCCTGGCCGATGATCAAATCGACGCGAAAATCTTCCATCGCCGGATAGAGGACTTCCTCGACGGCAGGCTGGAGACGGTGAATCTCGTCGAGAAAGAAAACTTCCTTGCCTTCGAGCGAGGTCAGGATTGCCGTGAGGTCGCCTTTGCGTTCGAGGAGCGGACCCGCGCTGGTCTTGATGGGTACGTTTAATTCGTTTGCGATGATTTGAGCGAGAGTAGTTTTACCCAGCCCGGGAGGGCCATAGAGCAGGACGTGATCTAGGGCTTCGCCGCGGCTACGGGCGGCTTCGATGGCAATGGAGATATTTTCTTTGACGCGCTTTTGGCCGATGTATTCGTCGAGACGTTTTGGGCGGACGCTGGCTTCGATGCGAGCGTCCTCATCATAGGGCGCGCCGGAGACGATTCTGTGTTGTTCTCCTCGGTCTGGCATTCGCTTTGCGCTGGCGTCTGGCATTTTTCAGGCTTCCCTATAAACTCTGCGCGACCGTTACCCGTTCTAAAGTTCGGCACCTACAACTGCGCCGCAGTGCAACTGGCTACGCGCCGGCATGAGTTGTTCGCCCCTTGGGCGCGGCCAACGATTGCAAGGCTGCGCGCAGCAATCGCTCGAAATTCGTTGTACCCACTTCACGCTTGGCCTCTTCGACGGCGCCTTCGGCGTCTCGAGCGTCGTAACCGAGATTGACCAACGCGGAAATTACATCAGCCTCGACGCCTGCGGGAGAAGCAGCCGCCGGTTTTTGGGATTCCAATACCACAGCGTCGAGCCTGTCCTTCAGCTCAACCACCATGCGCTCGGCGGTCTTACGGCCGACTCCGGGAATTTTCGTTAGACGGCCAAGATCGCTGCCGCGAATGGCGGGGACGAGTTCTTCGACGCTCATGCCAGAAAGAATTTTGAGAGCGAGAGTGGGCCCAACTCCCGAGGCAGAGAGGAGCAGTTCGAAGAGATGCTTTTCACGGGAGGAAACGAAGCCGTAGAGGGCAAGCGCGTCCTCACGGACGTGGGTATGGATGAGAAGCGTCACTTCGGTATGGAGTTCGCCGAGAGCGGCATAAGTAGAAAGGGGAACCTGGACGAGGTAGCCAACGCCGCCGACATCGACGAGGATTTGGTTCGGGCGTTTTTCGGCGAGGCGACCGCGAAGCTGGCCAATCATGGAAGGCCAGTATTGCCGCCTTTTCTTCGCCTGTCAACGAGTGAGAGCCTAGCTCGCTGAAGCGGCCGCGCTCGCAGGGCGATAGCGGCCGGGCACGGCGCGCAGGGCGACGGCCAGGCGATTCCAAGCGTTAATCGTTGTCACCACAAAGGTCAGGTCAACGATCTCCTTCTCGCTAAAGTGCTTGCGGATCTCGTCGTAGACGGAGTCGGGGACATGGGTCTCGGAGACCAACGTAACAGCCTCGGTCCAAGACAAAGCGGCTCTCTCACGATCGGTGTAGAAGGGTGTTTCACGCCAGGCATCGAGCTCGTAAAGGCGCTGCTCGGTTTCGCCCAGAGCCCTGGCGTCCTTGGAGTGCATGTCGATGCAGTAGGCACAGCCATTGATTTGCGAGGCGCGCATCTTCATCAAATGAATGAGGCTGTGTTCAAGGCCGCATCCGGCAATATACTGTTCCAGAGCATACATAGCCTTCTGCGCTTCCTGGGCGTGTCTACGGGCATCAATTCTCGGTTCCATAAGTGATCTCCTTTCATTCTGGCGAGTTCGCTGTCGAACATGCTGGAACGGATGACCAGTCACGTCCTCGCTGATTTTTTACTTCTGAATGGATGATCAGAAGGAGCATGGGGATACGCCAACGAAGAAAAAACATTATCTATGACGGGCCAATTTGGCAGCAGTTTACCGGCGGGCGCGGTCTTTGCGAACAGCCTCGTCAATCAGTGCATCGAGCTCACTGCGGGTCAGCGATACGTGAGCCCCAGACGATTCCCCGTTGTCATTAGTCTCGGGGAGTTCGGCGCCTCCGCCTGGCGGCGGCGTGACGAAATACCTCGCGCGCGCGGCCATTAACTTCGCGACCTCGCGGCTGGAAAGAAGGACAGGGTCGCCCGCCAATTCGGCCGCCAGGATGATCTTGGCAAAATGCTCGATGGTTTCCATGCGGAAGAAGGCTGTCAAGAGATCCGGACCGCAAGTGACCGCGCCGTGATTCGCAAGGAGAAGGGCGTCATAGTGCGGGACGAAGGGTTCCATGGCGTCGCTGAGTTCTGGGGTACCTGGGGTGGCGTAGCGAACGAGTGGAATCTGTCCAAGGCCAATGATCACTTCCGGCAAGAGAGCTTTGTCCAAGGCTCGACCGGCAGCTGCAAAGCCCGTGGCAGTAGGAGGATGAGCGTGACAGATGGCGTTCACGTCGGCACGCATGCGATAAAACAACAAGTGCATGGCGATTTCCGAGGAAAACTTGCGCTCACCGGAAAGTTGACGGCCTTCTAAATTCGTGATGACCAAATCTCGCGGCTCAAGCATGCCCTTGTTCATGCACGTGGGTGTGGTGAGGATGCGGTCTTCGTCAAGGCGAACGGAGATATTGCCTTCGCAGGCTACGATAAAACCGCGGTCATACATCCACTTCCCCGCGGTGCAGATTTCGCTGCGGTGCTGCTCTTCGCTTTTCTGGTGGGTGGGCAAGAGCGGGTTGGTGTTCATGGTACGCAATCCTTCCTTGCCCGGAGTTTGATCCAGGCCGATTCCCTGCCCCCATCCAAGAAACTTGTTGGCCTCCGAATAAGGAGACTAGTGGCGAACTTTATCACACTAGGCGTAGATTCCGCGCAACTTTAGAGCGCTGGCCACGCGGTCAATCGCGAGCATATACGCGGCAATGCGGTTATTCACCTTGTGCCCCTCCGCATAGTGCACGACGCCGTCGAAGGCGCTTTCCATTACATCGAGAAGCCGTTCATTGACTTCGCTTTCGCGCCAGAAGAAACCCTGGCGGTCTTGAACCCATTCGAAATAGCTGACCGTCACGCCGCCGGCATTGCCCAGAATATCGGGCACGGTAAAGATGCCCTTGGCATCGACGATCGCGTCGGCTTGCCACGTGGTCGGACCGTTGGCGCCTTCGCAGAGAATGCGCGCCTGCACCTGGTGAGCGTTTTGCTCGGTAATCTGATTTTCGATGGCGGCAGGGATGGCGATATCACACGGCTGAAATAGAATGTCTTGCGCGGACATTTTCGTGCCGCCTGCTGGGAAATCCTGCAACTGTTTTTTCTTCGTGTAGACCCAGTCGATGACTTTTGGAACGTCGAACCCATTTTCGTTGTAGAGGCCTCCGCCGATATCGGCGAGGCCGACGATTTTGTAGCCCGCTTCTTGCATGAGCTGCGCGGCTAGGGAGCCTACATTGCCGAAACCCTGAATCACCACGCGACAACCTTGCTTCTTCATGCCGAGTTTTACGAGCGCTTTATCGCAGCAAATCATGACGCCGCGGCCAGTGGCCTCGCGTCTTCCGCGCGAGCCGCCAAGCTCGATGGGCTTGCCCGTGACGACTGCGGTCGTAGCTTCGCCGACGTGCATCGAGTAGGTGTCCATGACCCAGGCCATGGTCTGTTCGTTGGAGCCGATGTCCGGAGCGGGAACGTCGCGCTCAGGGCCCAGCCAGTCGGCGAGCTCCGCGGTGTAACGGCGTGTGAGACGCTCTAATTCCCCGCGCGACAATTTGCGGGGATCACAAATGATGCCGCCTTTGGCGCCGCCAAAGGGGATATTCACAACGCCGCACTTCCAAGTCATCCAAGTGGCGAGAGCGCGAACTTCATCCAGGGAAACATCAGGAGCAAAGCGAATGCCGCCCTTGCCCGGGCCACGCACCGTGGAATGAAGGACGCGATAGCCAACGAAAACTTCGAGCTGACCGTTATCCATGCCGACAGGAATATAGAGAGTGATTTCTTTTTTGGGATACTTCAGATAGCGATAAAGACCTTGCTCGAGTCCCAATTTTTGCGCGGCCACTTCAAAGCGCGCTTCCGCATTCTGGTAGACATTCATCTCTTCTGGTACTGGGGCATGCGACATGCGGAACTCTCCTTTGAGGCGACGGCAATTTAGTCAACGCACAATTCGCACTTCGGCCTGTGTAGGGAACTCAAGACCGACTTGCTCTTGATGGACCAAGAGAGATGGCTGGCGGGCTACCCCGTTGCAAGAAACCGCGAATCGACCGACCCACCAGACTCGCTTTTGGCCGGGTCGCCAGTATACGAACCTGCTCCTCCGGCTGCAAGGGAGAGGGTTTTCAAGCAAGTAAGGGGAGAGCCTTTCGGAGCGGCCGGCGGACTCGTAGGGGTCAGGAAAGATATTGAAGGGTTGCTGCGATCAGTTCGGCGGTTCCTTTATAAGGATCGCCGGGACTGTCGAATTCCATCGAGCAAAAGCCCTTGTAGTTGCTGGACTTGAGAATGCCAAACGTCTCCGCCAAATCCACGTGTACGAGCTGGCCCTTTTCATCGGCTTCCATGGCTTTTACGTGACAGATGCTATACGCGTGTTTGAACATCGCAGCGATGCCGTTGTAGGCATAGTCTGCTTTGCGGGCGGCCAAGCTGTTGGCGAAATCGGGATTCGCGCGCAGCCAGGGGCTGCCCACTTTCTCGATGACACTGACGATGAAGAAGGGGTCTTCGCTGAGCGGATTGTCGTTCTCGAGGTTGACAAGAATATTCTTCGACGCGCCGTACTCTGCAACGCGTAGAAGACTGCCAGCGGCGCGATCCAAATCTGGCTTCGAATCCCTCGCAGATGGCATGTTTGTGCGAACGCTTGGCGAGCCGATAGATACCGCTACATCGATCCATTGCTTACTAAAGGCGATTGCTTTTTCGCGTTCCGCTTTATTCACTGCATACGGACTATGCTGACCGTCGACAGCAATGTTCACGATAGCGCCGCCTGCTTTTTCGACAGCCGAGCGGAGTTCTTCGAGATATTTCGAATCGCGCGAACGGAAATGTTCGCTCCACGGCTCGATCTTATTGATATTAAATCTTGATTTGACATGAGGTAAGAACTCTTTCAGGTCCATCTTTGTAGCAGTGGAATTGCTGTTTTCGTCGTGCGCGCCAGCGATAAAATCCCTGAACGGATACGAAGCGATGGCGATTCGCTCGCGAGGCGCGGAAGGAAAGTGCAAAGCGGGGCTGGAGCTGGCCGTTACGAGGGTTTTCAAGCCAGGCCATAACATGGCCGTGGTGGCCGCGGAGTTGACTAGAAATTGCCTTCGAGTCGATGGCGACAAAGCGCAGCCAGTCTAGCAGAACGAGTTTTGGCAGGCTATGAATTCGGTCCTTCGGAGCAGCAGGATCCAGCTGTGATGGCCGCCATTCGCTGGACAAGTCGTTCTACTAGCTCTGCTATACTCCGGACAAATTTTGCGAGACAAGCGATTCCCGGAGGCTTCAAATGAGGCGTATCTTTTTTGTACTGCTTGGATTTTTCCCTCTCGTTCTGCCTGGACTGGCGATAGCTCAGGCGCCTTCCGACTTGCTCTCCGAGCTGACAAGACCGCACGAATACACTCTGAAGCGAGTCTCGAGCTATGACCGAACCGGGGGAAACGACGACTACCGGCCGCTTGCCGCCGGAGAGACTCTGACGCTACTGGATGAAGCGGGGCCCGGCGAAATTTCGCATGTCTGGATCACGATCGCTAGTAACGAGAGATTCCACCTGAAGAAAATGGTGTTGCGCATGTACTGGGATGGAGAGAGTACGCCCAGCGTCGAGGCACCGGTTGGGGATTTTTTCGGCCTGGGACTGGGCGAATACTCGCTTTATCAGTCCGTGCCGCTTTCAGTGGGAGGTGACAAGGCTTTGAACTGCTTTTTCCCTATGCCGTTTCAAAAACACGCCCGCATTACGCTCACGAACGAAGGCCAGCGGCGTGCAGAGGCCGTTTACTGGAATATCGATCTGCGCGCTTACAAGTCGGGCCTCCCGGCCGATACACTCTACTTCCACGCGCAGTACCGGCAAGCAACTCCGAATCGGGCCATGCCTGCTAACAAGATCAATTTAGAGGGCCAAGAAAATTACGTCTGGATGGAAGCGACGGGCCGGGGGCAGTTCGCCGGAGTCACCATGTCCGTGGTCGAAAATCAGGACGGGTGGTGGGGCGAAGGGGACGACATGTTTTTTGTGGACGGCGAGAAGTTACCATCCATCAATGGAACCGGCTCGGAGGATTATTTTCTGGGCGCATGGGATTTTGGCGGAAAGCCTTTTGCTTACGGGCTATTCGGAGCTCCAATCGTTGGCGCGGAGCTGCAGGGCGGGCGATGGTCCGTCTATCGCTTTCACTTGGATTCACCGATCACGTTTACGAAGTCTCTGCGCGCGACAATCGAGCATGGACACGCAAACGATCGCGGAGATAACTTTTACTCGGTAGCTTACTGGTATCAGACCGAACCTCACACCGCTTTCCCTGTTCTGCCCGCAGCAGAGATGCGAGTGCCGCACGTGGTTCCAATCCCCAGCACACAAAGATGATGGGAGCCGACACGAACGTCGCCGGGCAGCAGTTAAAGCGGGAGAATGAACTATTGCATGCGGAACTGCAGTGTGACAGTCAGGTGCATCGGAACGGGCTTGCCGTCGAGCGATGCCGGCTGATACTTCCATTGGTGGAGCGCGTCTTTCGCGGCTTGGTGCAAGAGCGCCGGGCCGGAAATGATTTTCATCGTAGTGACCCGCCCGCTGATGTCAATCAACGCGTCAACGACTACATTGCCTGAGACGTGCTGGCTCTTGGCCATGGCCGGATAGACCGGAGCAACCTGGCTAATCAGCCTTGCGGTTTTGACATCTCCACCGATAGGAAGCGGCGCTTCCGGAGCGGCAGGCTGTTTGGCTCCGCTTTCGGCGAGGCCTGAATCGAGCCCGCCTACATTTGGCACGACTGCACCATTGGCAAGAGTCGGAGCCGACTCCTCCTCATCTTGCGAAGCTGTGGGGAGGTTCATCTTTGGTCTTGCCAAGTGGACCTCACCGAGACCCGGTTTATTGGGCTCAGGGGCCGGAGAGGTGCGCGAAATACGCTCCGTGACGGCAGCGGGAATCTTAGTGCCGCCACCGCGCGTGTTGTCACGGGTGACTGGAACATGCTCAGGCGCAACCGGCGATTTCGTGGGAGAGGCGCTGGAGGCCGGCGAGTTCGAAACCGGTGCCTCGTTCGATAGGGATGTTGGTTCAGGGTTTGCCACGGAATTCTGTGCCGGGGGCTGTGTTGCGGTAGGGCCTGGTATCGAGGCGTTCGATGGGGTGCTTGGTACACTACTAAATGGCGCTGAAGTACCTTGCACCGTGTTCGTCGGTTGCATGACATACCATGCGCCTCCCGCGACGGCCAAAACGGCTGCGGCGATAGCTCCGATCCACATTCCTCTCCTGGAGCCGCCGGGCCGGCGACCGATAGAACTCACGTCTTCATCCAGCGGAAGCAAGTTACCGATGCCGGGTAACTCGATTTCGGGAGCTTTTTCGATCTCGGCTATCGGCAATGGATCCGCAGGATGCTCCTCAGCCGCAGCAATCTCGGCGGCGTGTTTGGCTTTTTCCCGCTCAATAAGTTCTTGTGTCGATGCAGGAGCGGCAGCGTTGCGGGCAAGCGGCTCCAGCCACGACGGAATCTTCACCTCTTCCGTGTCCAAGTAAGACACGTTGGGAGAAGGAGCAGCCTTGGCGGTCGGAGCGGCTTTGGTAGCCGAAGGCTGCGACTTTGCCATTTCGAAAAGCTGCGCTGCTACACCCGAGGCACTAGCAGGATCAAGAGGTGCTGCGGAGGAAGCGGTCTTTGCAACCGGTTCATCGCTAAAAAGTAGAGAAGAAAGTTGCTCTTGAAGGCGTGTCGTTTGTTGTTTCAACTCTTCGCTAGTATTCGCGCCTGTACCATTTGCCGGCGTCTGCTTGCTCTCCACTGGGGCCAGAGGCGATGCCAGTGTCGACGGCATCAGGACCGGATGGGGATCGGGGGGACTTAGAAGGCTTGCTACAGAAAAAGCCACCGAAGATGAAATCTCGGGTGCGTGGATTTCCGGCACTTCGAGTTTCTTTGCCGCCAGGGGTTCTGGTCGCGGGGCAGTGGGAGCTGACGGCGCAGTGTGTTTCGGAGCCACGGGCGCAGCCGGTTTGAGTTCGGCATGAACTTGGGCAGGCAAGACCTCGGAAATTCTTGGAGAAACACTAACAACAGGACTCACGATCCTGGGAGCGGCGGCGAGTGGGGCGGCGGGAATGCCCTTGGATGCGGGCGCGACTGTTGCAGAACAAACTGGAGCCTGCGGGGCAATCCGGTCTGCTGGAAAACGCATTCCCCAGAAGCCAAGAACCGACTCCGTGAATTCGAGCTCGACGTAGCCGCTAACGTTCCTGTAATTCTTTGATTTGACGACCTGGCACACTACTTCCTTTTTCGTTTTTTCGTTGGTGAGGAAAAGCAGTTGACCCGGCGATACAGGAGAACCAAGCCGGATGACAGCACCGTTGCCGAAAATTAAGACGGTCTTGGTGATTTCAGAAAATGGTTCGCGTTTGTCGCTGCCTCCTACTGCACGCGCTCCGTTCACCGTGACGGGCACTTCCAGAGCGACAGGCTGCGGCCGGGCCGCGGTGTCTTCGCCGCGCGCATTTGCTGGCAAGGTAACCGGGGCGGCGGCTCCAGATGCAGCCGTTAAAACTTCATTTTCTTTGGTGATTGGCGCCATAGGGTGCTCACTCGCTACGCAAAAATTTTGTTCAGCTCGCCAATAAGCGAGGCTTTCCGTGAACATCTACATGGTCTGCTGCTGCCATGCCTAGCAGCCATAGTACGTGCGTACCAAGAGGGAAACACCTGTCCTGAAGGACAGCCGTGCTGAGATAGGAAAGCGCGCTAACGATTCAGCGGTGGCCGGAATTGCTCGTCAATTTCGACCTGGTACCCAGTGACAACCTTGTTGGTCTCGTTGGCCATGCCGATGACCGCTTGCAGCTCCTTAAACATGGCCTCGGTCATGCCTTTTTTGAAGGCGGAAGCAGTGTGCGAGGCAATGCAGTAGTGGCAGTTGTTGGTAACGCTGACCGCCACATAGATGAGTTCCTTCGTCAGCGGATCAAGCGCGCCAGGTCCCATGATTTGCTTGATGCTTTCCCAAGTGCGTTTAAGAGTGGCAGGATCGTGGGCGATAGCTTTCCAGAAATTGTTGATCCAATCCGTCTTGCGCGTGGCCATGATGTCGTCATAAATGGCGCGAACTTCAGAGCTCGCGTCTTTGTATTCGATAAGTCCAAACGTCGACATATGTTCTCCAGGATTCCAAGGAAACGTGTTCCTGGAAACGTTAACAAGAAGCGGCAAACTCTGCCAGAAAAACAGCGCACAAACCTGACGGTCCGAGTCACTTGAACGGAGAACTGGCCGGTAGCGGGACAAGACGTCCCGGAAACGGACACATGAAAGCGGTCAACAGCCTCCTTTTTACGGTGGTACCCCTCTAAAAACTGCGAGTTAGCGATTTTCTTGCTTGGCAGGGAACTTGCACATGGACTATAACGTATCACGATATAGTCTTCTAACCAACGATAGAGGCGACTGCCAGGAATCGCAATGGATCCTCGAGGTGAAAGAGTGACGAAAAAGAGAGAAACAGAATCCTTTCTGCCGCTGACCCCGGCAATGTTTCACATCCTGCTGGCGCTGGCCGATGGCGAGAAGCACGGGTATGCCATTTTGAAAGAGGTGGCGCGTCGTACCGAGGACAAAGTGCGGCTAAGTGCCGGCACTCTGTACGGAAATCTTGCGCGGCTGGAAAGCGCGGGGCTGATCGCGGAATCGAGCCGACGGCCGGAACTAGTCCTTGATGATGAGCGGCGCCGCTACTACCTCCTTACGGAATTTGGACGCGAGGTGGCCGTAGCCGAGGCGGAACGCATGGAAGAAGCACTCGGACAAGCGCGCGCCAAGAAACTCTTCCGAAAGCCAAAGCTGGCATAGCGAGGGATTACTTTCATGGAAAAACAGACCCTGTCCTTTTCCCAAAAGCTGTTTCGGGCCCTGGTTCGCGTACTTCCCTTCGATTTTCGGATGAATTATGAGGGCGAAATGGAAGGTGTTTTTCGCGAGCAGCAGCGCGAAGTGGAAGAACGAGGCGGCTTCTTGGAAGCGCTCAGGCTCTGGAAAGAAACAATCGTCGGCATATTTACGACGGCTCCCGGAGAACACTGGCAAATCCTGACGAGCGACTGCGGCTATGCGCTGCGCATGATGAGAAAGAACGCTGCTTTCACTGCGGTTGCGATTCTTACTCTCGCCCTGGGCATTGGAGCCAACACCGCCATCTTCAGCGTAGTGCACTCCGTACTGCTGCGCTCGCTTCCCTATCCGCAGGCGGGCCAACTGATTTTCATCCGCCAGCAGGAGAAGAAGCTGGGCATCGAGGATTTGTCGTTCTCCGTCAAGGAGATCGAGGACTATCGCGCCCAAAATCGGACTCTCTCCGGCTTGGTGGAATACCATGCGATGTCCTTCACCCTTTTTGGGCACGGCGACCCGGAGCGTGTGCGCACCGGCGTCGTCTCCGCCAATTACTTTGAACTGTTTGGGGTTCAGCCGCTTCTGGGGAGGACGTTTCTGCCCGAAGACGAGAAGCTGGGTGCTCCCCCGGTTCTGGTCCTCAGCTACGAATACTGGAAGAACGACTTTGGCTCTGATCCCGAGATAGTCGGCAAGACGTTTGAGATGAACGACAAAGTGCACACGGTTGTGGGGGTTCTCCCGCCGGTGCCGCAATATCCCAATGAGAATGACGTTTACATGCCGACTTCGGCGTGTCCATTTCGCTCCTCGAAGATGCATCTGGAAAACCGGGACATGCGCATGATGGAAGTATTTGGACGATTGAGGCCTGGCGTCACGGTAGCACAGGCGAATGCCGACATCTCCACAATCTCCGCCGGATTGAAATCGGCTTACCCAAAGTCCTATCCAGACAATGTTGGCTTCGCATCCGTGGCCGCGCCGTTGCAGGAAGAGTTGACGCGGGGGGCGCGGCCCACGCTTCTTCTGCTGCTCGCTGCTGCTGCGTTTGTGCTGCTGATCGCATGCGCAAATGTTGCCAACCTGACGCTCTCGCGCATGGCTAAGCGCGAACGAGAGCTTGCCGTCCGCAGCGCTCTCGGAGCAGGCCGAAGCCGGCTGCTCCGTCAGCTACTGACGGAAAGCTTTCTACTGGCTTTTGCCGCCGGCTTGTTGGGATTGGTATTGGCTTCCGGCAGCCTCGAACTGCTCACGGATTTTGTAGGGCGGCTGACGCCGCGGGCCCGCGAGATCCACATCGATTCGGGGGTCTTGTGGTTTACGCTCGCGGCGGCTTTAGGCACTAGCTTCCTTTTTGGCACGCTATCCGCGCTCTTCTCTCGGGCTAACCTGACTTCAAGCTTGAAAGAAGGAAGCACCAGTGCTGGCACGGGGCGACGGCAGAACCGCGTGCGCAGCGCCCTCATCGTCTGCCAGATTGCCTTTTCGTTCATGCTGCTGATCGGCGCAGGACTGATGCTTAGGAGCCTTGTCAAGATGCAGCAAGTGGATGCAGGCATCGTGCCGCAGCGTGTTCTGGCCTTGAGGACTTCGTTTATTTGGTCGAAATATACTTCTGACGACAAAACGCGGGTTGCCATACAGCAGCTCCTCGACCGCGTGCAATCAGAACCGGGAGTGCTTGTTGCCGCAGTCTCAAACAGGTATCCGTTCGAGCCCGAAATAATCACAGGCGGCCCGGAATCTGTTTCCTTCGCTTTTCAAGTTGAGGGCCGCGCTTTGGAACCTGGCCAATCCCCACCCGTCAGCACTTTTGCGGCGGTTTCCCCGGACTATTTCAAGGCGCTGGGCATTCCATTGAAAGAGGGCCGACTATTCGCTGAGACCGACAACGAAAAAGGACCCCTCGTGGTGGTCATTAATGAGGCAATGAAGCGACAGCTATGGCCCAATGAAAGCCCCATCGGGAAACGCGTCAGTAACGATGGAGGAGAACACTGGGGCACAATCGTGGGCACCGTGGGCGACGTGAGAGAGTTTGGACTCGACCATCCTCCTGTGCCGGAGATTTACGCGCCACAAAAGTTAAACCTGTCCCCCGGCGTCCTGATCGTGCGCACGGCCGTCGAGCCACGTAGCATGGCCAAGGCGCTTACGCGCGCAGTGCATGACGTGGATTCGCAGATGGCTGTTTCGCGCATACTGAGTTTGGAACAGGCTCGGTACGAATCGATGGCCTCTCCCCGAGTGACAGCTAGCCTTCTGGGAATTTTTGCAGGGCTCGCGCTTGTGATTGCAACAGCAGGCATCGGAGGAATCATGGCCCTCATGGTCAGCCAGCGCGTGCGTGAAATTGGGATTCGCATCGCGCTGGGCGCGCGGCCATCGAGCATTCTTCAGATGGTGCTCGGGCAAGGCATGCTTCTGGCCGTGCTGGGGATCGGAATTGGAATTGCCGGCGCTGTCGCCCTGACGGGCCTTGTGAAATCGTTGCTGTTTGAAGTCCCGCCGACAGACGTATTGACGTTCAGTGGAGTTGGCATGACGCTACTGGCGGCCGCGGCGCTCGCAAGCTACCTGCCGGCGAGGCGCGCTGCCGCTGTTGATCCAAACGAAGCGCTACGAGCGGAATAACGGGGAGTCGAGCCCGGAAGCCACGTCTCGTGGGCTGAAGCTGGAGTGCTCCTCAAGTCAGAATTTGGGAAAAGTTCGAGAGTTTGCACGAGTCTGTGAATTTTTACTCAATCCACTCTGGAGGCTACTTATCATGTCTTTGAAAAACATCACGCGCAGAGAATTGTTGCAAGCCTCGGCGGCGCTCGGTTGTCTGGCGGCAACTCCATTTTCGCTCGCCGCCTCGGAGCCCGGAAACACGGAACCCGCTCGATCTTCCGCCGTTGCGAACCCGCTTAAACCTCCCGCGCAAGGCAGTATTCCTGTTGCCTTTCTCGTTTCCGACGGCGCAGTGGTCATCGACTTTTGCGGACCCTGGGAAGTTTTTCAGGATGTCATGGTCCCGGGCCGTATGGATATGGCTTTCCAGCTCTTCACAGTATCCGAAAAAGCTAACCCAATCGAAGTAAGCGGCGGAATGAAAATCACGCCCAACTTCACGTACGAAAACGCCCCTGCGGCGAAAGTTGTCGTCATCCCGGCACAGAGCGCGCCGAGCGAAGCAACGTTGGAATGGGTCCGCAAGGCGGCAAAAAGCGCTGACGTGGTGATGTCGGTGTGTACAGGCGCATATCTGCTGGCACAGACCGGCTTGTTGGCGGGCAAAGCCGCCACTACTCATCACGGCTCGTATATCGATTTCGCCAGGAAATACCCTGATATCCGAGTCAAGCGTGGAGCTAGGTTCGTCGAGGACGGCAACCTCGCTTCAGCGGGCGGGCTCTCCTCCGGCATTGATCTCGCTCTGCGCGTTGTCGAGCGCTATTACGGCCGGGAACTCGCCAAGCAGACTGCCTACGACATGGAATATCAGGGACAAGGCTGGATGAGCCCGGATTCGAATGCGGTCTATGCCAAGCTGCGCACCTCAATGGATAATCGTCCACTCTGCGTAGTGTGCTCCATGGCGATTGATCCAGTGACCGCGCTGAAGTCCATCTATCAGGGAAAGACCTACTACTTCTGCAGCTCCAGCCACAAGTCCATCTTTGACGCCTCTCCGGCGGAATTCATAAAGGCAATGTGAAGTGAACTTAAGTCTGGAAGGCATGCCAGCTCTGGTGAGGATTTCGAGATACACAAGATTCCTGGAATAGGAACGGTTATCAGCGCGCAGCGCGTTGAACTAAGAGAGGAACTCCTCCAGGAGGAGGCGCGCGAGACGTCGGGGATTGTGGCGAATGACGCCGTGCTCCTCGAGGAGATTATCGAGGACGACGCGGTAGCCGAGCCTCTGCAGCTCAGGAAGGTCAACGGCGACTTGCTCAGCACCTTGACGCCGATAGCGCCTGGCGACTTCCGGCGAAACTGGACGGCGATTAGCCACAACCCAGTCCACGACAGAACGCGGCGTGTGGCGGCGGATCGCGCGGAGATGATCGGCTAGGGAATATGCGGCGGTCTCGCCGGGCTGGGTCATCAGATTGGCAATGTACACCCGCGGAGCCTGGGACTTGGCGATCGCTGCGGCGATTTCCGGGATGAGAAGATTTGGAAGGATGCTGGTGTAGAGCGAGCCGGGGCCGAGAAGAATCAAGTCAGCTTCTTGAATGGCCTCGATCACTGTCGGAAAGGGCGGAACGCGGCGCGGAGAAAGCGAGACCCTTTCAATGGGCGTCCGGCTCGCCGTGATGCGAGTTTCCCCCCGGACCGTGCGGCCGTTCGTAAGCCTCCCGATGAGTTGGACATTCGATAGAGTCGAAGGAAAGATGCGCCCGCGAATGGCTAGGACTTTGCTGCTCACGCGTACGGCTTCGGCAAAATCTCCGGTGACATGGGTGAGCGCGGCCAGGAAGAGATTGCCGAAATTGTGGCCGATGAGGCCGCGTCCGGCGTGAAAGCGATATTGAAAAAGGCGGCCAAGAAGAGCCTCATCTTTCGAGAGTGCCACCATACAGTTGCGGATGTCGCCAGGAGGCAGGATCCGGTTCTCGCGGCGAAGACGACCGGAGCTGCCTCCGTCATCCGTGACGGTAACAATGGCCGTAAGCTCAGAGATTGGCCGATCAGAATTGGGGTGCTCGTCACGCCGTCTGACGACATATTCCTTGAGGCCCCGCAAGAGCGTGGAAAGTCCGGTGCCTCCTCCAAGTGCGACAACTCGGAATCCGCGAGTGAGAGGCCTCGGTTTGTGCGGTTTTTTCTTCACCGGGTGATGGAATGAAACACGGCAACAAATCGTTTCGTTCGAGGCGTTCTTCTCCGAGCTGGATTCCTGCTCTCGCTCAAACAGTCTAGGAAACTGATACCAGTCAGACCGGAATCCGAACTCGAGCAATTCTCGTTGGCGCGTTTCGGCTCACGGACTAGAAAATCAACTCGCGAAGGCTCAGCCGGCGGTACCGTCTTTCTCCGGGTACAGAAGTTCCGTAAATCGAGGATCTTCCTGGAGGAACGCGAAGTCTTCATCATTGCGCGCGTGGTAGCGGTTTTCCGGGCGGAGTTCAATGGCTACCTTGAGATTCGCCATAGCGGAATCGGCTTCACCTGTGAGGCAATCAAGAGCCGCAAGCGCGTAATGAATGTAGTCCGATTTCGGAGAAGCTTTTCGCGCCTTCAGAAGGCTCTCGCGAGCGTCGTCCCAGCGCCCTATGTTCATCATGGCGACGCCGCGCTGGTAATGCTCATCGGCCGTCCGCGGGTTCTGCTCAGCGCTGGGTTTCATGCGCTGCTCGGCGATGCGCACATGCATGCGGGCGCGGTCAGCCAGCTCCTTGCTCGGGCCCTCGAGAACTTTTTCCAACTCTTGCTTTGCTCTTGCAAATTTCTGTTGGTGGAACAGGGAAAGAGCCTCGTCGTAAATCTTGAGCTGTGCCTGCACGCGGGGATCAACCAGCTCGACGCCGCCGCGCTGCGCCGGTGGCGGAGGAGGTAAATTCTTTTTTTTCTGTAGGTTAGAGTGGCCCCGCGCCGTTCCTTTGTCATGCCCCGATGCGCCCGAAGGGGCTTTGCGCGGTTTAGCCATGTGGCGAATCGTAACAGAGGAGAATGACGGCGTCAACGAGCGGAAGTGGGACTGCGAGGAAACAAACGAGTTACCTCCCGGCGGCACGGGATGAAAAAAGGGCATCGAAATGAGGCCGTTTTCGCGGAAACTGTAAGTAAGTTATCCGACAGAGGACAGGCACAGCCGGAATGCTGGCCTGCCAGCACTGCGTATGCTATAAATTTGTGGCCGAACTCTGGTTAGGAACAAGTGCCTTTCATCAATTTTCCTGCGCGCGAAATTAACTGCAAGCTCGTGTACTACGGTCCAGGTCTGGGCGGAAAAACCGCCAACCTCCAGTGGGTCTACGACCACACGGGGCAAAACCAGAAGGGCAAAATGGTGTCTCTGGCCACGGAGACAGACCGCACGCTGTTCTTCGATTTTCTTCCGTTGGATCTCGGCACGGTGCGCGGGTTCAAAACGCGCTTTCATTTATATACAGTGCCTGGGCAGGTGTTCTATGAAGCGAGCCGGAAGCTCATCCTGAAGGGTGCGGATGGCGTGGTGTTCGTGGCGGATTCGCAGGAAGAACGCCTCGACGCGAATTTTGAGACCATGGAAAACCTCCAGGAACATTTGAAAGAGCACAACCTGAATTTCGATACGATTCCTTATGTGCTGCAATTAAACAAGCGCGATTTGCCCAATGCCATGCCCGTTCCGGAGCTGACCAAGCAGCTCCAGAAAAAAGGCGAGCCAGTACTCGAAGGAGTGGCCATTCAAGGAATCGGCGTGTTCGAGACGCTAAAAGAAGTGGCGAAGCTGGTCCTTGCGGAATTGAAAAAGGGCGGCTGAAGCCTCCTCATTCTCAATAAAGCTGAAATTCGATGTCCACCGGAACACGGACTGGGACAGACTTTCCATGGAATTTGGCGGGCTTGAACTTCCATTTCTGAACCGCGTCGATCGCTTTTTGCGTGAGCGAAAAGGGCGCCCCCTTCAAGACCAATACTGACTTGACGACGCCATCCTCTGTGACGATCAGCGAAAGTTCGACCGTGCCGCGATATTTCGCGACGTGAAATCGACGTCTATTCGATGGATTTGAGGGACACCCACGCTAAAAGACACTCTGCGCGCCGCAAACGTTGCTTATCCTAGGCGAAGTTGGCCAGCGCGGCGGATTCGGTATCGAAAGTGGGGATAGCTTCGACGAGGCGCGTAACGGTAAGCGCATCGCGCACTCGGCCGGGGCCGCACACAAGACGCAGCGCGCCGCCTTCGCGGGTCAGCTTAATGGAGATGCGAACGAGAGACGAGATGCCGGAGCTATCGATCTGAGGAACTCCATTTAGGTCCACGACGACCTTTCGAGCTCCTCCTTTAATGACGGACTCGAGAGCCTGATGGAGCTGCTCGCTCGGCTCCCCAATCGTCAGGCGGCCTCGCACATCGAGAATCGGGATGGCCCCGGTTTCCCGTACGGTAATTTCCATGGGGGGATGCTCAGTCATAGCACTTCTCTCGATAACCTCGTTCCCGTGCTGCGGCATCGCCCGCCTGGCCAAAGCTGTAGGGACGGCGGCTTCGCGGCCGAGATGCATTATACGATGGCCCCGCCGCCACGCAAGAAGAGGCTCGCAAACAACTCCCGAGATGGACTGTACCTCCAAGCGTTAGAGCCTGCCAGCTAACTTCGGCCTGCAAGCATATGAATTCGAAAAATGAATTTAATTCATGCAAATTTCTAGACATGCTGCGGGGTCCGCGCGCGTATAATCCAAGTCGAAAAAGTGGTGGGGTCCCCGGTAGTGTCTTTTTCAGCGCAGCCCCGGCCTGGCCGGGAGCAACCCAAACGCATTGGAGTGGACATATCTATGAAGCACCTGGGATGGAAGTGTTGTTTGCTCATGACCATGGTGCTCGCGGCAGCTCCCTCCTTCGCTCAACAAGCCCCAGCTTCCTCTTCACCCGGTTCACCTTCCGCAACTTCCAGCGCGACGGCGGCCACGTCTCCGCAAATTCCGAAAGATGTGAACGACAAACTCGCCCAACTCGACCAACGCGTAACCGCTGCGCAATCCTCCGGGGACAACGCGTGGATGCTGGTGAGCGCCGCGCTGGTGCTGATGATGACCGGACCTGGCCTGGCGCTGTTTTACGGTGGGCTGGTGCGGCGCAAGAACACCCTGGCGATCATGATGCAGAGCTTTTTGCTGATGGCCCTGATCAGTGTGATGTGGGCGCTCGTGGGCTACAGCCTGTGCTTCGGCGGAAATGGGCCCGTGATCGGCGGATTCGAACACGCCTTTTTGCGCGGTGTAGGTGCCGATCCAAATCCCGATTACGCGGGAACAATTCCTCAATCGACTTTCATGATCTACCAGTTGATGTTTGCAATCATCACTCCGGCGCTGATCACCGGTGCGACGGCTGAACGGATGAAGTTTAGCGGCACAGTCCTTTTTCTCACACTCTGGTTCTTGGTGGTTTATGCCCCGCTGGCACACATGGTGTGGGGCAAAGGCGGGTTCCTGAATGCGGCCCTCGGCGGAAAATTCCCAACGCTGGATTTTGCGGGCGGAACGGTGGTGCATATCAGTTCCGGAGTCTCGGCACTGGTGTGTGCGCTGTACCTCGGGAAGCGGACCGGCTATCCGAGGCAGCCAATGCCACCCCACTCTCTGGTGCTGAGTTTTATCGGCGCATGTCTGCTCTGGGTCGGGTGGTTTGGTTTTAACGCCGGCAGCGCGCTGGCGGCGAGTTCGCTTGCGACAAGCGCATTTGTGGCCACGCACTTTGCCACAGCTGCGGCAGCCATTAGCTGGAGCGTCGCGGAGTGGATCAAGAATGGCCGAGCGAGCGCGCTGGGTGCGATTTCTGGGGCAGTCGCAGGGCTGGTGGCGATTACGCCAGCCGCGGGTTTCGTAGGACCGATGCCGGCTCTCGCGATTGGTTTTATCGCGGGCTTGGTCTGCTACTTCATGGTGACGAAAGCAAAGTCGATCTTCGGCTATGATGACGCCCTGGACGCCTTCGGCGTACACGGCGCGGGTGGCACCATCGGCGCGCTCTTGACCGGAGTCTTCGCACAGCAAGTTATCAATCCGATTTTCGGCGCGGGCAAGCCGGTAGGCGGATTGGATGGCCACTGGGGACAGCTTGGCAATCAGTTGGTGGGCGTTCTAATTGCTTGGGGCTTTGCCTTGGTAGGGACCATCGTTTTGCTCAAAGTAACGGATGTGATTACGGGCATACGCGTCACAGAGACGGAGGAAATCGAAGGTCTGGACATCACGCAACACGGAGAAGAGGCGTACAACCTCGAGTCCTGAGGTGAGGGGCTCAGCAGCGTAAAACAGGGGTGGAGCAAAAACGTTCATGATGAAAATTGAGGCAATCATTCAGCCCTCGCGGTTTGAATCCGTGAAAGATGCGTTGCGCGAAATTGGCATCGAGGGAATGACTGTGACCGAAGTGCGCGGGCACGGCCGCCAAAAGGGACATACCGAGGTTTACCGCGGCCGGGAATACACCGTGGACCTGCTTCCCAAGCTCAAACTGGAAATGGTCCTCCCGGATCCGCTAGTGCAACGCGCCGTGGACACAATCCTGAAGACCGCCAAGACAGGAAAGATTGGCGACGGTAAGATATTCCTATCGCGGGTTGAGGAAGCCATCCGGATCCGAAACGAGGAGCGCGGCGAAAACGCGCTCTAACTCAAGTGACGACCGCTGCTCGCCCAGGTCTTGATCCGGCCAACCGACGCGAAAAAATCATGCAAGGCTCTTTGACTCCCTTGTCCGTTCTCGGACCACAAGCCGAGGACGAACGACAACGCATCCGGCAAAAATTTGAAGCGGGCGGAAGCGCGCAGGAAACGCTAAACGCCCTTTGCGAACTGGCCGACCGGATCGCGTTGCAGATCTTCGGTGAGGTTCTGCGAGTACACAACGCAGCGCCTCAGGGACTTGGCCTTGTGGCCCTTGGCGGTTACGGCCGCCGCCTCCTTTTCCCTTATTCGGATTTGGACATTCTCTTTCTCTTTGGTAATGAAAAGGCCGAGACCGATTTTCGCCCCTTGATTGCTGACTTTTCTCGAACGCTGTGGGACCTCGGTTTTCGGGTGAGTTCCGCTGGCCGCACACTTGAGGAATGCAAACGGATCGAGGAAGATAACGCAGAATTTCACCTCGCCCTTCTGGACCGCAGATTTCTGGCGGGCGATGAAGAGCTTTTCGAGCGCCTCACCAAAAAAGTTCTCCTGGGGCCGGAAAAACAGGCGCGGCCGTTTATGCTCGCCGAAGTGACTAAACTCACTCGAGAGCGCCATGCCCGCTACGGAAACACGATCTATCACCTGGAACCGAACGTTAAAGATGCGCCGGGCGGGCTGCGCGACTATCAGGCGGCGGCGTGGCTGAGGCAGATCGTCAATGGACAAAAAGAAGGGTTAAAGAACACCGCGGGCGAGGAAGAGTTGGCCGCCAACGCTGTCGATTTTCTCAGTGCCATCCGGTGCTTCTTGCATTACAGCAACGCGCGGAATGACAACACACTGACCTATGAGCTCCAAAGCGCGGCCGCGGAGCGATCGTTGGGAGTTCTTGATGGCTCGGCGCGCGATGTGAAACGCAGCCCGGAAGAGTGGATGAGACTGTATTTCCGCCAGGCGCGCATCCTCAACCGCCTCCTGCTTCGCTACATCGAGCAAAGACCTGCAGCGCAGCCTTCCTTCAGGAAACGGATACTAAGCGCGGCGCGTGGCGCGCGGAGTGAGATCGGCAAGGGGAAACCATTTGCTGTCCGGGACGGTTTACTTGAAGTGGTGGACGAGCCCGCGCTTTCTGACCGCCAGGTGACTTTTGCGCTTTTTACAGAGGCCGCACGGACCGGCGTGCCCCTAAGCCGGGAAGCGGAGCGCGCCATCGCTTACATTCTGAAACACCCCGAGCTTCCCCAGAAAAACACACAAGTGAATTGGGCGACGCTTCGGGAAATTCTTAGCTCTGATTATCCCAGCATGGCGCTCCGGTCCATGCAGCGTCTCTCTCTCTTGATAGATGTGTTGCCGGAGTTCAAAGCGATCGACTCTCTGGTGGTGCGGGACTTTTACCACCGCTACACCGTCGACGAACACTCGCTGCGCACCATCGAGCATCTCCAGGAACTCGCCGAGCCGCCCGACGAGCGTGCTGCGCATTTCCGTCAGTTGTGGAAGACGGTCGAACGCCGCGATTTGCTAATTCTGGCCTTGCTTCTGCATGACGTCGGCAAGGGGATGGCCGTTGAGAATCACGTTACGGGGAGTCTCGAAGCGCTGGAAAGCGCTGCAACGCGTCTTCGCCTATCCGAGTACGAAACTGCGGAAGTGCATTTTTTGATCGAACATCACCTGGACATGTCCGCCACCGTGCAACGCCGCGACATTTTCGATCCGGGAACGGTTTCCGTGTTCGCGGATACCGTGGCGACGCAAGAGCGGCTGCAGCGACTGTGCTTGATGACCTACGCGGACATTCACGCGGTGAATCCTGAAGCCTTGACGCCGTGGAAAGCGGAAATGTTGTGGCAGCTTTTCGTGGCAACGTCAAATCATTTCAGCCGCACTCTGGACCGCGACCGCCTGCATGCCTCCGACGAAGTATCTCTTCTCGAGCAGGTGAGCCGCCAGGCCGGCGACGCGAATAAGGCTGAGGTTGAACGGTTCCTCGAGGGCTTTCCACGGCGCTACCGATCCGTGCACACTGCCGCGGAGATTGCCGCTCACTTCATGCTGTATCGGAAACTGGGCACTGAGCCGGTGCAAACCGAATTGAAGGCGCGGCACCACTCTTTCTCGCTGACTTTGTTGACGGCCGACAGGCCTGCGCTGTTTGCAACCATCGCCGGCGTGCTCGCAGGCTGGGGCATGAACATCGTGAAGGCCGACGCCTTTGCGAATGCCGCGGGCGTAGTGTTGGATACCTTCCAATTTATAGACTTACACCACACGCTTGAGCTGAACCCCAGTGAGATCGAGCGGTTCCAAAAAGGTCTCGCGGACGTCGTGAACGGAAAAGCGCCTCTTGAGCCCCTGCTAAAAGGCCGGGAAAGCGCAAGCAGGGCAAGACCGCCAAAAGTGGCCGTCGAGACGCGTCTCAACTACGACGACACATCATCTGCGCAGAGCACTCTGTTGGAAATAATGGCGCAGGACCGCCCGGGATTGTTGTATGACATCGGTTCGGCGCTTGCCCGGCTTGGCTGCAACATCGACGTTGCACTGATCGACACCGAAGGGCAAAAGGCTATTGATGTCTTTTACCTGACGGAGCGCGGCAAGAAACTCGGCCAGCCGAAACAGGAATTGCTTCGCGAAGTTCTGCAGAGCATGCTCGTGTAAATCCGCAGGATGCCCTTCGGAAAACTGCAACCCGGATCAGAGGCCTGGGAAGAACACGTTTACTAGAACGATTACTCCGAGCGAACGCCAGCCACGAATCCCGCTTGAATCTTGCGGCTCCTCCTACTTGGGGTCGTCCGATTTGTCACTTTCGATTTTGCTCGATTCCTCAGGAGAGCTCTCGGCCTTGGCGGTTCCGGCGGCCTCATTGCTCTGGAGGAGTTGAAGATACACTGGCCGCGAATGTTCATAATGGCCTGCGGGTACTTTCCCGTTTAGCCAAGCCAAATCCATCGGATAAACCAGCGGATCGAAAATCACCATGTAAAAGTGCCAAAGTAAAATCGAAAAAGTCGCCAGCAGCGCTTCATACCAATGCACAGCGGTTGCAGCATCCGTCATCCATTTGGGAAAGTGCTTAAGCGTGAAATTGTTGAACCAGAGCAGGAAGCCAGAAACCGCCATCACCGCTGTTCCCCAAAGGAACGCCCAGTATTCGACCTTCTCGGCGTAATTAAATTTTTTAAATTGCGGCGGCTCTTTCCTGCGACCCAGATTAAAGCGCATCACCTCCGTCAAATCTTTCGCGTCCCTCCACTTTGGAAGCATGGCCCAGAGAAACGCGCGGTCACGCGTGTTCACCGCCAGATGGATGATGTGGTACACGGTCGAAGCGAGAAGCACCACGGCGGCGGTGCGATGCAGCTCGCTCCGGAGGGCGTCATGGTTTCCCCAGAGCACAAATGGCTGCGACCACCAGCTGTCTGGATATTTCAGCGCAAACCCAGTGAACACCAGTGTAGGAAAGCTCGCCATTACGCCCCAGTGCGCAATCCTGAACCACAAATTCATCCGCACGACATATTCGGCAGACTCGGATCGCGGGCGGGGCCGAATCAGTTTCGCGAGCCAATCGAGAAAGTTGTGCAAGATCATGAAACCCAGGGTCAAGGGAATCAGCACCAAATAAATTCCGCGAATCCACTTCACCACGGGGTGGGCCGATTCCGCGGAAATTTGGACGTGCACGGGCCCGATCGCAAACTTCTCGCCAGCTCCGTTGTGACATTGGCCGCAGGTTTTCGGCAAGTTTGCGGCATTCACCGTCGATCGGGAATCGCCCGAACGAAAAATATTGTGCACGCCATGACAAGAAGCACAATTCGCCGCCGTCAGCGAGCCCTCGCGCTTTGCCAGCCCGTGGAAACTCTCAGCGTAGGAAGGCACACGGTCCGCGGGAAGGTCATATCTACGCGCCAGCCGCGCATCTCCGTGGCAACGCCCACAAGTTTCTACCGAAACGCGAGATGCATTCACCGGCGAAGCAGGATTGGACGGCCCCAAAATGTAATGCTCGCCATGGCAATCCGTGCAATTTGGCGCACCCGAAACCCCGGCCTTAATCGCCTGGCCGTGCACGCTTTCAAGAAAAACCTTGGCAATTTCCGTGTGGCACTTTCCGCACGTCCCGGCAACATTCCAGCGGCTCACGCTGGACTGCGGATCGCGGGCCGGGAGAATTTTATGAGAGCCGTGACAGTCCGCACAGACCGCCGCATCCTTCCCTTGCAGAACCGCTTTTCCATGCACGCTCTCTAGGTATTGCTCGACGGGACGCGCTATGGGAATCTGGTGGCGAGCGAGGAAGCCCGCGTCCGCGTGGCACTTGGCGCAGGTCGCTGGCTGATTTCGTTTCGCCACGCTGGACGCCCCATCGGTCGAACCAAGAATGTTGTGCGCAACTCCGTGACACGATTCACAGGTGGGAGCATCCGGATCGCCGGACTTTGCGGCCCGTCCGTGAATGCTTTGGGCGAACGCTTTCACGACCTCGGCGTGACATTCGGCGCATCTTGACGGCTGCGCGTGCGCTGCTGCCGTGATTTCATGCACGCTCCCGTGACACGAGGAACACGCGGCCGCCTCTCCCAACGCGGAATGAGTGCTCTTTGGGACGGCAGCCGCCTCTTCCGCATGGCAGGTGGCACACTGAACCTTTTGAATTTTTGCGGGATGCGGAAAGTCCTTAATGCTGGTGTGGCAGTCCGTGCAGCCGAGGATTCCATGTGCGCTAGCGGCATGCTTCTCCGGGCGTATGGAAATGTCTTCTCCTTTTTCCGACTTCATCCCGGCTTGGCCATGACAGGCAAGACAGGCCTCGTCTTGCTTCAGCGGCTGAGCCTGCTTGGTTTGCCCGCCTGCACGCGATGAGGGGATCAGGGAAACAACAATGCCAAGCAGTCCTGAAAGGGCTGCGCGCCGAACCAGCTTTTTGGGACCCATTGAACTCACTGCGGTTACATCCGGGAGCCTGACGGCAATGAGAAGCGGCTGCGTCTTCGCGTATCTATTTTTGGGATTCACTTTAGACCGAGATCTGCGAGAACTTTTGGATTTTGCTCTTCGACTGCCAGCAAATTGTGGCAGGCTGTGCAGTCATTCGTGATCGTCTGTCCGTCCGAGCTGGTGTGGCTTCCGTCGTGGCAGCGAAAGCATCCGGGAGAATCGTTGTGCCCGAGATTGTTCGGGTGCACTCCCCAGGTCACCTTCATCGCAGGGAAAATATTCCGCAAATAAATGCCAGCAACATTTTCCGCGGATTGCTCTACCAAAGAGCGTCGCGAATTGTAAACCTCCGGATAATTCGAATGGTAATAGACATTTAGCTCTTCGACGATCCGCCGTCGTGCCGTGTCCCTATCTGAGTAATCAATTTTCAGCAGCTCAACGGCCTTTTTTCGAATAAAAGGCAATTCGGGACTGATATACCCGGCCGCCATTTGCCTGTTCACCGCATTCTCGGGCAATTCAAATGCATGCGTCGGGCGGTTGTGGCAATCGATACAATCCATCGAACGGTGTTCGCCGCCGGCCAGTTGTTGTTTGGTGGCTTGAATGTCGCTTGAAACGAATTCGATTAACTTACCCTTGTCATCGGTGTAGTACACCACCGGGATGACCTGCCGCTCGGCATCAATCGAAATGTACTTGATACGGGAACCCTCATCCAAATGCCGCCCGTGAATTCCAACGGACCCTTGCCAGGTCCGGCCGCCAACCTTTACCAGCAAGACCGTAGTTTGCGAGGTATTTTTTTCGTCGTCCTTATAAGTCGTTCTGACCACGAACTTGTCACCGGTCGACCGTTGCGGCCAATGGCATTGCTCACATGTTTCGCGTGCTGGCCGCAAATACTTCACCGGCGCGGGAATCGGCCGCGAGTAGGTATGGAAAGTGACAGCAAATACCTGGCGCAAACCAGAAAGCTTTGAGCGCACAAACCAACCGGCACCCGGACCGATGTGGCACTCAACGCAGTTTACGCGCGAGTGGGGTGAACCCTGATACGCGGCATACTCGGGTTCCATGACGGTGTGGCATGTTTGCCCGCAAAACTGCGTGGAATCCATGTACGCCACGCCGCGATAGGAAGCTGTTCCAAATATCAAGACATTCAAAAGCGTGGCTACACCGACGAGGAGAAAACCGCGCTGGGCCATCGGCTGCCGAAAATCGATGGCAGGATAGATCTCAAGCAATTCTCCCTTGGCCAGCAACTTGTGTCTGCGCAACAAAATCCCGATGGGGATAAGTACCAGGCCGAGAACAAAAAAGCCTGGAAGGATGAGAAAAAGCAAAATTCCGATGTAAGGATGCGGCGGCCCGGGGAGGACAAAGTCATAGACCCAAAAAGCAATTAAAGTGAGTGCACCGCTGGTCGTCAGAACTGCGCCAGCCAGTGATATGGGATTTTGGCCCAGAAAGAAGACTAATCGGAGCCAACTCCGCACGGTCTCACGAAATTTCATAGAGCTTGGCCCCTGCCCGTCTCATTTGTTATCGCAAACTGCCTCGGATGATTCCGCCTTCCTCGGCAAGCGATTCGCCGATGCCAACGGAACAAGAGATGGTCTTGCGCGCGGACCCTCTCGGGGGCGTTACTTCTTGCAGAGACTGCGAATATACGCTACAGCCTCTTTGATCTCGGCTTCGGTCAGCTTCTTGTCGTAGGCTGGCATCCGGTTCTTGCCCTTAACGACGATCTCTGTCCACTCTTCGTCGGTTTCCTTCTGGACTTCATCCGAGCAGAAATTGCGCGCCTTGGTGCCTTTACCGGCAGGAGTCTCCCCTTTACCGTCAGCACCGTGACAACTTGCACATTTTGCTTTGTAAACTTTTTCTCCAGCGCCCTGCGCCTTTGCTGGCGAATTCAGCCAACAAATCCCTCCCAGTGCAATCGTCATTGCCAGCAGTGATCTAAGACACACAACCGTTCTCAACATAGTTTCCTCCTGCGGTTCGCCTTTTCTGAACTTCAAGCAGCGCGATCTTGGGAAACGGGCTGCCCACTCACAAGCCGTTCCTTCAAACGAAAAATCGGCCTACTTCTTTTTTCCAAGTACCCGGATATACGCGACCAGATCTTTCACTTGGTCCGCCGAGAGAGTCTTGAATGCTGGCATCTTCGCCTTGCCCTTCGAAATGGCATCGCTCAAATCCGAGTCGCTCGTCTTTTGAACGGCTTCCGAAGCAAAGTCTCCGGCCTTCATCGCTTTACCTGCTGCAGTTTCCCCTTTGCCGTCTGCACCGTGACACGAGGCGCACTTCGCTTTGTACGTCGCCTCTCCCGCGTTATCGGCGCGGGCCGGAACGCTCGATACTATGTATCCAGCCATCGCCACGCACGTTGTGATGGCCGTGATCCAATTCATACTTTTCTTCATGTGTTCCTCCTGATGTGCATTTGGTGCGGGTTGAATTAATCAGAGCCAATATCGCTCTTCCATAAACTCTATCTCGATTCCAAACCATACGTCACTGCCGGACATTAGATTTCGCCGCAACGCCCTGGCTTGGCTTCAGCCACTCGCCGGCTTGCGTTCGATCTGCCGGATATATAGAAACAATCCGATTAGCGTAACCAGGATGAACATTACTGTAATTCCCAGTCCCTTTCTACGATAATCCCGTTCGGACAGTGCATCCTTTCCCGCTTGCAAATCCTTGGCCGAGATTTTCAGTCCGGCTTGAATATCCTGATCAATGAGTTTGGGCTGGAAGCTGTGAATGGTCACACGCGCTTTGGTCAGGGAATCGCGCGCTTGATCCTGCTGCAGTCGTGCCTCGCTGACTTCCATACCCGAAGATTCGGCCACCCCAATCACTCGATCCGCACTTTTTATGGACTCATCCAATTGAGTCAAGCTCGCGAGCAAACTTATCCGCGCCTTATCACAATAATCGCCCGGAGAATGGCATTGCATGCACACCCCCTCGGGACCCGTGCCAAGTTTTGCGTCCGTAGGATGTGTGATTCCATGATTGCTGTGGCACACCACGCATCCCGGAAGCCCAGCCGATTGAAAAGCCGCCTTGTGCGTACTTTTCTCATACATCTGCGCCTGAAATACATGGCAATTGGAGCAAACGTTTTTGACCGAGTCCACGCCCGGAGGAGCCGCCCCATGATTTCCATG
>JBGPLB010000029.1:0-33375 GCA_041486245.1 Candidatus Acidiferrum sp.
GCGGGGATAACATGAATGTGAATGGAATGTTAACGCCGGATAAGCGCTCAATTCGCGCCGGCCGTCGTGAATGCCAGCGCCAGCAGCGTTTTTTGCTCGAGCTCGTGCGCTTTAGCTGAACCGGTGGCAGGGCTGGCGCTGGCAGAGCGTTTCACCGAGCGCACCTGAAGGCCTCTGGCCTGTGCCAGTCGCTCGAGACGCGGCAGGATATAGAAAAGCGCGCCCATGTTCGCTGGCTCTTCCTGTACCCAAACAATTTCGCGGGCATTGGGATGTTCCGCAAGCGCGGCGTTAATCTCCGTCCGCGGCACAGGATAGAGCTGATCGAGGAAAAAGATGGCCGTGGTGGTGTCTTTGCGGCGCCGGCGCTCTGCACGAAGCTCGTGGCCGACCTTTCCGCTGGCGATAAGAATTCGCTTTGCGTTCCGCACTTCGCTGTCCGGCACGAGCGGCAGGAAGCGCGGCCTCGTGAAGTCTTCAATGTTCGAGCTGGCGTCCGGATGGCGCAGCATGCTCTTTGGCGTGAAGACGATCAACGGCTTGCGCCACGCGCGGCGCGCTTGCCGCCGCAGCATGTGGAAATACTGCGCGGCCGTGGAAGGCTGGCAAATCTGCAGATTGTCTTCCGCGGCCAACTGCATGTAGCGCTCGATGCGCGCGCTGGAATGCTCGGGGCCCTGCCCTTCGTAACCGTGCGGCAGCAAAAGCACCAGGCCGCTGGGCAGGTTCCACTTGTCTTCGCTGGCGCTCAGGAACTGGTCGATGATCACCTGCGCGCCATTCGCAAAATCTCCGAACTGCGCCTCCCAAAGCACAAGCGCTTCCGGATAGTCGCGGCTGAAGCCGTATTCGAAGCCCACGCAAGCCGCTTCAGAAAGCGAGGAGTTGTAAATCTCGCAAAAAGCCTGCTGGCGGGAAAGATGAGAAAGTGTGAGGTAGTTGTGCTCCGTCTCCGTATCGATCAGCACGGCATGCCGCTGATTGAACGTGCCGCGCTGGCTGTCCTGCCCGGTAAGACGAACGGGATTGCCTTCGAGCACGAGCGAACCCAGGGCCAGCGCCTCCGCAAAACCGTAATCGACGGCGCGCTTCCCGTGCCCCATCTCGGCGCGCTGTTCCAAAAGTTTTGCGACTTTCGGATGGATGTGAAAGTCCGCAGGCACTCGGACGAGAGCGTCCGAGAGCTCCGCGAGTTTATCGATCGTCAATCCAGTGTCAACTTCGAAAGCCGGATCGTACTTCCCGCGTGTGTACGGAGACCAATAGTCCGGCAGCCTGCGCAATTGCGGGATTTTCGTGAGTTGCCCCGCTTTTTGCTGCTCATCTTCATATTCTTTCTTCACCGTTTCGACGACCAGCGATGCGTCGACGCCAGTCTGCTCGGCGTAAATCTTCCACAGCGGTCGGTGGTTTTTTATGCGCTCGTAGAGAAGCGGCTGCGTGATGGTGGGATCATCCACCTCGCTGTGGCCGTGACGGCGATAGCCGATAATATCCACAACAACTTCACTGCCGAATGTCGCACGGTACTCCGCGGCTAGTTTTCCGATGCGCACCACTGCATCGGGATCTTCCGCGTTCACATGAAACACCGGAACGCTCTGGCGTTTGGCAATGTCTGAAGCGAAGCGGGAAGAATGCTCTTGGGGGGGCTGCGTGGTGAATCCGATGAGATTGTTCACCACGATCTGAACCGTGCCGCCCACGGTGTACGCCTTCAGATCCGCAAGATTAACCGTTTCCGCCAAGACGCCCTGACCGGCGAAAGCTGCATCGCCGTGCATTACGATGGGCCACACCTTGTTCAGCGTCTCGCGCGAACGGCCGATGACCGGTCCGTCGGCGCCGTGGCGCGTCTGCTTGGCGCGCGCGCGGCCCATGGCCACCGGATCCACCGCTTCCAGGTGGCTTGGATTTGAAACCAGATGCATGTTGATGGTCTTGCCCGTCGTAGTCGTGTAGCTCCCCGTTGCGCCGACGTGATACTTAACGTCGCCCGCTCCCAGCACGCTCCGCGGGTCCACGTCTTCAAATCCCGCCACCACTTCGTGCGGCGTTTTGCACGCTGCATGCACCATTACATTCAAACGGCCGCGATGGCTCATGGCCATGATGCAGTCCACCGCGCCGAAATTCCCCGCGGTATCAAGGATGGAATCCAGAAGCGGAATCAGCGACGTGACGCCTTCGAGAGAAAATCGCTTGGTCCCCAGATAGCGAGCCTGAAGCACTTGTTCGAACAGGTCTGCCCGGACCAGACGCTCGAGAATTTTTTCCCGGTCGACCTCCAACTCGGGGCCTTCGATGCGCTCTGCAATCCATCGCCGCCTCTCTGGCTCGGGGAGGTGCATGAATTCCACGCCAATGTTGCCGCAGTAGATGCGTCGCGCTTCTTCCGCAACCTCGCCCGTGAGCGCCTCCAGATCAGGATGCTTCAGCGGCTGAAACACACCCAGGGGATCCAGCGTGGCTTCGTAATAGCCCCAGCGTCGAAAAGCCTCAAAAACGCGTTCGCGCTGCTCGCTGCTCCCTGCTGATTTCTTGGCCCCCTTGGCTGGTTTTGCGGGGCGTTCCAACGCCATGATTGTGCGGTCGGCCATAAATCCATCTCTTACAACCATCTATTTTGCCACAGAAAGCGATTCGGCGGTTTTTTGGGAGCCGCCGCGGAATTTCCGAGAAGGCGCCGCTGATATTCAGCGAAGGCCAATTTGTCAGCGGCCAAAATGGAGCTGTTTTGAGCGAATTGTTTGACGGAGACTCCTCACCAGGAAAGGCTTTTCGCCGTTCTTCGAAAATGTCTAGGATGACGAATCTCGCGCCTTGTCAACTCTCGATACGCCGTGTTCCAGCAAAAGACAGCGATGCCGCCTGGAAGATCATCGAGGAATACTACGAGGCTGCGGGAGTCATCGCGCGGGATGCGAAGGACGATTTCGCGCGCATCTACTTCTGTAGCGGCGCTGGGGTTTGGTTGGCATTCCTTGAAGATCATGTCGTCGGTTGCATCGCGCTTCGTCCCCTCCCGGCCATCCCGGGCAGTGGCGAGGTTAAACGTCTATATGTTCAACCCCAGCATCGAGGAAGCGGAATCGCGGCCGCCCTGTATCAGGCTTTGGAGCTCTTCGCTCGCGAGTGTAGCTATGAGTCGCTTTATCTGGATACCACAGACGAAATGGTCGCGGCCCAGCGGTTCTATTCCGCGTTAGGATACAAATCGGCTGCGCGATACAACGACAATCCCCAGGCCACGATTTTTATGCGGAAAGATTTGCAGGCTCTATCCAGCTAGTTTCACCCGTCTAAATCTCTACAACGCGAGGACAATCAATTCCAGCTTGCGGGCGATTTCCTCGGGGGATATGTCGGGAGGAAATACGATCGGCAGGCCGATGCGGACCGTGATTTCGCCGAAGTGGGCGAGGCGGCGACGTTCGCGCTTCATTTGCCAGACGCCATCGAGCCGCATCGGAATAATCGGCAGGCATAGATTTTCTGCCAGCAGGCCGATGCCGCTTTGGAAAGCCGCCATGCGGCCATCTTCGGAATTATTTACCTCGCCTTCGGGGAAAACGAGGACGCTGTAACCGCGGTCGGCGGATTCGCCGGCAAAACGGAAACTTTCGCGAAAGCCGGAGTGCTGCGGCAACGGAAAAACATTGAACAACAACGTCACGAGGCCGTAGCCAAGCTGATAAGCCCAGCGCTTCGCAAAAATCCAATCGCGCGGCGGCTGGCGCATCCTCCGCAGGGACTCGCCGCCCATGGCGGTTGCAACGCGATGGCGAAAACGCCCCGGAAGCGCGGCCAGAATTAGCCCAATATCGGCGCGGCGCGTAATGTGGTTCGAGATGATAAGCGCCGGCCCTCGAAGACCGCGAAGATTCTCCCGGCCAACTATTTTGGGGTGCCCCAGGATTTGTGTGGCAGGCCAGGCCAGTGCGTAGTAGACCGTGAGCCGCAGCCAGCGAGCCAGCCCGCGCTGCGCCCATCGCGGATAAACGTATTCCGTGCGCTGCGCCGCGGGTTCTTGCAGAAGGCGTTGCACATCCGCGGCGGTTTTCGCTTCGGCAAAGGACGTCTCGTTCAGCTCGACCTGAAAGCGCTCTTCGAGTGCGCCCATTAGCTCAACGCGGTCCAGCGAAGTAAGCCTCAATTCCTTCTCTAATTTCCGCGAGCCAAGCTTCGCGCTTGTAAAGTTTGCCAGCAATTCGTCCAGCCCGCCGCTTGTCCCCTTCGCAGCCTGTGAGCTGGCGGTTAGCTCCGCGGCACGCGCTGCGATGAGACTTAGCCGCGGCTTGCCGGTCGGCGTGCGCGGAAAATCCTGTTCAGGCCAAACGAACCACCTTTGTGCGCGCTGATATTCCGCTAGAGCAGCGTTTGCGCGCTCGACCGTTTCGCGTGCTTCCCGCTCAGCGCCGTTTTCCATCAGCAAAATTGCGAACGGTACGGCATTGCCATTCTCTTCGCTCGGAATCACCACGCAGTCCCGCACGCCCGGTTGCTGGCGCAGCGCTGCCTCCACATCCTCGGGATAAACCTTTAAGCCGGCCGGTGTGACGATGACGTTCTTCTTGCGGCCCTTGAACCGAAGATTTCCTTCGGCATCTAGCTCGCCAATATCTCCAGTGCGCAACCAATTCTCTTGGTCTCGCACGTTTTGCCGCAGCGATCCTCCTTCCCAATAGCCGCTGGCCACGTTTTCGCCTCGCACGAGAATCTCTCCGTCCTCGGCCAGCTTGAATTCTCGCCCCGGCAAAACCTTTCCAATCGATCCCTCCGTGGCGCGAAACGGATGGTTTAAGCTGATGAGCGACGCCGTCTCCGTCATGCCGTACCCCTGCACGACCGCGTATCCCACACGCTTGAAAAACTCTTCCGTCTCCTTCAGCAGCGCCGCTCCACCAGAAATGAACGCCCAAAATTTCCATCCGAATCGACGATGAATGCGGCGGAAACGCCAGGCGCGCCGCAAAAACTTCTTGCCGTTTGCCGCCTCCAAATTTCTCTCCAGCCAGTCGCTCTGGCCGCGCGCCTCCAATTCCCGCTCGATTCCTGCATGCAATGCATCGAGCATCCTCGGCACCGCGATAAGCGCCGTGTCCCGCTCGCGCTTCACGGTTCGAATGATCTCCGCCGGCTTCGCCGAGGGCTCGAAGACGACAGTCGCCCCCAGTAGCGGCGGCACAAACAGCGCCATGAACTGCCCGAACACGTGGCTCAGCGGCACCAGTGTGACGAATCGCAAGGGATGAAACCAACGCTCATACTTTCGGTACGGATCGATCCCGCGTTCGAGCGGCTCCAGATTCGCCAGAAAATTGCCGTGCGTCAGAACCACGCCGCGCGGTTCGGCCGTTGTGCCCGAAGTGAAAAGGATTTCCGCGATGTGATTTCGTGTGATTGTTTCGTCCGCAAGGCTCTCGTACAGAGTCTTGCTCGGTTGACCGCTCGCCGGCGCGGAAGCCACAACACCCTTACGATTCACTGTGTCGGGCAAATCCTCCAGTACGAGCCTCGCGATGGCGGGGTCGAGCACAGCCTTTTCACGAGAACAAAAAATTAATTTAACGCCCGCATCCCGCGCCACGCGCCCGGCAAAATAGAGCGTGGCGCCGTCATCCATCGGCACGGCCACCGCTCCGCGCAACAGGCATCCCCAGAATGCCGCGGTCCATTCCGCGCTGTTCGGTCCCCAGAGCAAAACGCGATCGCCCGTTCGAACGCCGCGCTCTTTCAGCTCTGAAGCACAATCAACCGCCACGCTCGCGAGTTTGGCGTAAGTCCACGTTTCGCGGCGATAACCACGCCGTTGCACAAACGCAATATCACCGCCGTAGCGTTCGAACTCGCGGAACAAAGATAAGAGGTTCTCTCGGGACATGATCCCAGGGTCTCACGCGTCTCTACGATGGCTTGATTCTACGCTTGTGGGGAGCGCACAGGTCTCCGCCTGCTCAACGAAAGGAAGCACGTCCCGTGCCACTA
This sequence comes from Candidatus Acidiferrum sp., assembly GCA_041486245.1. Lineage (GTDB taxonomy): Bacteria > Acidobacteriota > Terriglobia > Acidiferrales > UBA7541 > Acidiferrum. The sequence continues at coordinate 5,989 of JBGPLB010000029.1, forward strand.
GAGCCCATGCCACTAAGGAACGTCTGCTTGCATCTCATGAAAGCACGCAAGCAGAACATGCATAGTTTCGGGTACAATAGAGCCTCCGGGGGCTTCGTGTACCCCTATCTAAATCGCTCGCAAGCAGGATAAATGCCGGTTCCTATTTCACAGATGTGGACGGTCGCAACGTACGTCCTCAAGCAGAAAATTGCTGGACGCAAGCGCTATCCGTTTGTCCTGATGCTCGAGCCGCTTTTCCGCTGCAACCTTGCTTGCGCCGGGTGCGGCAAGATTCAGTATCCAGCCCATATTCTGAAAAAGGAATTAAGCCCCGAAGAGTGCTTTAAGGCCGTGGACGAGTGCGGCACCCCGATGGTTTCCATCCCCGGCGGCGAACCGTTGATGCACCCGCAGATCGACAAGATTGTCGAGGGCTTGGTTGCCCGCAAAAAGTACATCTATCTCTGCACCAACGCGCTGCTTCTCAAGGAAAAGCTGGACCTCTTCAAGCCGAGCAAATACTTAACCTTTTCTGTTCACATGGACGGCCAGCGCGAACACCACGATTTTTCCGTTTGCCGCGAAGGCGGTTACGACCTGGCAGTTGACGGAATCAAGGAAGCGTTAAAGCGCGGCTTCCGCGTCACGACAAACACGACGCTCTTTGACGGCGCCGACCCCAACAGCGTCCGCGCTTTCTTCGACGAAATGATGGAGTTAGGCGTCGAAGGCATGATGCTTTCACCGGGCTATTCCTATGATAAAGCCCCGGATCAAAAGCACTTCCTGGGTCGTGCCCGCACGCGGCGGCTCTTCCGTTCCATTTTGGCTAACCGCAAAAAGTCCTGGCAATTCAATCAGTCTCCCCTGTTTCTCGAATTCTTGATGGGCAAACAGCAGTACGCCTGCACTCCGTGGGGGATGCCCACCTACAACGTCTTCGGCTGGCAAAAGCCCTGCTATCTGCTCCAGGACGGCTATGCGGATAGTTTCCAGGAGCTCATGGACGCGACGGAGTGGCAAAATTACGGCACCGAATCCGGCAATCCTAAGTGCGCTAATTGCATGGTTCATAGCGGTTACGAGGCCTCCGCCGTCGATCACACGTTTAGCGGCCTTCGCGGTATTTGGGCCACTGCAAGAGCCACCCTCTCCGGCACATACATAGACCCTGACGCGCTCGCCTTGTTGCATGAACCTGCAAAACCCGTGCATGCCTACAATCCGCTGGTCCAGATCGCGAAGGATAAGTCTCAACTCGAGGAGACGCACGCTTGACGGGTCCGAGACACGCTGACCGCCCCTCCCACACGGAACCTCCTCCGCAGAATCCCGATACTCTGGAAGTCGCTCCGGGAAGAATGCGCGAGGCCGTCGAGGGATGGCTCCCCGAACTCGCCACCGAAGAGGAGTTGCGCGAAGCTCTGGAGAAAGCCTTCGACTATCGCGGCGACGTCACCCTAACCACTAAGGACGGCAAGAAGTTGGAAGGATACATCTTCGATCGTGTGTCCGGTCCGACGCTCGCCACTTCGTTCGTGCGCGTCCTGCCTAAGGATTCGAACCAGCGCCAGAAAATCGCTTACGCTGAAATTGCAGCTCTTGCCTTCACGGGCCGAGATCCCGCCGCCGGAAAAAGTTGGGAAGCCTGGGTGCGCAAGTATTGGGAAAAAAAGGCGTCAGGTGAGACCGGTTTGAGCTTGCAACCGGAATCACTGGAATAGCAGAATTTACCTAGTTGAGCGCCCTTCCCTGGCCGCTACATTCCTTCTAAAGCCTTATTTTTCAGTAGCGTAGACAAAGAAGTGCGTTCGTTCCTCGCCCGCCTGCGGGATGGACAAATGGGTCATTTCATGGTACTATTTGGCTAGCGTTTGTTGCTCTTGTAATACCTTCGGACTCGTTCGAAGGGGCTGCAAGGTCGGTCTTTGCGGCCTTTTTTGCGAGTTGGAGGCTGTCGCGGGGCTTGGGAGGACGCGGGTGTTAGCTAGCCCGTAGCTGACTCAGGATACGGACCAAGAGAGGCAAAGCAATTCCATGTCGCAGACCCAGCCGTGTCGGGTAAGCGCATTGGAGGTAGTGGAAGTGAAGGAACAAGGAACCGTCAAGTGGTTCAATGCTTCGAAGGGCTATGGTTTTATCCAGCGTCAAACCGGGGAAGATGTTTTCGTGCACTTCTCCGCGATCATGATGGACGGATACAAATCGCTCAACGAAGGCCAGGACGTAGAATTTGAAGTAAAGAAAGGCCCCAAAGGCCTTCAGGCAGAAAACGTATCCGGCGTCTAGCCTGTGCTGCATTGGGGTGCCCTCGTTTTGCTCGAGGGCACCGCACTTAACGACATTCGAATCGAGTTTCAACATCGCAAAGTGTGGTCAAGGAGGATGATGTGCAAGTGATGGCAGAAGGACAAACCGTAAAGCACGAGACGTACGGCCTGGGTATTGTCACCGCGTCCGACCAGGAGCGTACTGCGATTGATTTTGACGATCACGGACCCAAGTTGTTCGTCACCAGCATCATGGTGGCCGAACTCATCGGTGAAGCCCCTGCCACGCCGCCGAAGACCAAGCGCCGCCGCAAGGCTTCCACCGCTGCGAAGGCCGCCAAGAAAGCCGCTGCTGCTACTGCCGCCGCTGCCGTAGGTCGTTCCTAGTTCCTTCTCGATCCGCTCTAGAAGTCTGGAATTCCCCTTCGCCAATCAGGCGCAGGGGTGTGTCCAATGGCAGACCCGGCCATGTTCGCATTGTTTGTGATAATGTCAGCGTCATGAAACGCGGACTCTTCATCGTCGGAATCATCCTCTTCCTGCTCGGCATAGTCGCCCTGCTGCATCCGAACTTCGACTATCACAAAAAGGAAGAGGTCGCGCGAATCGGGCCGATCACGGCTACGGTTGATGAGCCGAAGACAACCAGCATTCCTGCACCTGTCACGGTGGCGCTGCTAGTTTCGGGCTTGGTACTCATCGTTCTTGCCGTTAGATCGAAATAGCAGTTCTGCATTCCGCATTCCCGAACTATGCCGGTACCCGTTTCGCTCTAGCAGCGTCCGAAATTCTCCTAATAAATTGCGAGGTGAAAAGAAGTTAGCGCGGAGCCCATCTTATTTGTGGGCGGATTCGGTTTGCTCGAAGGCGTGATAGGAGGAGCGGACCAGCGGGCCGGCTTCGACGTGCTTGAAACCCATGGCTTGGCCCAAAATTTTGAACTCGGCGAATTCGTCCGGATGAACGTAGCGGACGATAGGCAAATGTTCGCGCGTGGGCTGGAGATACTGGCCCAGCGTGAGGATGTCCGTGCCTTGCGCGGCGAGGTCTTGCAGCGTGGCAAGCACTTCTTCTTTTTCTTCGCCAAGACCAAGCATCAAGCCGGTTTTTGTAGGCACGTCCGGATGCGACTGTTTTGCGCGGCGAAGCAGTTCGAGGGAACGTTCGTATAGCGCGCCTTTGCGGACCTGGCGGTAGAGGCGCGGGACGGTTTCCGTGTTGTGATTCAGCACGTCAGGCCTGGTCGCAAGGACGAGGTTCAGTGCGTTCCAGTCGCCGCGAAAGTCCGGAATGAGCACCTCGACTTTGCAGCCGGGCACGCGGCGGCGAATTTCTTCAATGGTGCGCGCAAAAATGTGCGCGCCGCCGTCGGGTTGGTCATCGCGATTTACGCTCGTGACGACCGCATAGCGCAAACCCATGCGCGCTACAGCTTCGGCAACGCGGAAAGGTTCTTCTTCATCGGGCGGACCTACCGGTTTACCAGAAGGCACGGCGCAAAATCCGCAAGCGCGCGTGCAGATGTCTCCCAGAATCATGAAGGTGGCGGTGCCATGGTCCCAGCATTCGCCCATGTTGGGGCAGCGCGCGCTCTCGCAGACGGTATGCAGGTCCAGCGTGCGCATGATGCGCTTCAGATCCTGGTAGCGCTCGCCGCCAAAGAATTTTACGCGGAGCCAATCGGGACGCGGATGCGCGTTAGGCGGGGGTACCGGCGCCGGCGGCTGATTGGAGATGATGTTGAACGGTGTGGCCATCGAGTCTGCTTGAATCCGCTATTTTACCTCATTGGGCGTGCGGAACAAATGGGGCTGGAAGTTAACAGTCGACAGCTTACAGCAGACAGCGGGTAAGGAAAGAAAAGGATAACGCTGAGACGCCCCGACGCGGTCGGGGTGAACGCCGTACGCGGAGTTGACGCAGAGAAGACTGGGCTCGTGCGTGATGGAAGGTGGGAGGCTCATGGGGCGGTGGTGACCTCCGTGGAATCGCCGGTCTGATGGTCCTTAATTTGGAAGCGCAGAAATTCGTGCACGGCGGCAACGGCGCCGGCGTTTTTCGATGTGATGCGGATGCGCGCGCCGTGCTCGGTGTTTTCCAATTTGTACTGAATCGCGTCGCGCAGACGCTTCATGGTCTCCGCGCCGGGAGGATTTTGGGAGTGGATGAGCATAGGCGCGGAAAAATCGCCGGCTGCGAACATCTTTACGATGTGCCCGAAGTGAATACGGATTTCATCGCGCGTCGCGGTGTCGCTGGCCGCGTTGGCCTGGACATCGATGGCGCCGCCGTCAGGATAGAGAATGAAATGGTGGGTGGCTTTGTCATGCGAGAAGCCCATGACGTGATCGCCGCGCTCGACGACGCCTTGATGATGGTCGTCCTGCGCGGCAGGTTTGTCCTGGGCTGCAGGCTTGTTTTGCGGAAAGCCGTTTAGTGCGGCGAGAAGGAACAGAATTGCGGTAAGCAGTGAGTTCATTGCAGGGAATCCTCCGTATTTGAGACTGCAAGGTTGGACGGACGAGGAGCGCAAATGTGGGGGACTCCAAAGGGGTTACGGGCATGTTTTTCGTAAGTGCGGATTCTAAAGAGTTTAGGGACAAGACTTGCTGCTAAAACAAAAAACGCCAGCAGGGATGCTGGCGTTCCCGGATTCGGCGCGATAGTACCCACTGAGTACTATAGAATACGAGTTACGTTTTGTCAAGGGGAGTGCTGCAAAAATTCAGACATGGAGCGGCGAGTTGGGAGAAGGAAAGTCAAGACCCGGAGTCTTTAAGCCGAGGGCTGCAGGACCCGGCCCTTTAAATCAATCTTCGCGGAAGTCTTGGAGGCTAAAACCTGCATCCTTTAGAATTTTGAGGAAAAGTCCCTTGGGAAGATCTCCTGCGTGAACGGGAATCACGAGCGGCTTTCGAGTGGGATGCTCCGGGATAAGGTGCGAACCGGCTGGCTGGCCCTGTGATAGCCCTGCCGAAGCAGAAAACGAATAAGCTCGCGAGCGGGAACCATTTATTCCAGCGCGAGGGTGACGGTCTCTGCGTAAACGGTGCGGGTGGCAGGAACGGGCTTGCCTTTCTTCAGACAATGCCGGATGTAAAGACGCATGGCTTCCAATATGCTTTTCTTGGCTTGCTCGATGGACTTGCCCAGGCCATAGACACCGGGAAAGTCATCGCTATAGGCGTAGTAGCGCTTGCCCTCGCGTTCAACCGTGATTGGGTAGCTGTAAAGCGTCATCTTGAGATCAAGTTTACCATGAAGATGTGAGGATGGTGCTGCAGGAGCGGCGGCTGATCCGCAGGAAAGGGACGAAGGTTGGACGGCGTAATGGGGGAGGAAAAGTCAAAACCCGCAGCCTCCGCAAATACATCCGGAGCGCAAAAAACGCGCTTTAAAGCGAAGGCTTCGGCGCGCACTCATGTACTCCACCCCCCGGTGTTTTCTGTAAGAGCGGCAAACAAAGGGCTTATGCTTGACACGTCTCGTAAGAGTGGCAACTGCGGGATTTAAAGTCATTGCATTTTCAATAAGTTGCGCGTGACCTGTAAGAGTGGCAGACAAAGGAGTTACGTGAGACGTGCTTCGGCAAGAATGCAGAATTCTCATAAGAGTGGCAAGCACAGGACTTAGGCGGTAAGAGCAGGAACCAGAAAGCAGAGAACGCCAGCAGCGATACTGGCGTTCTCAGGTTAGGGCGCAATATTACCCATTCAATACTGTACACCGGGGGCCACTTTTTGTCAAGGGAAAAAGCAGACAAATCGGGGTGGGCGACGGAATACGACTACCTGACGGCATAGGAGCCACCGCCGAGGAATTCGAGGAGGCCGAGGTCGCGGAGGACTTGGAGTTGCTGGCGGATTTTGTCGCGGACGTGGCGGTTGTCCGGATGGAGCTCAGATAGCTCGTCGGTACGGGCGTAGACGTCCGGTAGGGAGAATTCTGGTTTGTTGAGGGAGCGGACGACGTTGAGGACGTCGAGGGTCCAGCCGCGTTTTTCGACTTTGAGTTTTTCGAGCGGACGTAAGCGGCGGTAGCTGCGGCGAACTTCGGATGCGGAGCGTGCGGTGCCGTCGGCGACGATTGGTATCCGATGCCGATAGACTTGCGTGGTCATGTAGTATTTTGCTAGAACAAATTGTTCTAATGTGTGCAGCCCGTCGATTGAGATGGCTAGAACCCGTTCCTCATTTTCTTCGTGGACACACAGGGTATTTCGTAACCTCTCTTGGTCGTATATACCGTACTTTACGCCTGTAAAGTGGCTATCCCTAAGAAGGTAATCCTGTTTGTCCGCGTCGATTGGACCGGAAACAATCTCGTGCAGATAAGTGTCGCCAAACGTCCCGGCCAGAAGACCAACGATTTTCTCGCGTTCGGTGTCCCCTAGGTGGCGTCCTAGCTCTTCATCTTCCAGAATGATTCTTGCGGATATCATTTCATGAATCTTCGATTCTTCTTCTACGGACAGCACACCCGGGACAGCGTGCGTTCTCAGGATGGGTTCCGACACATGAGAAAATGGTCCATGGCCGATATCGTGTAACAACACAGCCAAGCGAACTAACCTCTGGTCGCTTTCAGACTTGGGCGCCAATGCCAGAGCGAGACCCCCGGCAAGGTGAAATGCGCCAAGAGAATGGTCAAAGCGGGTATGTGTCGCACCGGGATATACCAAATTTGCTAGCGCCAGTTGACGAAGCGAGCGAAGACGCTGAAAAACCCTGGTGTCAATGATGTCTTGCTCGTATGAACGCCGATGTATGAAGCCATGGACCGGATCGCGAATCTCTAAATTGTCCAGCATCGCGCCAAGGGTAGGCAAAGATATAGCAAAAGTCAATTAATTGACCGGGATCTATGCGACATAGATTTCCGTTTCGGTTTTGATGATGAAGAGGGCGTCGGAGTCGGAGTTGCCGGAGGCGCGGAATTTTTGGCGGGCTTCGTCGAGGGAGTCGGCTAGGACGGAGAAGATTACGCGGCGGTCGGTGCGGCCGATGAAATAGAAGCGGCGCTCTTGTTGGACGAGTTGGAGTGAAGACTGCACGCATTTGGATCGATCCACGGAATCGAGTGGCGGATCAACTGAAAAGTGCAGGCAGGAGAGAGAAAGATCGACTTGTACCAGATTGGAACAGAGGCGACGGACGGAAAGGCTGACGAATTCGGCGGACAGTTCGCAGCCGATCGCTGGGCGGTTTAGACGGAAAGCGGTTAGAAGAGTGGTGCCGCCGCCTAGGAATGGATCGAGGACGGTGTCGCCTTCGTTGGTGGAGGCTAGGAGGATGCGTTCGAGGAGGGCAACAGGTTTTTGGGTGGGGTGTTTGCCGAATTTTTTCTCCCAGGCTTCGGGCGGCTTGATTTCCCAGACGGACTTCATTTGTTTGCCGCGATTGGTTTCCTTCATGAGCTTGTAGTGGAAGGTGTGGCGGGACTTTTTGTCCTTGGCGGCCCAGATGATGGTTTCGGTGGCGTGGGTGAAATAGCGGCAGGAGAGATTGGGAGGAGGGTTGGGCTTAACCCAGGAAATGTCGTTGAGGAGCTTGAAACCGAGCTGCTGCATGGCGAAGCCGACGCTGTGGATGACGTGGGCGGTGCCGGAGACCCAGATGGCGCCGTTGGGTTTGAGGACGCGCTGGCACGCGGCTAGCCAGGATTTGTTGAAGGCGTGGTTGGCGTCGGGGCCCTGGGAGACGTCCCAGGAGCCTTTGTTGACGGAGACCATTTTGCCGGCGTGGCAGGTGATGCCGCCGTTGGAGAGGAAGTACGGGGGGGCGGCGAAGACGAGGTCGACGGAGGATTCGGGGATTTGGGCGAGGATGTCGAGACAGTCGCCTTGGTAGATGCGGAGGTGATGTTTGGGGTCGTCGAAGGCGGGAGTTGGAAGAGTGGGCATTGTAAGAGAGAGCCGGCTAAAAGCCGGCGGTACGACATTGATCAATCGGGATCGTTGATCAGATGGGTATAGGAGTCAAGGGAGGAGGAAGAAGCGTTGGGAGGTCAGAAGGTGGGAAGGTTAGAAGGTTTAGGAGGGAAGAAGAAAGATAATACAGAGATGCAGAGAAGAGGGAAAGTAAGGAGGAATGTGATAAAGTAAGGAATGGGAGTACGGGCATGAAGAGACAAGCGAAATTGACCAGTAAAGGGCAGATTACGGTGCCGCGTGATATCCGGCGCAGGCTGGGGGTGCGCGCGGGAGATAAGCTGGAGTTTGAAGACAACGGCGACGGAGTGCAGGTGAAGGCGGTACGAAATGGGAGCGTGTTCGAGAAGTATGCGGGGATCGGGAACCCGGGCATTGGAAGTGGACGAAAGGCTATACAGAAGTGGATCAGGGAGATCCGCGGCCATGAGGACGACGAGTGACGGTTGCTCTGGACACAAACGCCATTGTGGCGTTGTGGGACGCGACGGATGCGCTACATCCGGTGGCGCGAAGGGCTCTGGAGGAGGCGTCTAGCCGGGAGGCGCTGGTGATGTGCGGCGTGGTGTATGCGGAGTTGATTGACGCGCCGGGAAGGACGGAGGCGTTCGTGGATCAGTTCTGTGAGGAAGCGAGGATTGCGGTGGAGTGGGAGTTAAAGGAGAGGATTTGGCGGAAGGCGGGGGTGGCGTTTCAGGGGTATGCGACGCGGCGAAAAAAACACGGCAAATCGGAGCCGCGACGATTGCTGGCGGATTTCCTGATTGGAGCGCACGCGCTGGAGAACGGTTACAAGCTCTTGACCCTGGACGGAGGAATGTACAGGAGGGCGTTTCCGGGATTGAAACTAGAGGTTGTGTGAAAAGGAAATGAAGCGCGAGAAGAAATTAAACGCAGAGACAGAGAGGTCACGGAGAAGAGTGTTATTCTGCTGGGCCGGTTAGCTGACAAAACCTGGAAGAACATTTTGCGGGAATAATGTGATGCATGACTTAAATTATTTTCGGGATCACTTGGATGTGTTTGCGGAGATGGCGAAGAAGCGTGGAACGCCTTTGCATCTGGATGCGTTTCGTGTGCTGGACGCGCAGAGGCGAGAGCTAATCACGTCAACGGAGCAGTTGAAGGCGCAGAGGAACAAGGCGAGCGACGAGATTGCGCGGTTGAAGAAGGCGAAGCAGGATGCGGATGCGTTGATTGGGGAGATGAAGGCGGTTTCGGAGCGGATTAAGGAAGCGGACGAGCGGATTACGCAACTGAATGCTACGCAGAGCGAATTGCTTTTGACGATTCCGAATGTGCCGCACGCGTCGGTGCCGGAGGGGCACAGCGCGGAAGACAACAAAGAGGTGCGGAGATGGGGGGCGGCGCCGAAGTTTGCATTTACGCCGAAGCCGCACTGGGAAGTGGGCGAGCGGGCGGGGATTTTGGATTTGGCGGCGGCGACGAAGATTACTGGCGCGAGGTTCGCGGTCTATAAAGGATGGGGAGCGCGGCTGGAGCGGGCGCTGGCGAATTTTTTTCTGGACGTGCACACGCGGGAGCACGGCTACACGGAGATTTTGCCGCCGTTTTTGGTGAATACAGCTTCGTTAATGGGGGCAGGGCAATTGCCAAAGTTTGCGGCGGATTTGTTTCGGATTGAGAATACTGATTTGTGGTTAACGCCGACGAGCGAAGTGGAGCTGCACAATCTGCACCGCGACGAGACCATCGCGGAAGAAAAGCTGCCGATTTATGTGACGGCGTGGACGGCGTGCTTCCGGAGCGAGGCTGGCGCGGCGGGAAAAGATACGCGCGGGATATTGCGGCAGCATCAATTTCAGAAAGTGGAGATGTTCAAGTTCACGCACCCGGAGAAGAGTTACGAGGAGCACGAGAAGCTGTTGGCGAATGCCGAGACGATTCTGCAAAAGCTCGGTTTGCACTACCGGACAATGCTGCTGTGCACGGGCGACATGGGATTTGCGTCGGCGAAAACGTACGACATCGAGGTGTGGCTGCCGGCTAGCGGGGAGTTTCGCGAAATTTCGTCGTGCTCGAACTGCGAGGCGTTTCAGGCGAGGCGCGCGGGGATTCGGTTTAAGTCCAAGGGCGGCGGGAAAAGCGATTTTGTGCACACCTTGAATGGGTCGGGACTGGCGGTGGGGCGGACGTGGATCGCGGTGGTGGAGAATTATCAGCAGGCGGATGGGTCGATTGTGGTGCCAGAGGTTTTGCGGCCGTATATGGGAATTGAGAGAATACCGGCGGTTGGGTAGGTTTAGGTGGCAGGGCACGATAAATCGTGCGCCTACGGTTGCAAGTTATTGAATTTATGATAGTTAGAGTAAGAATTGGGCTAATTTGGGCAATCCGGGCACGTCTCTCACGCTGCGCAAACTATTGAAAGTACAGCTTTTCGTTTGACTCCGCCTTTTCGCCTTGCATACACTCGCCTCAGACACTTTTGCAGAGCAATGAAGAAGAACCAGGGGAAGTACGGGTCGCAAGAAGAGAAGTGATCCCGAACGAGTGATAGTAGAGGAGTTGGCCTCAGCGAGTTTGGGGTCATATTCTGGAAGAATCTATGAATTTTCTAGGCAGGGCGATGAGATTTTTGTTTTGGTTGCTGGTGGTGTCGTGGAGCGTGGCGCTGCTGCGGCGTTTGGTGGCGTGGATGTTGCGCGGAGCGATGCCGGCGCAGACGGAGCACGACGCGGCGGGTTCCGCGGCCGGGCCGGGAGCTGGAGCTGACGATGCGCAAGGCGGTTTGTCGGCGCGGCGGTTGGTGCGCGACCCGGTTTGTGGCACACATGTGGCGGAAGTGCTGGCGATTCCGCTGCGCGAGGGCGGAGAGTTGGTGCACTTTTGCTCGGTGGCTTGCCGGGACAAGTATGTGAGCGGTGCACAGCGCATGGCGGCAAACGGTTAGAACCGAACGATGGATGGATTTCAAACCCCGGGTAGCTGAAAACTTTTTAATTTTTAATAGATCGAGAAGTCGAGACTAGACGCGCAGAGGAAAGGACCGAAGCCGATGGCCACGGTCGTAAAGCCCACAGGGCCGCTAAGACAGATTGGCGCGCCACCCATGGTGCCGCGCATCGCGCCGCGAGAGGACTTGAATCCCTTTCGCATCGCGCAGATTCAATTTGATATGGCGGCGGAGTTTTTAAAGCTGGAGCCGGGACTGCGGCAGATTCTGCGGACGCCGAAGCGCGTGCTGGAAGTTTCGATACCGACGAAGATGGACAATGGGCAGGTGAAAGTCCATACCGGGTTCCGCGTGCAACACAATATTTCGCGCGGGCCGGGCAAAGGCGGGATTCGCTATCACCCCAACGTGACGCTGGATGAAGTGAAGGCGCTGGCGGCGTGGATGACGTGGAAGACGGCGGTGGTGAACGTGCCGTTTGGCGGCGCGAAGGGCGGAGTGATCTGCGACCCGAAGCGCATGTCGAAAACGGAGCTGGAGCGGATGACGCGGCGGTATGCGAGCGAGATTTTGCCGATCATCGGGCCGGCGATGGACATTCCGGCGCCGGATGTGTACACGGACGCACAAACGATGGCGTGGATCATGGACACGTATTCCATGACGGTGGGACATTCCGTGCATGGAGTGGTGACGGGGAAACCGGTGTCGATCGGAGGGTCAGAAGGACGTAGTGAGGCGACCGCGCGCGGGCTGCTGTACGTGGTGGAAGAAGCGTGCAAGCTGAAAAAGATTCCGCTGCGCGGCGCGACGGTGGCGATCCAGGGCTTCGGCAATGCGGGCGCGACCGCGGCGCGATTGTTCGCGGAGAAAAAAGCGAAGATTATCGCGCTGAGCGACACGCGAGGCGGCGTGACGAATTCGCGCGGGATCGATCCGATCAAAGCGATTCGGTATAAGGAGCGCTCAGGGACGGTGGTGGGGATGCCGGGTGCGTCGCGAATCACCAACGATGATTTGTTGACCATGAAGTGCGACATCCTGGTACCTGCGGCGCTCGAGAATGTGATTACGCTGCACAACGCCGAAGCGATTAAGGCGCGGATTGTGGCGGAAGCCGCCAACGGGCCGACGACACCGCACGCGGATGAAATTCTGGCGAGGCGCGGGATTACGGTGCTGCCGGATATTCTCGCGAATGCGGGCGGCGTAACTGTGAGCTACTTCGAATGGGTGCAAAACATGGAAGGGCTCATGTGGGACGCCGAGGAAGTGAACATGCGGTTGCAGAAGGGCATGGTGCGAGCATTTCACGAAATGGTAGAGACGATGCGGAAGTATCATGTGCCGCCGCGTGCAGGCGCGATGGTTCTTGCGGTGGGGCGCGTTGCGGAAGCCACCCTCGTTCGCGGTCTGTTCCCGTGAGATTAGGATTTCGACGCCAGGTTTATAGAAGACTCAAATATCCCCGGCCGGAAATGTTTTCCGGCCGTGCTTTTTTTTGCGCACACTTCTCGAGGTCTTAAATCAGACTAAATTTTTGTTGCGTGCGGCGAGACAGGCGCGTACATTCGCAATTGCCGGTGCGCCGGGTTGGCGCGACCGGCTATTTTCTTCGAAGGGCGCAAACGAGCACGAAAAATGAGCACGACGAACAACAATCATCCGGCGGCGCCGCCGATTCTGCTGACAATTTCTGGATTTGACCCCTCCTGCGGCGCGGGGACGGCCGCGGATTTGAAAACGTTTGCGGCGCACGGATGTTATGGCGTGGCGGCGATCACGGCGCTGACGGTGCAGAACACGCAAGGCGTGGAAGACGTGCACAACATTCCGAGCGCGACGCTGCGCGCGCAGCTCGACGTGCTGGCGAAGGACTGCAACATCGCGGCGGTAAAAATCGGGATGCTGGGCAACCGCGGGAATGCCGCGACCGTGGCGGAATTTCTGGATGCGCACAAATTCGCCCACGTGGTGCACGATCCGGTGATGAAATCATCCACCGGGACGGAGTTGCTCGACGCAGGCGGGGTGAAGTATGTCGCCACAGAGCTGCTGAAGCGCGCGAGCGTGATCACGCCGAACGTGCCGGAAGCGGAGATCTTGACGGGAATCACGATCAAAGACGTGGCTGAGATGGAAGCTGCTGCGCGGAAGATTGTGGAGATGGGCGCGCGAGCGGTGATCGTCAAGGGCGGGCACATGGGACGCCCCGTGGATATTCTCTTCGACGGTACCGAGATGGTGACGCTGCCCGGAGAACGCGTGAACGAAGAGGAACTGCATGGGACGGGCTGCACGTTCGCGTCGGCACTTGCGGCGCACCTGGCTGTTGGCCGGGGGCTTCTCGAAGCCGCGACGCTCGCCAAAGCATACGCGACGAAAGCGATTGAGAAAGCCTATCCCGTGGGGAAGGGCCGCCTGCCGCTCGACCATTTCTACCGGCAGAGGATCGAGCCGCCTGCGCGCGGCATCCATGAAGTGCCGCAGCATGGGATGCATCCGGCGGCGGAGCCAGCCGCGCACTAAGGTCCTCGCGCGGGTAGACGAAGTCCCCAAGCGGATTCCGGCCAAACCGACTCGGGCGGTCTTGGCAATTCAGCATGAATACCAGACGAAAAATCATCGGCTATATTGCGACGAGCGTGGACGGCTATATCGCGCGGCCCGACGGCGACGTGGCCTGGCTCGACCGCACGAGGCCAAAGGGAAATTACGGGATGGGCGAATTCTTCAAGAGCATCGACACGATCTTGTGGGGGCACAAGACGTACAGCAAAGGACTGGAGATGGGACTGGAGAGGGGAATGAAGGCATCAGGATTCGGCGCCGGCACCCAGAGCTACGTTTTTTCACGACAAGCGCAGGAGTCTAAGGTGCCAGGATTAAAGTTCATCGGCGAGCCGATCAAATCTTTTGCGCAGGGATTGCGGAAGAAGCGGGGCAAGAACATCTGGATGATGGGTGGCGGAGAGATCATCGCTTCCTTCCTGGATGAAGGAGAAATCGACGAATTCCAGATCAATGTGGTCCCGATTCTGATTGGGGAAGGCATTAGGCTGATTCAGCCGAGACACCGGTGCATTCGGCTAAAGCTGCTATCGAGCAAAGCGTTTTCCGACGGAGTGGTGTGCTTGCATTATCAAGTGGCGCGGTAGCAGTAACGGGGAATTCGCAGCACCAGCGGCATTTTTTCTGCACTCTTTGAAACTGGAGGGAGGACTTGGTAAGAACCAGCAACCCGAACCCTGCGGCGCTTGGTTTTCGAGTGAAGTCCGGATGGGCTATGGCGGTGTTGCTGGCTGGGCCCGCTAGTGCGCCAAGGCTGGTCCGATGCGAGGCAATCCTACTTTCCGATCCGAAGATTCCTCAATCGAAGCAACCCCATCATGCAGCGCTGGAGCTTCCAGAGAAGGAAGGAAAGGCCCTGACAGAAAAATTGCGGAAAGTCGTTGCTGATGCCGCAAAGAATTCTGTCGACGAGCTTCTGAAGCGGGCGAGCGAAGAGGGATATGGAGTTAGGGGAGCCGGGCTGGTTGTTGGCAGTCTTGTAGACCCCGCCACTCTTCATAACGATCACATTCGGGCACACGGATTGGAAGGACAACTGTTTCGCACGGTCTTGGAGGATGCTTTTCGCGCGCGGAAGATTCCGTGTGAAGCTTTCTTGGAGAAGGGCGCTTACGAGACTGCGGCGGGGACGCTCAGGAGAACTCCCGTGCAAATCAAACGCGCAGTCGCGGGCCTTGGCGAATCGCATGAAGGCTCTTGGAGGGCGGAAGAGAAGCTCGCGGCCCTGGCGGCGTGGATGGCGCTCCATGCAGGCGGCAAAGTGGCGCTTTGAATAGTCAGTGGGACGGATCGAGAGGGCTCACGAATCGGGGTTGAAGCGTTTCGGCGAAGGCGAATCAGAGTGATGGAGGCGAAAGCGCATGAAGAGACATCTGCGGGGTTGCGCGATGATTTTCGTGATTGCAGTTTTGGCGGGACCTGCGGTTTGTGCGGGACAAACTCCAGATGAGGCCGAGATCCGCAAGGTCGAGCTGGGATTACAGGAGGCGTGGAACCGCCACGACATGAAAGCATGGGCCAATGCGTTTACGGAGGACGCGGATTTCGTGAACGTGGTTGGCTGGTGGGGGAGAGGGCGTGTCGAGATCGAGAAGAAGCACGCCGATGCACACGCATTTGCCTTTCGAGAGAGCACATTAACGATCGACGAAGTTCACACGCGATTCCTGACGCCTGAAATCGCGGTCGTGCATGTCTTGTGGACATTGGTCGGACACAGGAACCCGGACGGCACACCGGGGCAGCCGCGAAAAGGGATTTTCACGCAGGTTCTGCAAAAACGGGACGGGAAATGGCTGATTGCCGCCGCACAAAATACGGACAGCAGGCCGGAAGTGCCGATGCCGACGGCGCCACCGAAAAACTAGAGCGTTCGTTCCCGGTTCATCGGCAATTTGAACTCGCCATTTACAAAAAAAGGCCGGTGCATGTATTTCCTAAGCAAGCCTGAACCAGGTGAGATTCGCACCTTCCTTTCGGCACAGAAGAATCAGTCGTTCTCCTACGGGCAAGTTGGTGCTTCGCGAGGCCGCCCTCCCGGTGGGTACACGACTGACCACAACCGCGTGTGGCTTGGCGAAGGCGAGGAGGTTTTTGCCCGGGCCGTTAAGGCGATTCGACAGTGGAAGATGTTCGAGATGCCTTGGATACAACTTTGTTGGCCGGACGCTCCGATCGAAGAAGGCGCTACAGTTGCCGTGCTCGTGTCGCATCTCGGATTTTGGTCGCTGAACGCCAGCCGGATCGTTTATGTGATCGAGCAAGATGGCAGCGACAAGAAATTTGGTTTTGCCTACGGAACGTTAGTCCAACATGCGGAACGCGGCGAGGAACGCTTCAGCGTGGAGTTTCATTCCCAAGACTATTCCGTCTGGTACGACGTCTGCGCATTCTCTCGGCCGAGTTTCCTGGCGCGGCTAGCCTATCCTTTTACCAGGGCACTGCAGAAGCGGTTCGCAAGGGACTCGATGAGTAGCATGCAAGAAGCCGTGAACAATTCCTGAGTTAAAGAACGGGCCATCCGACGCGAAACAACTCTTGCGAGGCTCCGCGAAGCCGAGGAATGCCAGGCTAAAGCCCGGCACCTACATTTTGTAAGCAATGCGGCCGGCGACGATGGTCGCGACAGGTGCGCCCTTGAAAGCGCGAGCGTCGAAGGGGGAGTTGCGGGATTTGCTGGGAGATTGTTTTACGTCGTAGGTCCATTCGTGAGTGGTGGAGAAAATCGTAAGGTCGGCGGGCTGGCCGGGGGCGATTTTGCGTTCGATGCCGAGGACGCGCGCGGGGCCGGTAGTAAACAGTTCAATCATGCCCATGAGCGAGAGGCGGCCTGTGTGAACGAGTTGTTCCAGAGAGAGTGCGATAGCCGTTTCGAATCCGAGGATGCCGAAGGGAGCGCGGTCGAACTCGACATCTTTGAGGGCGGGCTCGTGAGGAGCGTGGTCCGTCGCGATGGCGTCAACTGTGCCGTCGGCAAGACCCGCGATAAGAGCTTCGCGGTCTTCGCGCGCGGCGAGCGGCGGATTCATTTTGAAGCGCGAGTCGTACTGGACATCTTCATCAATCAAAGTGAAATGGTGCGGGGTAACCTCGCACGTTACATGAAGACCGCGCTGTTTGGCCCAGCGAACTTGTTCGAGCGAAGCCCTTGCGGAGAGATGCGCAACGTGAAGCCGCGCGCCCGTGAGTTCAGCGAGCTGAACGTCGCGCGCGACGCAAACGGTTTCCGCGGCGGCGGGCATTCCGGGCAGGCCGAGCCGCGTGGACGTGACGCCTTCGCGCATGACGGCGCCGGCGGCGAGCGAAACATCTTCGGAATGTTCGATGACGCACAGATCGAGCGAGCGGCAGTAGTCCATCACCTGGCGCGTGAGTTTTGCCGTGGCGATAGGTTTGCCGTCGTCAGAGACGGCGACGATGCCAGCTTGCTTCATGGCGGCGATTTCCGCGATGGCTTCGCCTTGGCTGCCAACGCTGGCGGCCCCGATGGGCCAAACGCGTACGCTGGCGGTGGCTTTGGCGCGATCGAGGATGAAGCGCGTGACGCTGGCGTTGTCGTTGACCGGCTTCGTGTTTGGCATGCAGCAGACGGCAGTGAAACCGCCTCGTGCTGCGGCGCGCGTGCCGCTCTCGATGCTCTCCGAGGATTCCTGGCCGGGCTCGCGGAGATGCGCGTGAAGGTCGATGAAGCCGGGAGCGACGATGAAGCCGGCGGCGTCGAAGATTTCGGTGGGTTGATCTGGCGCGATTTTTCCGGGTTGCGAGACTTCAGCGATTTTGTCGCCGTCGAGAAGAACATCGCGCGGCGCGTCCGTCTGCGTGGCGGGGTCGATGACGCGGCCGTTCCTAACGAGAAGCATGCGAAGGGTCCTTGTCCGCGGGCGCGGAGGAATTTTCTTTTTTGTCCGTGGCTCGGCGACTGAGCGGCTGCGGCGCTTCCGTGGCGGGATGCGCCTCTTGTCCCGATTCTTCCGAGCCGCCAACGAGAAGCAAGTAGAGCAGAGCCATGCGCACGGCGATTCCATTGGTGACTTGTTCTAGCACGCAGGACTGCGGACTATCCGCGACTTCAGGGGTTATCTCGACGCCGCGATTCATCGGGCCGGGATGGAGAATGATGGCGTCGGGCTTGGCGAGGCGCAAGCGCTCGGCACTGAGTTGATAAAGAAGAATGTATTCCGCGGCGGAAAGCGCCGGCTCGTGAAGGCGCTCGGTCTGCACGCGAAGGACGAGAACGACGTCGGCATCTTCGAGAGCTTCTTCCATGCGAAAGACGCGGCGAATGGAAGCGCCGGGCGGGCCGATGTTTTCCAACTCCCGGGGAACCCACATGGCCGGGCCGCAGAGCGTGAAGCGGCAGCCGAATTTAGCCAGAAGGTGAATGTTGGAGCGAGCCACGCGGCTGTGAGAAATGTCGCCGAGAATGGTGACATTCAAATTGGCAAGCGAGCCTTTGCGGTCGCGGATGGTAAGAGCATCGAGCAAACCCTGCGAAGGATGCTCGTGAGTGCCGTCGCCGGCGTTGATGACCGGAATATCGAGATGGCGCGCGACAAAGTCTGCGGAACCGGAGGACGCGTGGCGCATGACCAGACAATCCGGTTTCATGGCGTCCAGCGTGTGCACGGTATCGAGAAGCGACTCGCCTTTTTTCAGGCTGGAAGATTCCGCCTGGAGATTCATAGTGTCCGCGCCGAGGCGGGCGGCGGCGGTGCCGAAGCTGATGCGTGTGCGCGTGGAGTTTTCGAAGAAAGCCAGAGCGACGGTTTTGCCGCGGAGTGTCGCGAGTTTCTTGAGAGGATTGCGCTGGATGCCCTGAAAGGACCTGCTCTGATCGAGAAGAAAAGTGAGTTCGTCCGCGGAGAGCGGTTCAAGAGCCAGAAGGTCGCGGAAGCGAAAGGTCACATTTGCACTCTTTGACGGGCAACCGAAAAATCTCGTTTCAACTAAGGCTCCTGGCGATCGACGAGAACGACGCGCTCTTCATTATCGATCTCGCGGAGACGCACTTCTATGATTTCCGTGTCGCTGGTCTGCACGGTGCGGCCTACGAACTGGGCTTCAATGGGCATTTCGCGATGGCCGCGGTCGATGAGCACGCAGAGAGAAACGCGCTGAGGACGGCCGAGATCGAAGAGCCCGTTCATGGCGGCGCGAATAGTGCGGCCGGTGTATAGGACGTCATCGACGAGGACGAGGTCCATCTGGTCAACGCCAAAGGTGATGTCGGAGGACTGCAGAACGGCGTGGGGCGCGACCTTGGAGAGGTCGTCGCGATAGAGCGTGATGTCCAGAGTGCCGACGGGAACGTCGACGCCATCGATGCCGCGCATGGCTTGGGCGATGCGCTGGGCCAGTGGCACGCCGCGGCGGCGAATGCCGATCAGGGCGAGATGCTTGGTGCCGCCGCTTTTCTCGACAATTTGATGGGCCAGGCGTCGCAGGGTGCGGTCGATCTCCGGGGCGGACATCAATTGGGCTTTTTCGACGATGCGCATGTTCGGGTAATCCTAGCATAGGGACCGGTGAGTCGTGACTAGGGACTGGCGGTGGGCACTCGGGCGCATTCTTGCTGCGGCTTTGGAAACTCGGACGGCGTGATAGACTGCCGCGCGACATATCTAACGAGGTGAACATGCTTTTCAGAAAGACGCAGCGCGCGAAGTGGAAAGCGGCAACTGCTTTGTGCAACGTGGGCTTACTCCTGTGGATCGGACTGGCTTGCTCGCCTGGCGCTGGTGCCCAAACAGCAAGAACAGCAGGAGCCAAAGCCCCCGCCCGGCCAAAGCTCGTCGTGATTCTGGTAGTCGACCAGATGCGCGGGGATTACGTGGACAAATTTCAAGGGCAATGGACGGGGGGATTAAAGCGGCTGATCGAGGAGGGCGCTTGGTTCCGCGATGCGGCGTATCCGTATGCCGCGACGGAGACTTGCGTCGGGCACTCAACGATTTCGACGGGAGCGCTTCCGGCGGCGCATGGAATGATTTCGAATGAGTGGTGGGACCGGGAGCTGCAGAAGGCCGTGACGTGCACGTTTGATCCGAGAGTGAAAAATACAGGCTACGCGGGGATAAACGTCGAAGGCGGAGACAGTGCGTGGAGAATGTTGCTGCCGTCGTTTGCAGAGGAATTGAAGTTTCAAACCGGTGGGGGAACGCGAGTGGTGACATTTTCGTTGAAGGCCCGCGCGGCGGTCACACTGGCGGGTCACCAAGCGGATGCGGTGACTTGGTTCGACCCGGC
Source organism: Candidatus Acidiferrum sp. (assembly GCA_041486245.1). Lineage (GTDB taxonomy): Bacteria > Acidobacteriota > Terriglobia > Acidiferrales > UBA7541 > Acidiferrum. The sequence goes on from JBGPLB010000029.1 coordinate 25,904, forward strand.
AAAGGGGGCTTGGACTACCTCGAGCGGGTATCCGATGGCGGCGTTTGTCGACGAGTATGCGAAAACGCATCCAGTGGCAAGAGATTATGGCAAGACTTGGGCTCCATTGTTGCCGAAAACGGCATATCTCTATGGGGAGGCGGCCTTCGGAGCAGTTCCTCCAGTAGGATTTGGCGCGGTTTTCCCCCATCCTCTGCGGGGTAATGCGGACAGCACAGGACCGGACGCGTCGTTTTACTCCCAATGGACGACCAGCCCATACGCGCAGGCTTACTTGGCGGAGATGGCGGAAGATGCGGTGGATAAACTGGGATTGGGCCAACGCGGAGGAACGGATTATCTGTGGATAAGTTTTTCTTCTCTGGATTACGTGTCGCATCACTTTGGACCGCGGAGCTGGGAGGTGCAGGACGAACTCGCGCGCCTGGACCGCGACCTTGCAGGCTTCTTCGCGCATCTCGACAGCGTGGTGGGGCGCGGGAATTACGTCGTAGCGCTCACTGCCGACCACGGGGGCTCGCCTATTCCAGAGGATTGGCGGAGGACAGGCGTCGATTCGGGCTGGTTGAATGTGGATGAAGTGAAACAACGCATCGAGAAGGCGCTGGAAGCAGCCAGCTACGGAAAACCCACAGTGGCACAACTGGACGGATTCGACGTTTATTTCAGCCCTGGTACATACGACAAATTGAAGACGGATCCAGCTTCGATGCACGCGGTGATCGAGGCGATCAAGAGCGTTCCGGGCGTGGCAGCAGTTTATCGCGCTGAGGAACTGGATGATCGCCCTGCAACGGATAGTCCCATTCGAAGAGCGGAAGCAGCTAGTTTCTTTAAGAGCAGAAACGGAGACTTGCTGATTGTCCCAAAGCCGTACTGGCTTTGGGACTATTCAATGCCCGGCCATCCGCGGGGATACGCAACGTCGCATGGCACACCCTACTACTATGACCAGCATGTGTCGCTCTTGCTCATGGGATTCGGCATTCGGCCCGGTGAGTATTACGGCACGGTCACGCCAGCGGACATTGCCCCAACGCTCGCTGAGCTGTGCGGGATCACGCTGGCCGCGCGCGACGGGCATGTGCTGGATCAAGCCCTGGCAAAGACATCGGCATCGCGCCCGGCAAGAAAGTCCGCTGATGCGGGCAGAGCCGGAGCACCGAAGCAATAGATTTCCATTTTTTCCACAGGCGGAATGGCTGCCGGGAGATTTCGACGGTACCCGCACGGCTTCGTGATATTCTTTGACGGAAGTGACTCCCGCTGGGTCCGTTGATTTGACCGTGCAAATTGGCGCGGTGCGCCTGCGGAATCCCATTCTCGCAGCCAGCGGTACCTTCGGCTACGGCGTCGAGTTTGCCCACCTGGTGGATCTCAACCGCCTTGGCGGCTTGGTCGTCAAAGGCCTCTCCCGCGAACCCATGGAAGGGGCACCCTCCCCCCGGCTTTGCGAGACCCCCTCGGGGATGCTGAATGCCGTAGGGCTCCAAAACATCGGTGTCCGAGCCTTCGTGGCGGAAAAACTCCCAGTACTGCGAAAATACGATACGGCGGTCATCGCCAACGTCTTCGGCTATAGCGTAGAGGACTACGTCGAGGTCATTCGGGTCCTGGAGGACGCTGAGGGGCTGGCCGCCTATGAACTGAATATCTCCTGCCCCAATGTGAAGAAGGGGGGGGTACAGTTCGGAAACGACCCGGCCCAAGTGGGCGAGGTGGTGGGAGCGGCGCGAAAGGCGGCCGCCAGACGCCCCCTTTGGGTAAAACTCTCGCCGATGGTTGCAGATATTGGACTTATTGCAAGGACTGCGGAGGGAGCAGGTGCCGACGCCCTGACAGTAGCGAACACCTACCCGGCCATGGCGATTGATCCATGGACCGGCAAGTCCCGCTTGGGAAACCAAACGGGGGGCCTATCGGGTCCGTCTATTAAACCGATAACTCTTAGGTTGGTTTGGGAAACGCGGAAGGCGGTAAAGTCACCAATTATTGGGGTCGGAGGCGTCGAGACGGTCGAAGACGTGCTTCAATACCTGGCGGTAGGTGCGACTGCCGTACAGGTAGGGACGGCCAGCTTTACTGACCCTACGGTCAGTCGGCGTCTTGTAGAGGAGTTGGAGAGAGCACTTTTCAGAGTTAAAGTCTTTACTATCAATGAGATAGTAGGTAAAATTTCCACAGATTTTGGTTGACATAACGACTACTTTTTGCTACACTTTTTTGGATTTGAGTAGCACAAAGAACACACTATGAAACGTCCACTCTTTATTTTCTGGGCCGCGTTCCGATGGGTGCTCCTAATGTTCCTCATCGTTCCAGTTATGGATGCCCCCCTGGTGGCGCATTTGAGCGCTCCGGTGAAACCGGTAAAGACTTGGGTTGGCAATGCCAGTTGGTATGGGCCGGGGTTCAATGGTAAGAAGACCGCCAACGGGGAGCGCTTTGACAGCGAGGCGCTGACCGCCGCGCACCCGAACCTGCCGTTCGGGTCGATCGTCCGGGTTGTGAACCCCCGGAACGGTAAGTTTGAACTGGTACGAATCAATGACCGAGGTCCCTATCAAGAAGGGCGCGAAATTGATGTATCCTATCGTGTCGCCCGGAAGATCGGTCTGATTCATTCGGGCGTGAGCCAAGTCCGGCTCGAATTGATGCAAGTGCCACAGAGACACTGACCCCGTCGAATTCGGGGTCGCCTATGACCTTGAGCTTCGACGCCCATCCGCGCAGCAGTTTGATCGTGGCACTGGATTTTGACTCTCTATCTTCTGCCGCAAAATTTGCAAAACAAATCTCCGATCTTGTAGGTATGTTCAAGATCGGCAATCAACTGTTTACCGCCGCGGGACCCGCGGCGGTGAAAGAAATTGCCGCGCTGGGTCCCGGCATTTTTCTGGATCTGAAATTCCACGACATCCCGAATACGGTTGCAGGTGCGGTTCTTTCGGCGGCCGCCATGACCGGCGTGCAGCTTGTGAATGTGCACGCACTGGGAGGCCGCGCCATGCTGGAGGCCGCGGTGCAAGCGATCAGCGCGGGCGTCCCGATGGGGGCTGACCGGCCGCGCCTGCTTGCCGTCACACTTTTGACGAGCATGGATCACAAAGCTATGAAGGAAGTCGGAATCGATGGCGTGCCAAAGGCGCAGGTGGTGAAGCTCGCGCAGCTTGCCAAGCAATCGGGCGTAGATGGCGTGGTCGCGTCGGTGCAAGAAGCGCGAGCGATTCGCAAAGCCTGCGGACGCGAATTCTTGATTGTGACACCAGGTGTCCGGCCAACTGATAAAGAAACTGGGACGGAGGCAAAGCGCGATGACCAGGCTCGCACAGCGACACCAGCAGAAGCCATTCGCGCCGGAGCGGATTATCTTGTAGTGGGCAGGCCAATCCTCGCCGCCACGGATCCGCGCGCAGCGGCGCAGTCAATCGTCGACGAAATCGCCGCGGCAAAGTAGACGAGTCACTTTTTTCCCTCAATTCAAACACAGCAGTGTGCATCGCAGAGTTCGCGCGCGGTGTGAGCCGCAGGCAGAGGCAATGGCGCCTGTGCTACCTTAAGCTTCGCGAGCTGCGCGCTATCGCGCGAGCTTTCTTCGCCCATGAACGCAACTTCCAAGAGCGTAATTGTCGGGACGGCGGGGCACATTGATCATGGCAAATCCGCGCTTGTGGAGGCGTTGACGGGGACGCATCCGGACAGGCTCGCGGAAGAGAAACGCCGCGGAATTACGATCGATCTGGGCTTTGCATTTCTGGAGGAAGACGGGATTCGATTTGGTTTCGTGGACGTACCGGGGCACGAACGATTTGTAAGCAACATGCTGGCGGGGGCGGCAGGAATCGACTTGGTGCTGCTGGTGATCGCGGCGGATGAATCGATCAAGCCGCAGACGCGAGAGCATTTCGATATTTGCCGGTTGTTGGGAGTTACGCGCGGCGTCGTTGCGCTGACGAAAAGCGATTTGGTTGATGCGGACATGCTGGGGCTGGTGCGGCTGGAAGTGGAAGAGTATTTGCGCGGCTCGTTTCTGGAGCGAGCGCCGATTGTCCCGGTGAGTGCGAAAACGGGAGCAGGCCTTGACGAGCTCAAGAAGGTTCTACACACGGTCGCGCTGGAAATTCCCGGAAAAGATGCGGCGCGATATTTCCGGCTGCCGATCGACCGCGCGTTTGCGATGAAGGGATTCGGGACGGTGGTGACTGGCACATTGATCTCGGGGAGTATCGGCGCGGAAGATGAAGTCGAGTTGTTCCCCGGAGGCAAACGACTTCGCGTGCGAGGCGTACACTCCGGCGGGAAATCCATCGAACGCGCCAATGCGGGGCAGCGGACGGCAGTAAATCTCGCCGGGATCGACCACGCCGATGTGAAACGCGGAATGACCCTGGCGGCGCCGGGACGTTTTCGCGCCACGCGCAAGGTCGATGTGCGGCTCACGCTGCTTCCTTCCGCGCGCAAACTGAAGCATCGTTCGCGCGTGCATTTTCATGCTGGGACGGCGGAGACAATCGCTGAGATTTTGCTGTATGGCGAAAGCGTCCTTTCGCCGGGGCAGAGTGCACTGGGCCATCTGCGGCTGCAGGAAGAAGTTTTGCTGCAGCCGGGCGACCGGTTCATCGTACGGCAGTTTTCTCCGGTCGTTACCATCGGCGGTGGTGAAGTGCTGGATTGTCTGGCAAGACGGCCGACCGTGCGAGATACAGGCCGAGCTGCGTTTCTCGAAACGATGGAACGCGGGAAACGCGACGAGGTGCTTATCGCGATGACCGAGCGAGCGGTGCTTGGTCTGGAGTTTAATGAAATAGTCGCGCGAACAGCTTGGTTTGAAACAGAAATTCGAGAAGTTGCGCGGCGTCCAAATGTAAGAGAGAGAATCAAGATCGTATCGGCGGAACCGCTGATTTTGTTTGGTCGAAAAGCATTCGATGAAGTGCGGCGGAAAATCGCGGAGCGCGTCGAGCGATTTCACAAGGAGAATCCGCTCTCTCCGGGAATTGCGCGGGAAGATTTGCGCGCGAGCCTGGGAAGACGCGTGCGGCCGGAGACGTTTCGCGCAGCTCTCGAAGAGTTGGCGGGCGAGAAGAAATTAGACGTACAAGGCGAGCTCGTGAAGCGAGCCGGAGCGCAGATTGCACTGCTGCCGGAAGAGGCCAAGGCGAAGGAAGAAATTGAACGGGCGTTTTACGGTGCAGGATTGGCAGTGCCATCGGTGAAAGAGGTGCTGGCGAAGCTTTCGGTGGAGGCAAGGCGGGCGGAAAAGCTGCTGCAAATTTTATTGCGAGATAAGAATCTTGTTCGCGTGAGCCCGGAGCTTATTTTTCACCGCGATGCGCTGGCTCATCTGAAAGAGCAACTTGTCGAGTACAAGAAAGCCAAAGGCGAGCGTATTTCCGTGCCCCTTTTCAAGGACTTGACGGGGATTACCCGCAAGTATGCTATTCCGCTGCTCGAATACCTGGACCGGGAGCGCGTGACACGCAGGGCCGGGGACGAGCGTGTTATACTCTAGATTCCTGCCGGTAAACATTGCCCCGGGTCCCTAGCGGCGTGCTAAGGTGTGATTGGCAGGTGTAGGAGGCTACATGGAATTTCCAATGCACTGGCTGATTATTTTGGTCGTCGTGCTGATTTTGTTCGGCGGGCGAAAGATTCCCGAACTAATGCGCGGGCTAGGCGAAGGCGTGCGCGGATTCAAAGAAGGAATGTCCGGGGCGTCGCACTCGCAATCGACGGCACCTCCTGCACAGGCAAGTGCTCCCGCAGAGAAGCCTACGGAAGAAAAGAAGGCGTAAGAACGGTTTTTTAGCCGTCCGTTTATAGAGTCGGTTTTTGTGAGGCGCTCTCCCCCGAGGGCGCCTTTCTTGTTTTTGGACTGCATGTATCCGCCGGTCCAACGTGACAGTCCCCCAGAGCAGATTGACGTGACTGGCGGCGAGCGTTAGATTATGAGACAGCGCGAAGGGCGCATCCAGTCCGCGGAAAGGGCCGTGCCCACCTTCAGTTTTCGAGCAAGGTTACGAACCTTCTTTCAGCCTGATTCGGGCGGACTCCAGGCGCAGTCACGAAAGGAAGGTCGTAATGGATGCCAAGCGGCTGCCGGCTCGCCCGAGCCTGGAGCAGTACAAGAAGCAAGCGAAAGAGCTCGTCAAAGTCTTTCGAGCAGAGCAATCCCGCAAGTCTTCTGATTCCAAAGCGATTTATTCGGAAACAATTCTACGAGTCAAAAAGCAGCATCCGCGTTTTGTGGAATTGCCAGCCGATAAAATCAGCAGCACTAAATTCGCACTGGCCGACGCGCAATTCGTGATTGCGCGGGAGCATGGCTTCGAGAGCTGGCCGGAATTTGCAAAACACATTGAAGCGCTGGCGCACGCGAGTTTTGCCGCTTCGGCCAGCAATCCGGTGGCGGCGTTCATCGAGGCTGCATGTGTTCCGCGCGATTCGTGGCACGCCTCGGGGACACTGGAGGGCGCCGAGGCGATCCTGGCGGCGCATCCCGAAGTGGCAAGCAGCAACATTTACACGGCGGCTATTCTTGGCAACGCTGCGGCTGCGCGGCGGTTCCTGGCGATTGATGCGCGAAACGCAACCACGAAGGGCGGGCCGTTTGGATGGGATGCACTGACGCATTTGTGCTTTTCGAGATATTTGCGGCTCGATCGCGCAAGGTCCGACGATTTTGTCGCAGCGGCGAAGGCCCTGCTGGATGCGGGCGCGAGCGCGAATACCGGGTGGATGGAGACAAATCACGAGCCGCATCCAGAGTGGGAGAGCGCGATTTATGGCGCGGCAGGAATTGCGCAGCATCCGGGCGTGACGCGGTTGCTGCTCGAGCGAGGCGCCGATCCGAACGACGGAGAGACTCCTTACCATGTGGTGGAAACGTACGACAACACAGTGATGAAGATACTGGTGGAGAGCGGCAAGTTGAACGATACAAGCTTGACGACGTTGCTGCTGCGCAAGACCGACTGGCACGACTTCGACGGAATCAAATGGCTGCTGGAGCACGGCGCCAATCCGAATCGAGCAACGCAGTGGGGGAGAACGGCGTTTCATCACGCGGTTTTGCGCGACAACAGCTCCGGCATTCTCGAAGTGCTGCTGGAACATGGCGCCGACCCGACGCTGGTCGCGGAGTGGCCGGACACTCGGCAAACAGCTGGCCCAGCGATGTCGGGGCTAGCGATGGCGGCGCGGCGTGGGCGCGGCGATTTGCTGGAGATGATTGAGCGTCGTGGCATTGCGATCGAGCTGCAAGGAGTGGAACGATTGATCGCCGCTTGTGCGAGGCATGATTCGGCGGCTGTGCGCGCCATTCGTGCGAAGGAGCCGCAGTTGGTTCGCGAACTGGTGGCGCAAGGAGGCAAGCTGCTCGCGGAATTTGCGGGCGTCGGGAATACGGATGGGGTTCGGCAATTGCTCGATCTCGGAATAGACCTCGGCGCAGTGACCGAAGACGGTGATCC
>JBGPLB010000030.1:0-33352 GCA_041486245.1 Candidatus Acidiferrum sp.
CGATGTAGTTGAGGCCCGCCGCCGCCTGGCGCAGGCGCACCTGACCCGACCCGGGCTCACCGACCTCGATCGGTGTCCAGTTCAGAACCTCGGGACCGCCAGTCTGCCGAATTTGAATCGCGTGAGGCATCAGGGTTTCCACAAAAGCATAAACTTCCTGCTCTTTGTAACGGAGAACCGACAATTCCACAAGTTCATTATTATCACAATGATGTTGCCGTTTACGCACGATTCTGCTATTCGTTGGGAGGAGGTTTTAGGAGTACTTTAGGAGGCTCCCGTGCTCGACGATTTACGCGCCCTCGTAGAGTTTGCCCAGGCCGGGTCCATCGCCGGTGCAGCCGATCGTCTATACCGGACACAGCGATCAATGGGCGAGATAGAAGGAAGCACCACAATCCTTCGCGACTCTGTGTGATTGCCGCCCATAGCGAACTCAAGCACGAACCTCCGAACGAACGGCAATTCGTTGTTGCAACCGAACTCTCGCTCCACATCCTCGGCCCGGATGGAAATATCTCCAGTAACACCGCCAGAATTCCAGTTTCCTGTGCAGGCGGCGGGATGCAACTGTTTTTCGCAGGCCGGGACCAGGGCTGGGTGGCCTTATCGGACAGGCTACAGGGATTAGGGAAGAGTAGCTCGTGATCCGCTCGGATGGTGAGAACTACAGGAGACACCAGTTCGCGCACATTATCGTAGACCCGTGAGGAATACATGGATTTCGCGCCGGCCATCGACGGGCGCGTTGCTGCAAAGTCGTAATTGGCAGTTGGTCAGGGCGCAGGCTTGTTCAGAATAAAAATGATGAAGTTCGGCACTCGAAGTTCATCATCCAGTTCCGGGTAACGCGCCAGGTTTTCCCTCTCTACAGTGGGTTCGATAATTCCTTCAATGGCAAAGCCTGACTCACGGTAGGCCTGGACGTACGTTGAGAGAGTGCGATGGAAATTTGTGAACTCAACAGCCATCATGTTCCAGCGGCGTTCGCCTTCGTCAAAGTAACGATCAAGAACCACGTGTTGTTTGGTGCCATCTTCCGTTCTCTGCCATCCGCCAACCGCAGATCGCATCGGATGTAGATTGGAGATGATAAATCGCCCTCTTGGCTTCAGCACTCGAAAGACTTCGCGACTGTTCCCTTTGAAGTCCGACAGATCGCACTGGTTCAGGTAAGACACAGCGAGGTCGAATGTTTCGTCTTCCAGAAAGTTCAGGTCTTGGACGTTCGAGAGGCGATATACATCCGGTCCAGTTTGCAGTTCTCTCGCCGCGTTGATCATCGGCTCGCAGAGGTCTACACCCAGCACATATTTCGCCCCCCGCTCGACAAGCATCCTGCAGAACCGATCCTCGCCGCAGCCGCTGTCGAGTATCCGAAGACCACGAACGTTTCCACAGGCCTCCATCATGGGTTTGTCGAGAAGTCCTCTGCGCGTCGCGTTTCTTCCCTCGCGGACCTCCTTTATCCATGCTGGCGCCAGTTGCATCCACTCCTGAGTCAGTTGGCTTCCAGTTGCTCTGTTCAAGGTAGCGTCCTTGTTTGTGTAATCCGGGATAACCACTCCAGCGGGCCAGACCCTCGCTCGCGTCTTACTGCCTCGCTGAAGAACATATTATCGATCATTAGATGCTGTCGAGTTCTACCCGAAAGCACGATACGTTTCCGAGAGAAAGGCTCGTTTCTGGACGAGTCGTCGGCAAACCGGAAATAATCCGTTTCATCCCTCACGCGGCCTGCAAGAAACTTTGGTTTCAGAGGTCTGATTTGAACCGAGAACTCTCCGAAAAGAATCGAGGGATCCGGATACACTTACCCCAGGGAGGGACAACGGTTTCAAACACCGTTGCATTCTGAGCGCAACCGTTGCACAGACCGTCGTATTTAACTAAACAGTTCCCTGAACTGTTGTAACCCGAAAATATTCCGCGTGTGGACTCAGCTCTCAGCGCTGCTATACAAGGTAGCGCTGCGGCGGTTTTCCAAACCGCCGCCGATCCGAATGGCGCTCACGCATTACATCTCTGTGCGACCAGGTCTCATCTGGGTGACATTGCTGTGACAGGCCCACAGCAAACATTTACATTTGGGACGAGTACCGCTTCAACCCGTCGGCTTTGAACCGAAGGGTTTACTCAAGAGCTGAATGCCGGTCAGAGGAGTTTCGCCGTTTTTCGCTGAGGGGGAAATTGGGGGGACTCTATGCATGCGGAGCCACATCTCCCTACATCCTGGCACTATCAAATTTTGTTCTAACTCTTTTGTTTTCAAAAACGAGATTGAAAAGGAAGGACTTCCGAGAGATATTACGCCTGCCTTGGGCGCAGGAGGTCCCGAGTTCAAATCTCGGCGCCCCGACCATTGATTTACTGAACTGACTGACTTTTTGTTTCCGCGATATTTCCGCAACTCCCCAAATTGGGAACATTTGGGATCAATTGCTCTTCGAGCAGGTTCACAGTATCTGTCTGAGCACTTTCAGTGGCATGTGTATAGATTTTCAACGTTGTCGCTAAATGCGAATGCCTAAGCTGTGTCTGCGCAACTTTCAACGACATTCCTTGTGAGCGCAACAGCATGCCGCGCGGGTGACGAAGCCTGTGCCCGTCGAATGATCGCGCCGTATAGAAATGGCTGGTTAGATTTAGGGCTAACAATGAGACTCCTTCCCCCGGCTTTTCATAAGTGCTTATTCTAAGAAAAGGTAGAGCTGTTTGTTTTGGAACAGTTCTACTGGTATTCGATGGCTTGGTTAGTAACGAGAAAGGCTGAGGCGAGAGTCGATCGCTATGGGCGAAAAGTCTCCTGATTCTTGTGCCTGGCTACCTCGAGGTCATCCGATTGTTTTTTTTGGCGCTCGGCCGCTCTTTTGGGGCCGTTTTGCTTATCCAGTCTAAGGGCTTCCATGATGGCAAGCTCCGCCGCGGCATTCGCCCGCTTGGAGTACATGATGAGCCCAAAACGGTCGGTAAAGGAAGAACGGACGAGGTTGAAGGAGTATTGCTTATCCTCCCACGAAGCCACCAGTCTTTCCTTCGCATCGTAATTGTCTTTCGATGCGGGATCAACCGCCGGCGCGATACTTGTGGATGGCCCGTATTTCGTGGAAATAAACTTGATCATGTCTGCCGCGGTGAGACCTTCCGTGGACGCCTGGTCGTACGTCACGGAGATTTTGTATAGTGAGCCGTTGTAGAAGGAGAAGAGAATCTGTTCTACGCTGTCCGATCGGTAGGAAGTCCCAGGAAGGTTCGGCGGCCACCAGGTCACTTCCTGAATGTGCGATGGGCCACCGTGAGCGACATTGACATCCGCTAACTTTTGATCCGTCTGTTTCAGCACTGTGGTAAGGCTTGCCTCGAGGGAAAAACCACGATACTTGGAAAAATCTTGCGCTCGGAGTGCGGGAGTCGTAATAAGCAGGGCAATAAGGAAAAATAGTGGACTACGTAGTTTTTTCATTTTCAGATCTCCTACAGGTTTCTAAGAACTGGAACTCACAGCCGCGAAATGTTTTGAGGCAACCTGTTTGTCTGGGGGTGTGATCGGCGTTCGCAGGACAAAATCCTTTGCGGGGACTAAACTGATTCCTTTTTGGATATGCCTTGAGTGCGCGGTAATGCTCAGGAATGGAATGCCAAGAAACCGTTTCGAAACAACTCTTGTAATCTCCAGGGAATTAAAGTTTTGTTCCTCGCGCCTAGCCAAAGCGCGCTGGACTGCCCTGCGAACAGTTGCTGGCCTATCGCGGCCAAGGACCGTTGCTGTAACGGGCCCTGCCAGAAAGAAAAAATTCCAATTTGCTTTCTCGATGTTTCGGGTCAGGCCATGGCGGTCGAGATTCTTGACCACGCTCCAGCCAGGCAAGAAAGTTTCCGTCTCAATTATCTGGCCTGCCGGCAAAAGCGTGCCCTGCCTGATGAGAATGATTCCCGATGTGTTGTTAGCTGACATTTGCACTTTCCGAAACTTAGAAAAACTAGAAGTCGTTGGCTTGCTTTCTGACGAAATGTTTTGTGGCCGCTAGGAGGCAGCGGTGCCGGCGATCTTGTGAAAGGTTGAATTCAAAACGTCGTAGGTATCGACCTTCGGAGTACCTTCGAGGAGAGCGGCCAGTCTTTTCAATATTTCGTGATATGTTGCGCGGCTGTAGATTTCCGCGTTCGAAGCTGAGTCCCACAGACTGATTGTTGTTACCGCGTCCGCGCCAGGGGCAAAGAGCGTGAGTACGTCCTGAAACCCGTTCTGGTTGCGGAGCATGGGAATGACTTGTTGTTCCATCAGGAATCTGAATCTGGAAATGCTGTTCGGCTTTAGAAGCGCAGTCACTTTGCGGGCAAACATGTCTCTCTCCTGAGCTTCTAGGCGAATTGTAGGGAGGGACGACTTCCAACCTATGAGGAGAACGGCGAGGGGAGGGATACCGCCCGTCCCAGCCCTGGATACCGGCCAATGTCGCTCCTTCTCGCCGTCTACCGATACATGGTAGATCTTTTCAAAATGAATAGCTGTTCGCTATTAGACAGTCTTGGCAGGAATCTTCTTGATGGGCGGGCGAGACTTTATTTGCCAAGGTGAGCCGCACCATAATCACTCTCTCCGCACGCCGGGACATTTCCTCTCAAATTGCATCCCCAACTACGAGTGGGCCGCGAGGATCCGATGAGAGCGACTCGAGGCTGCCAATGACTGACCGGCATTCCTCCGCCTGATGTCTCGGGGCGATGAGGTGTGACTGCATTAGAGGGTTCCTATCTTGGGAGTCTGGAGATGAAAAATAAGAGGTCAGATTCCGCACGCACTTTGGGAGATAGACATCGAAATGGAGGGAGCATTGGGGGGGCACGTCAGTGCCCCCCAATACTCGCTCTGCTGGCCGGTGAACTAGTCAGGGCAGGTTACGTAACAGCCTTATCTTTGGGGTTTTTTCTTGACTGGCGGCTTTTTTTCTCCGCCCGTAGTGCTGATCAGTGCCAAGAAATCTTTGGCATTGAACGGGTAACGACGAACGGACTGTTGTCCGGTGGTGCTCAAGGTGACGTCCACACGGCGATTGTTGGCCAGAACGAGCACGCGCAGATTGCGCAGCATTTTTTGCCGATCGTCGGCGCTCAAGTCGGGATTGTCTGCCATCTGTTCCTTAATTTGATCGGTAGTAAGTTGCTCCTCTTCGCCAAATGACTTCAGCTCAAAGTGGTCTGAGGGGACGCCGTGTTCCACCAGGAAAGACTTGGTGCGCTCCACGCGCCGCTCGGTAAGATGCTTGTTATATTCCGGTGTGCCGCGTGGGTCGGCATGGCCACTGAGGATTAAGTGAGCGTCAGGCATGTACTTCAGATAATTCAAAAAGTCCGCGGCAAGAGCTGTCAGGATGGCTGCCTGACTTTCGAGCAGGCCGCCCTCGGGACGTTCGGCAGTGGGCCGGGCAGTTTGGAAATAAATGCTGTGAAGAGCAAGCTTGGCTTCCAACTGCTTGATCTCAGGAGCAGGAGCGGGAGGAGGAGGCGGCGGAGCTTCCACATCCACCATGGTGGTGGAAGACGCTGTAAGCGCCGGATTGCGATCATCGTTCACATTGCAAGTGACGGTGATACGGCCTGGTTGCGCGCCTTGCGTATTCAAGGTGGTGCTAGCACCGGTGCCGGAGATCTCGCCCGCGGTCGCAGTGTAGCTGTAAATGAGTCTGCGGCCATCGGGACTGCTGGCGTTCGAAGTGATGGTTGAGGACCCGCCTATTTGGACGGTCGTCGGATTCGCCGAGCATGAAATTACCGGTGGACGAGGTGCTTTCACGGTGAACCTGGCGCTGCAGGTTGCAGAACCATTTTTTCTGCCATCACTCAAATTGGCGGTGACTTCGTAGGAGCGCGGCTCCAGGCCTGTAGTGTCTATCTGCGCTGAGGCATTACTGCCAGTGACTCTTGCTCCGGTGCCGCTCCAGCTGTACGTGACGGTGCGCTTGGGATTGAAATTGGAGCCTGTAGCTGTCGCTGTCACAGTCTCGCCAGCAAAGACTTCGGTCGGCTCTACCGAGCAAGCTGCCGTGGGTGGCGGTGGCGGCTCTCCGCCGCCAAACATGAAAACTAAGCCAGTCTGCGCTCTCAGCCCTCGGATATCCGTGGACGGCACAGACGATATAGGACCGTAACGGTAACTCGACACGACATAGTCGGCCCTGATCAGGCGAAGAGCCACATGCCTGGAAAGGTTGATATCTAGACCGCCGCCCACCATAATGCCGAATTTGTCGACGTCATAGAAGGCGTCAGGCATAAGGCGTTGATCGCCCACTAGGACCTCAAAAAATGGCGAAAAACGATTGTGACGGTAAGTCAGCTTTGGACCGAATGAGAGGTTGGAGAAAGCGGCGTCGTCAATTCTTTTCCCGATCCCAGTTTCGCGGCTGCCCCAATGGGTGCTGGTGTCGAGGGTGAGACCGAACCAATTGTTGAAATCATAAGTGACACTGGCACCAGCCCCGCGAGGATTCCATTCCAAGCGGCTGTTCAACGGAAGCAATGCCCCTGGAAGTAGGCCGTGCACACTCGCGCCGGGATCGAATACGGAGTAGCCGGCGAATAGCTCCCACTTGGGCGCAGGCTGGTCCTGAGCTGCAGCGAGTGTGCCGAACATACACAGGACGGCAACGATTGCCGGAAGGATTGTTAGAACGCGGGCAAGGCGGCCCTTAGAATGAGATGACATGCGAATATTCCTCCGAACTTCAACAACGTAAACTCACGCTATTCCAGCCTGCCAGGTAGCAGTCAAGGATGAACCTGGCTAACAACCGCATACCTCACGGACAGGAAGGTACATTCACCGTATCGCTGATCAATGTGACTGCGCCGATACTTGCCAGCGCTCTGCCATTTAGCGTCACGCCGCTGTTCAGCGTGATGGATGCCTGGGCCATGATGTTTCCTGCCATGGTCGTGCCTGTTCCAAGAGTCGCTGAACTGCCGACTGCCCAGAACACGTTCTTAGGCTGTGCGCCGTTGATCAGGTTAACTTTGCCAGCTGCCGTCGTCAGTGTGCTGCTTATCTGGAAGATCCAGACGGCATTCGGATCACCGCCGCCGTCAAGGGTGAGATTTCCTGTTATTCCTAGAGTTGGCTGTGCAACGGTCGTATAGACGCCTGGGGCCAGGGTTTGCCCTCCTATGTCCGGGGGAAGATGGGTTCCCACTGGTTTTCCCGCGGCGGTGTTATATGCCGTGGTCAGCTGTCCTTGTGCCGTCTGCGCAACTGCATCGCCGGCGTGAAGAGTGCCGGTTAACAGTCCCGGAGGAAATCCAACGATCGCACTTCCTGCCCATACGCCAACATCGCCACTAACATTTGTAGGTGCTGGGACTGTAGAGGTATTGGTGACGGTGGAGCCAGCCAAAATTCCGAAACCGCAGCTCGCCGCTCCAACCGGTATGGGCCCCGGGCAAGCCACTGCGGCTGTTGTAAACACCGATACGAAATCCGCCTCCAGCGCAAAGCCGAACTTGTCTTGAGCTCCCGTCGTAATCGTGACGGTATAAGGGGTGTTGAGTGCAAGCAGACTCGAGGGTGTAAAAGTCGCGACCATGTCCGTCGAATCAAGGGCAACTGTTCCGGCCACGGCAATCGTGCCCGCCGCCAGCTTAAAGGTCCCTGCGTTGATGGTTGTAGGGTTCATCGCCTTACTGAATGTCGCGGTGACAACAGCGCCCTGGCAAATGCCTGTAGCGCCCCCGACCGGAACCACGGACACCACTGTAGGCGGGGTCAGGGGAGAGGCGGGGCCTCCTGTAATTTTGTCCGGGTCGCTGCAGCCGGCCATTGCGAGGGCTAATAGGAACCCCGGTATCCAAATTTTGCAAACCTTCGATATGCGCATCAGCTTCTCCTCTTCACCCAGCTACAAGCCCCTGCACGCGTCACGCAGCCGGCCCGAGACGAACGAAACTGTTATTTTTATTAGCTGCTTAGTAAAGGACCCACTCCGGTACCAGCCTCTGCATCTTCTACTGCTTGAGTTTTGCTGTCTGTTCTGAAATGCACACCGAGGACGAAAAAATCAGATAAATAATTGACTGTTCTCTTTTGCACATTCTTAGGAGGAAGCTCCTTGGTATCCTGCGAGTGGCCGTGGAGCGACCATGCAGCTGCGGCTCTTTCATTTGAGTATGAAACCAAATAACAACAAGAAAAATGGCAAGAACAGCTCGTTCGACCCGCAGGTCTTCCTTGATACGGCAGGAATTTCGCGAAAAATTGCTGAATATCGGAGGGGCGAGTCGGTTTTCGCGCAAGGGGACGCTGCTGATAGCGTGATGTACGTTCAGCAGGGCGGCGTGAAATTTTCAGTGGTGAATGGGTCCGGAAAAGAAGCGGTGGTCGCGATGTTCGGTCCGAGTGATTTTTTTGGCGAGGGCTGCATGGCTGGCCAAGCGGTTCGGATGGGCACGGCGACAGCAATTACACCAACCACGATTCTGGTTATGGAGAAGAACGAACTGCTTCGAGTGCTCCATTCCCAGCATGAGTTATCCGACCATTTCATCCGATACATGCTCGCGCATAACATCCGAGTCGAAGAGGATCTCGTCGATCAACTTTTCAATTCGAGTGAAAAGCGTCTTGCACGGACGCTTCTGCTTCTCGCTCGGTACGGAAAACAAGATCAACCAATCCGCATATTGCCGAAAGTGTCTCAGGAGACGCTGGCGAGCATGGTCGGAACCACGCGCTCGCGCGTGAATTTCTTCATGAACAAATTCAGGAAACTGGGCTTTATCGAATATAACGGCAAGATCAAGGTCAATAAGTCATTGCTGACAGTGGTCTTGCACGAGTAAATCGACACGCTTCTCTCCAGCAACCGGAGCGCGATTCGGCATTCGGCAGAAAAATCCGGGGCTCAATTCGCACCCAAGGCGAGCGTATCTTGGGCAGTCAAGCGGAGATTCCTCCGCAATTAATGAATTAACAGGAAATCGAATGTCGCTGCCGAAAATAATGCCTCTCGCGGAAACCGGAGAACTGATAGAAGTTCAGTCCCTCTTGCTGGATGAGAAGCCAGTTGCACTGACCCCTGTGCCACTGCGCCTAGTACAGCCCAATAGAATCGCCGTGGTTGGGAATTATCTGCCGAGGCGTTGCGGGATCGCGACGTTCACGACGGATTTATGCGATGCCATCCACACAGAATACGGCACGACGGAGTTGCTGGCGCTCCCTGTGAACGATACGGAAGAAGGCTATGCGTATCCCGCGAGGGTGCGGTTCGAGCTCTCCGAAGATAATCTGGCTTCGTACCGGCAGGCCGCGGACTTTCTGAATTTCAGCAATATCGATCTGGTTTGCCTGCAGCACGAATACGGAATCTTTGGGGGCCGCGCGGGCGCGCATATCCTGGAGCTATTGCGGCGCCTGCGAATGCCTTTCGCAACGACATTGCACACGGTACTTCGCGAACCGACTCCAGACCAACGCTCGGTGATGGAGGAAGTTGCGATCCTTTCGGACCGCCTGATTGTCATGAGCCGGCAGTCCGCGGAAATTTTGCAAGAGGTGTTTCAGGTTCCGGCAGGCAAGATTGATCTGATTCCGCATGGCATCCCCGATCTGCCCTTCACCGATCCGAGTTTTTACAAGGACGGGTTTGGAACGGAGGGAAAAGAGGTTTTGCTTACGTTCGGACTGCTCTCGCCTAACAAAGGGATAGAGAATGTCATCAAAGCCATGCCAGCAATCCTTGCGCGTCACAGCAATGTGGTCTACATGGTTTCTGGCGTAACTCACCCGCATATCTTGCGGCGTGAAGGCGACAAATACCGGGAGTACTTGCAGAGCCTGGCACGCGATCTCGGCGTTGACGCCAGCGTCATCTTCCGCAACCGCTTCGTGAGCCCACAAGAGATGGTGGAATTGATCGGCGCGGCCGACATTTACATCACGCCCTACAAACATAAGGCGCAAGTCGTTTCGGGCACGCTCGCATACGCCTTGAGCGCTGGCAAGGCAATCATCTCGACCCCCTACCTGCATGCAATCGAACTGTTGGACGATGAGCGCGGGGTGCTTGTTCCTTTTGATGATCCTGGGGCGATAGCTGCAAAAACGGTCGATTTACTTAACAACGGCACGGCAAGACATGCCATGCGGAAACGTGCTTATCTATACGCTCGAGATATGGTGTGGAGCCGCGTGGCGCAGAAGTATATGAAGAGTTTTGAGCGCATTTACAACGAGCGATTGCGAAAGCCGCGCGCCACATTTTCGGCGCAAAACACGGAAAAGAATCTCGACCGGCTTCCCGTCTTAAGGTTGGATCACTTGTATCGAATGACTGATCATACGGGAATCGTCGAGCATGCGGTTTTCGTGGTGCCCAACTATCCGGAAGGTTATTCGACCGATGACAACGCCCGCGCATTGATCGTAACCACTCTGTTGGAAGAGCTTGGGGTCCACGCGCCAGCAAACTCGGTTGACCTGGCCTCACGGTACCTGGCTTTCTTGTGGCATGCTTTTGATCCCACCACCAAGCGCTTTCGAAACTCCCTGAGCTATCAATGCTCATGGCATGAGGCGGAAGGTTCGGAAGACAGTCACGGGCGAGCCTTGTGGGGCTTGGGGACCGTCCTCGGCAGATCCAAGAACGCGGGATTGCGGGGAGCTGCGGGGCGAATGTTTGAACTGGCAGTTCCCGCGGCTGTTGAATTTAAGAGCCCCCGCGCCTGCGCATTTGCTTTGCTGGGACTCCAAGAATATCTCGACTCGTTCCCTGGGGATCGCGCGGCCTTGAGTGCCTCCGATGCTCTCGCAAACCGACTGTTGGTTTCCTACCGGTCTCACCGAACCGATGACTGGAAGTGGTTCGAGAACGGGCTGGCCTACTCAAATGCGCGATTGCCACAAGCCCTGATAAGAGCGGGAATGCGCGCAGCAAACGAAGAGATGGTTTTGGCAGGCCTGGAGGCGTTGGACTGGCTGGTCACGCTCCAGCGGTGTGACGCAAAAGGGCATTTCGTACCCATCGGCTCAGAGGGCTTTTACACGAAGGGAAGCGAAAAGGCCCGTTTCGACCAGCAACCTGTGGAAGCGAGCGCAGTCGTTTCGGCAGCCCTGCAAGCCTATCGGGCCACGGGGAAGGGACGCTGGCGCAAAGAAGCGTGGTCCGCGTTCAATTGGTTCTTGGGAGACAACGATCTTCAGATCGCTCTATATGATCCGACAACCGGCGGATGCCGAGACGGCCTGCATCCTGACCGTGCCAATGAAAATCAGGGAGCGGAATCTACGCTGTCTTTCCTGTTGGCACTATTGGAAATGCGTCAGGTGGAAGAATACGACGGTACAGGAAAAAAGCTCTGAGGTGCGGGACTGTCGCTCTATAGCCTAAGCAGAGGGTCGCGAAATCGCTTCCATAAACGCAGTGAGATTTCCCATGAAGGCCACGATGATTCAATACGAAACTCTGTTTCACCGCCACGCTGGTAATCCAATCTTGACGGGAAAGGATTGGCCCTATTCCATCAATAGCGTTTTCAACGCCGGCGCAACACTCCTGCCCGATGGTTCCACGCTGCTGCTTTGCCGGGTGGAAGATCGCCGCGGGCTCTCACACCTGTGCGCCGCCCGTTCGATGAATGGAGTAGACGGCTGGCAGATCGATCGCGAACCGACCTTCGAGCCCAAGCCGGATGAGTATCCCGAAGAAGTCTGGGGCATTGAGGATCCGCGCATCACTTACGCCCCAGAACTAAAGAAATATGTAGTGGCTTACACTTCCTATTCCCGCGGTGGTCCTGGAGTTTCTTTGGCACTCACCGAAGATTTTCGACGCTTCGAGCGTTTTGGCGTCGTCATGGTGCCAGACGACAAGGACGCAGCACTTCTGCCTCGCAGGATTGGCGGATTCTGGGCACTTATCCATCGGCCCATGACCACACTCGGAGCCCACGTCTGGATTTCGTTCTCTCCTGATCTGCGTCATTGGGGAAATCACAAGCTCATGCTGGAAGCTCGCCGTGGCGCGTGGTGGGATGCGAACAAGATCGGGATGTCGCCTCCGCCGATGGAAACTTCAAGAGGCTGGCTGATGATCTATCACGGCGTGCGAAGGACGCCTTCGAGCTCAATCTATCGGCTGGGCTTGGCTCTTTTCAGCCTTGAGCAGCCTGATAAATGCCTGCTCCGGGGAGATTCCTGGATGTTCGCGCCGGAAGCGGATTACGAACGTCATGGAGACGTCCAAGACGTCGTATTCCCTTGCGGCTACACCGTGGCGGCGGATGGCGACACTATCAATCTTTACTACGGCGCTGCTGATTCAAGTATCGCCTTGGCTCACGGTAGCATTCGCGCTCTTTTGGCCTGGCTGGACGCCAATGGCCATTCAGAGCACGGAAACGACCGCCGTCACAAATGATTCGTAGGTTGTACTGCCACTAAATCCTCCTCACCTGCACATGCGAGTGGTATTTACCTACTCGAAGCGGAATGTTCGCGCTCGATGATCCGAAAATGCAAAAGGCCAAACTACAAAGGGTGATTCAGTTAACGCGACCTTTGCAGATGGCCTCTGTACAAAATTCAGGGGTTATTCCGCCAAACAACTTTTCGAAAGGTTCCCGGTTCGCCGGGATGCGATAAACCCCGGCAAACCGGTCATTCACTATCGCTGATTCGAAGCGCGCTCCGATTCGTTGCGGGGTGCGCTCTTCTGTAGAGCGCTAACAAGGCGACGGCCTGTATCAGGCACACCGGTATGTTCGCCGCGCACGATCTCGCTTGCCTTCATCGGGTGACCATATACGTCCGCGCTGGCGTCATCGTCCGGGCGAATCGTGGAGCCTTCTAGAGAAACGCCTGCAAATGCGCCACGTGAACGCGAATAGCTGAGAATCTCGGCTCGCATCCAAGCGTCTGTATTTGCGGAAGCATCGCGTCCCTTTGGACCTCCAGCTATGGAAGCGTCGGCGCCCAGCTTAACCTTGCTGCTTAGAATCGAGTCCATGCCTCGGTCATTCATGACTAGCAGGATTAAGTCGGTCGCTTCGCCGCCAATTTGGAAGCCCACGCTGCCACCTTCCAGCGCGTACATCGCTGGGGCTCCCCAGGGTCCACGGAAGTGCTCGCCTGTTCGGCAAACCATGGCTCCGCGTCCGTAGTCTGCGCCGATTCCCAAAGCCAGCTTTTTGACGGAAGGAATCACAATGACGCACTCGGCCTTCTCCAAGAGTTCATGAGGAATGTTTTCTGGGACGTTGAGTACTTCCTGCATGACAACGCCACAGTCTTCCAGGCGTCTTTGTTCCTTGTTGAGCTTCGTGGCATAGACCGCGCCTGCCACGAGCGAAAGACATGCTGCCGTAACCAATAATTTCTTCATCGATGACCTCCCTGGTCAAAACTTCTCTAGCTGACTCTTGCTTCGTCTAGTTCTATGGCTGAAGGACCTTCAACACGATTCCAGTTTAGAGAGGGCTATGCGTTACCCGACTCTCAGGCGGGCCGTGCTGCAGTTTAAACCTACGAACCTTTCTTGCTACCAACCACTAGCAAGACAATTCCTCCGGCGAGCGCGAGACCGCCCAGGATCGGTGGAATGGGAAGTCTGTCTTGCGTCTCTGTCGTAACGTGCATGGGCCCCACATCCATTACACGTTCGCGATGGGTGTAATTGAATCCGTGATAGGCAAGTGCGAGAGCGCCTAGAACGACTAAGAGAATTCCAACCCAAACGATCGGTTTCATATTCTTCGCTTTCGCAACTAAACCATCCGCCTTCGGCCCTGAATCAAGTTAATTACGAAGATGGCCAGAGCCACTATGAGGAGGACGTTGATGAATCCCCGGCTGTATATGACCTAACTATGCCGAGATGCCAAAGCAGACAACAGCACAAAAATCGCCAAAGCTTTGCACTTCAAATCTCACAAGAAACATGCGTTTGCAGCCCTCGTGCCGGACCTGGAGCTGGCTTTCCTTTTTTCCAGATAACCGATAGTAGGTGATTTCAAACCAGGTGTCTGTTCACTTGCGCACATATTCGACTTTGTTCGCATGGCTTGGCACGCCTATCGCGCTGCCTCAACTTCGCGTGCACGCACAACAAAGCGTTTCGGCGCCGGACCCACAAAGTGGAACGGGAAGCAGGTAATCAAAGTAAGGTCGTGTCCCGTCGACGTTTCCAGAACGCGAATGTCCGTGGGGGCAACGACTTCGATCGACTCGACAACATACTCAAAACTGCGCTCCCGCGTCTTGAATTTGATTTCGTCGCCCAGGCGAATATCCCGGAGCGGGCGGAAGAAAGTGTCCCGGTGGCCGACCAATGCGACATTTCCCCATTCCCCGGGAATGGCCGACTCTGAAAGGTGGCCGACGGCCCGCCGCAAGTCCGCAGTGGAGTCCCCCTGAACAACTATGGCATCGAGCCCTATGCGAGGTACTTGAATTTCACCCAGCATATCGCCTTCGGCCAAGATGCGCGGGCTTGGGGGAGGGCTCGTACTTTTGAATTTCTGGATCTCAACGGCCTGATAGATATGTGAATCGGCAAAGACGATTCCGGCGTAGCCAAGTGCGAAAATGCCGAATGCGAGAAGCAAGTGGCAAGCAGCGCCGAGAATCTTCGTTTGCCAGAACGAGGACGCCTTCCTTGTCGGTTGAGAAAGCGGACTCATCTTGCCCCCGATCCTAGCTGCGCTGTGGGCTGATTCTCCACGGCAGGCGTATAACCCGGCCGAGTCCGCACTCGTAACCGGCCACGGCCCGCTTCGGTGACCTTGACTTCTACCTTTCTGAAAGCATCTGGACGTTTCATATTCTGTGGCGCATATCCAAGCATGTACTGCTCGCGGAGATCGCGAGCTATTTCCGTCGATGCATTTGCCACGGTTTCGCCCTCTTGCGGGAAGTAGGCGATACCTCCCGTGTCTTTGCAGAGCCGCCGGAGAAGACCTGGGTTTTCTTCCTCATTATTTGAACCCAGCAGGGCGATCGCGTAGATCAAAGCCTGTGATTGTCGAGCGGCTGCCAGCACCTGCGAATACTTGAGATGACTGGCATTGTCTCCACCGTCGCTGATGATGAGGAGCGCCTTCTTGTCCAAGTGCCCGTACTTCAGATGAAGGAGACCCTCGCCAACCGCATCGTAGAGCGCGGTTCGTCCCCGTGCGGAGACGGCCGTAAGTGCTTTCTCAAGTTCCTTGGGATCGTTCGAAAATGCCTTGCCTCCCATGAGTTCTACAGATACGTCATCGTTGAAATCCACGACGAACATTTCGTCCCGGGAATTGCTCGCATGTAGGAAGGAATTCACCGCGGCAACGACATCCGCGAGCTTGGCACCCATACTTCTGCTGTGGTCAACGATCAGCCCGACAGTAACGGGCGTATCTCTCTCTTCGAATACCGTGAGCTTTTGCAGCTGTCCGTCTTCAAATACGCGAAAGTCCTCCAACTTCAGGCCAGGGACAAAGGCTCCGCGCGAGTCAGTCACATTTACGGGAAGCAAAACGAGACTGGTATTCACTGCAATTTTCGCCTGGTTCTCCCTGGTGGCGGAGCGCTGCGTCGAGAGAGAGGGAGAGAAACCGAGAATTCCGACCAAAATCAAAAACGGAGAAAGGAACAAGCGTCCCTTGCCCGGATTTTGGCTGCGCCGGCCTGGAATGAAGATCACAAAGAGGCTTTCTCGCGGCGCGGGACGTGATCTTGAGATCACGTCCGCGGCGCGGGGAGTTGCGTTCGCTTAAGAAGCGAGCTTGAGGATAAACTTCAGGCCGAGAGCTAGGCTGATGGCCAAACCACCAAGCAGCGCAATCAGCGGCATTGAGCTGGCGGTCTGCGGCAGTTCTTTGGCTTCCGCGGGAGCGACTTCGGCCGGCGCTGGAGTTACGACTGCAACCGGCGCAGGAGTTACGACTGCGGCGACTGGTGGTGTGGTCTGAATGACCGTAACTACCTCCACTTCTTTCTGCTCGGGAGTGATGGCAACGATCGGGGCCGTCTTCATTGTGTCGTCATCTAGCGTCTCAACGGCCACGGCAGGAACGGCGATTTTCTCCGACTGCGCCAGCTGAATCGCGCGAACCTTTGGATAGACGAATTCTTGCCCGAAGTTATCGCCGGGATAAAACCAAGCGCGGAGAGCTTCTGGGGAATCGGCCGGGCGTTCATTGAACTTCATGACCGTATCTCCAGTTGGCTGCAAGCGATAGTCATTGATGGCCAGAATGGTCGTGATGAGCTGGGTTCCGTCGGCATTGAAGATCTGAACGATATGACGGTCAGAAGAAGAATCCAACAGCCTAAATGTGTACGTTCCGGCGGGAAGAACCTTCCCGGGAACTTCCACCGCTTGACTGAAGGTGACGACGGTCTTCTTGTTCCACGTATCCGCTCGAGCGCCGAAAGCTAACGTGGCGCCGAGCAGTGCAAATGTAAACACTGCGAAAATTGTCTTTACGAACTTCATTTCCATTTCCTCCCAAGAGTTTAAGAATCGGATTGAGTCTGGAGCACACATGGTAGTACGCGGCGTAACAAGCGTCTGTACACTTGAGCACACCTTTCCTGTTTATTTGCAGCTCGGCGAAGAGGTGGAGACCACTGGATGGAACAGCCGCGTCTTAGGCGCGAAGCAGGAAGATTCTGCGCCAGGTAGGTAGCGAAGCCGTAAGCAGCCGCTTTTTTCGCTGGGAGTATTGCTAGGTGCTCAAGGTTTTGCGTACGTGGCGATAAGACGCCGGGAGTAGGCGATCACCTTTCGCGAAGCAGGCCCAGACCTATCTGCCAACTGCTCGCTTGCCCACCAGAGAAGGACAGCTGCGAGAACTAGCAGAGCCAGGAAAAGAAAAGCCATGCAAAAGAGAGCCAGGGAAACCAAAAGTTCTCGTACGTAGTAGGAATGCACATCAAGCGCTACGATCATGACGGCCAGTCCGCAGGTGCGCTCGCTGATTTTCTGTATGGGCAATGAATCCCCTTGGCCTGATGGCCTCATCTAAGCGTCTGCTGGAGAAAAGCGGGTGCAACACTCGCATTTGGAGTGACGGACTTCAATTGATCCAGCGACGCGAGAACACTCTGCCATTGGACACTGTCCTTCCTGGGTTCCAAGGGAAGTGAAAGGTCCGAATAAAATTTCAGGACGTTCTCTCGTAGGTCGACCGACGTGAGATCGAACTTGCGCGCCGCCAATTGGCCCAGCAGCTTTGCATAGGTCTCGTCGGTTAATGAGTACTCGGCTGCCCGGGTTTCTTTGCCAGTATCAAAATCGCTATTCGCAAGGTCCAGCGAGCCGGCGCCAACTTGCTGCAGATAAATGCGGTATCGGTCGACGGTCGTGTTGATGCTCTTGAAATACATGTCCTCCGTCTGTGTCGTGGGGCTGTTGAACGCCAGCGCCTTGAAGGGGCCAATTTTCGGCATATACCGCAAGAGCACGGACCACACCCGCGTGCCGAAATCGGGCTTTGTGTAGTCCTTTCCCCACTCTTTTTCATATTGAGAACGCGAGAGTCGATACAGGAATTTCTTTTTTGCAAAATTGGGAGTTTCCTTAATGATGTCTTTCTTGTGCGTCCGCAACGCGATCTGCGTCATTTGTGGGATCATGCGGCTGACTGCAAAGCGATAGGAACCGATGGCAAGATCCTCGTGCGTCAGCACGTCTTTCAATTCCACTCCGTAGACGATGGGGAAAGTCCGCTCCAGTAAGGCCTTGGACACCTGGAATCCTATGAAGTCGTGATACTGCTGCGAGGCATAGCGATTCTTCGCGACTTGCACCATGTCAAATCCGAATTCCGTCTTCAGATGCGCGGTATGGTCCTCCGCATACCTCACGGAATTGCCGTACTTGGCTCGCAGCTTGGGATATTGAATGGCGACGGACTGATTTACGGCCGGATGGCCCGAGATATCCGACGCATAATGTGCGAGAGCTCCCAGTGCAAAGGCGTACTCGTCCGCATCCTGGCTCTGCAACAACAACTCTCGGACAAAGTCACCACTTCGGACGTAGTGAACCAGGTTGCTGAACTCCACGCTCCCAAAGGGATAATAGCCAAGGTCCTGGATGACCGCGCCTCCGTAGGCATATGCGTGCGCTTCGGTGATCTGCGCTTCGGTCAGTTCCGGAAAGCGCTTGAGGAGGAGTGGCCGAATTTCGCTTGTCCAAAGCAGATCTACGATTTCTTCATGCGTCAGAACGGAGTAAGCGAACGAAACACTGCTGAACAATGCCATACCCAGGAGAAGCGCCGCTATGCGGACGCAGCACCTGCACCAGCCGCCAAAGGCTGCGCTCGAGCTATACCGTTTGTTAATTAGCTTTTCGGAGCTCATGCGCAAGCTTCTTCGCTTCTCTCATTCTGTCTTTGTAAAACGCGGGACTGATAAGTACTTTCTTCGATCCTACTTGCACATGTTCCTTGATGCGCTTTCGTGACAAGAACAAGGAGAGCGCTTTGTACGTCTTGATCTCTTTCTCGAGAAACTGGATTGCATGCCGTCTGGACTCATCCATTGCTGACCTCCTGCCGGACCCGGCAAAACCTAAATACGTCCTAGAACCACCAGAATCACAACGATAACGAGGATGAGACTCACGCCTCCTGTCGGCCTATAGCCCCACTCTCTGCTGTGCGACCATCTCGGCAGAGCGCCAAACAGCGCCAGGATCAAAAAGACGATTAAAATAGTTCCAAGCATTGCTTTCCTCTTTTCGAATGAATCCATTCAACGAATCCGGTTCCCCGCCCCGGGCGCATTGGATTTCCTAAGCAGAATTCCGCGCCGGGGCTAGGCCGCATTTGGACGTCGCGCAACGTGAGTACCTAGTTCAGGTAGAAGCTGATGGCAATGCGATCGCTGGGATAGCTTCGGTTGTACAGATAATAGCCGCCATCGTAGTAGTCCACGTATACGTCGTCGCTGTCGTACCAATCGTTTGACCAGTACTCCGGCCACGGGTCATCTAGACCGAACCAATAGCCGCCGTAATGGAAGCGCCGATGCCCGCCAACATACATCACTGGCAGGCTATAGATCCGGAACCCATGACTCTGGCCGTAGTAGCTGCGGAAACGGTCATCCGGAACGCGGTAGCCATGGTAACCGCCGCGCTGCTGCCAATTGCGGTGTTCGGACTGCCAATTATGTGCACGATCACCCCGCCAAGCGGCCTGCTGTACTTGCACCTGAGCAGGGCTCCGTTGTTGTGCTGACCTGTTGGCCTGCTGCTGGCGCTGCTGTTGTTGCTGCCCTCTGGCTTGTTGCTGCTGACGTTGTTGCTGTCCTCTGGCCTGCTGTTGCTGCCGCTGCTGACGTTGCTGGTCTTGCTGGACCCCGGCCTGTCGCTGCTGACGTTGTTGCTGTCCTCTGGCCTGTTGTTGCTGCCGCTGCTGACGTTGCTGGTCTTGCTGGACCCTAGCTGGTTGCTGCTGACGTTGTTGTTGTTGGCCTCTGGCTTGCTGTTGCTTATCTTGTTGTCCCCTAGCTGGTTGCTGCTGACGTTGTTGTTGTTGGCCTCTGGCTTGCTGTTGCTTATCTTGTTGTCCCCTAGCTGGTTGCTGCTGGCGCTGTTGTTGCTGTTGCTGTCCTTTGGCCTGTTGTTGCTGGCGTTGCTGGTTCGGAGCCTGTGCTTGCTGCTTATCTGGCTTGACTTGTTGCTGGTGTTGCGCCGGCCTAGCCTTTTCGGCTTGTTTCTCCCGCTGCGCGTTAGCTGAAGCGGTGAATCCTAGCAGCACAAAAAATGCCGATGTGCTTATAACTCGAATTGCGTTCATGATGCTGCCTCGATTACACAATCTTGATGCGCTCGTCACTGGTCCCACATGGTGCGCCTATTGTTTCCGATTCTTGGTTCCTATTCGTGGATTGCAACTCTCTCCTCTGTCGTCTATCTGGGTGTACCTACGTTCCGACGTGGATACGCGACAGCGAGTGGAACAACCCAAATACATTCAGCAGCCACAACACGACGACAATCACCACGACTGCATTCAAGATTGACTTGATGCTACTTGCCATGGGGATGAAGCGATTCACCAACCAAAGCAGAATGCCCACTACGATCAGGGCTACAAAAATTTGAATGAGAGGCATACTTTTTTTACCTTTCTGTCTGTGCTGCGAGACACTCCCACACTTCCCAAAAATTGCGGGCGGCACTGCCTGGTGCGGCGATCGTGTTGAATCCCTTCGATTCAACGATGGGCTGGCCCATCGACCCGGACAAAGCCTGCGAGAAGCGTGTTGTTCGATGTCCTAAGCGATCGTGCGAACCGTAGAACTTAACCTGAAGAAGATGGAATGGCCATCACTGCACTTCTCTTAAAGCAAACCCATCCTAGACTCCGTCAACGCGCATGTCTGTTCACTTGTATACAAGCTCCCAGTTTGTTTTTAGCATTGAGATGAATGAAATGTTCGGCGTGCTTCATGAGCCGCACGACCTTTCCGACGAGTTCATCGCTCTTATGCTGCCACGCAACATTGGCATCGAACAGCACTTGGTCGATCAGCCGTATAACTCCAGCTAGAAGCGCCTCGCCCGTACCCTGCTATTCCTTGGCTGTTATGGCAAAGATGACAAGCACCACGCCGCATTGCCCAACGTATCGCGAGAAACTCTCGCTGCGATGTTTGGCACCACGCGCTCCTGCGCGAAGTCTTTCATAAATAAATTCAGGAAGCTCGGTTTCACTAAGTACGAAGGCGGTCTCCTGATCAACACCTCTCTGCTGAGCGTCGGGCTACTCGCATGAGGCGCGCTGCATGGTTCTCGATCGCGCGCCTGAAACTTACTTTTGGTTATTAGTTGTTGCGGCAGGAATTTGTGAATTTGAAGATTAGTTGAAGGAAACTGGCCATTCGAGCACAGATCCTCGCACCCGCGGATTAGCGCGCATGCCATAATTGCCTTGGCGGCCGGGCTCCTTGTCTAACTTGATCGCAATCGCGGCCAGGCACTTTGCCCGTTCAATCAATTGGAATTCGGCGGCAGATGGGCTGCGTCGAACGCTGCAGTACATCTCCAAGGTTCCAAGCAGTTCGTCATTCTCGGCAACAATGCCCTCCGAACAGAAAGTAAACAAACCAAAAAGCGCTGCGTTCGTGGCAATTGAGCCGAGCTCGCTTTCACTATCTGCCGGCAGGGAAATCAGCGAGACGACGTTGCCAATCTGACAATCGAGAGCGATGCAGATTCCATTCAACACTCCAGGAACGGGCGCGCGGCAGGAGATCTGCTGAAGAAGTTGCTCTTCGGTGTCCAACAAATACTGGATCTTGTTGTCAAAATTACAATCTGTCTTGTGTTTTTTTGACCTGTCGCGTGAGCCAAAACCGTATTTATCCATAGTATCCCGTCTCTCCAGGTCGCCTTAAGATCGATTTGCATGTTGGTCAGTGTCCAGCCAGCCCGCGGGAGCGGCCTGTTCATGCCCGCTCCCTCTACCGATCCTTTCAACTTCCTTTCTTCCTGGTCCCACTTGCCGGTCAGCGGTCGTCGCGATCATGATCCGGATGACTGTGTCGCCAATTCCAGTATGCCCGTTGCTCTTTCACTTTTAATTCCGCAAAAGGCCGATACTCTCTGTGCCTCTCGCCGAGGTAGATTCGGAAGGAACGGTCTTCGTTGTCATTCCAATTGTGATAATCCTTGTGGTCACGGTCGTAGAGCTTTCTGTGATCCCTATCGTCTCGATGGTTCTCTTCTTGGCGTCCATTGTCTTGCGGCTTGGCAGCGGCGTTAATTGCCGTCGGGGCAGCAAGCGCTGCAGTAAGAAAAAGGGAACCGAACAAATATTGGTATCTACCCTGCATGTCATCTTCCTCCTGGCTCGAGATTTCCACCTTGGAAATCTGGGCATGCCAAGATTATCCGCTCGCATCCCCGTGGAAGATGTTCGATACCGCACACTTTTACAATCCATTAACCTCACTATCGACTTCACGAATTTCCGGTGTTCGATGCTGCAAGGCGTGATTCACAGTCGTGTGCGCCCCGGACGGCTCTCGGCCGCTTGTCTTTCATCCCATAGAGAGCCTTGTCTGCTGCATACAGTAAGGTTCCGATGGTTTCCGCGTCTTTCGGATGACTGGCGATTCCGATACTTACCGAAAGTGCGGGCTGTTCGGCTTCTTTCTCGAGCAATTCGCAAATCCGCTGGGCTACCAGTGTGGCAGCGGCCATGCCTGTCTCCGGCAGAACCAGCGCAAACTCGTCGCCTCCGTGTCGCGCCGCTGTATCTATGGACCGGCAGCAATCTCTCAGGATCTGCGCGATCCTACAGAGCGCCCGGTCGCCCGCCACGTGACCATATTGATCGTTAATAGCTTTTAATCCGTCGAGGTCCAGCAACATAAGAGAGAATTCCCGAGTGGTTCGGTTAGATCGGCCAATCTCGGCCTGTAGCACTTCGAACAGGCGCCGATGATTGCCAAGGCCGGTCAGCGAATCGCTCGATGCCTGCTGGCGCAGCTGGTCTTCAAGCGTCCGCTGTTCGGTGACGTCAACGGCGATGATTTCGTGGCCAGCAAAGTTTCCACGGTCGTCATAGATGCCTCGGCCGCTTAATCTCGCTCTCAGAGTCGTTCCGTCCTTTCGCTTCCATTCCGCTTCGAGCGGCTCGATTCGTTTTGCCTCCGGCAAGGGCCCCATCCATGGTGCCTCCTTCCCGAGGTTAGAAAGCAGACCAACCGGGTGATTGGCCGCCAGGAGTTCTTCCCTGCTTGCGTAACCAAGCATGGTTACCAAGGCTTGATTCGCGTCGATGGTCTCTCCTTCCGAGTTACACCGATATATTCCGTAGGCCGGATTATCCACAAGCGCGCGATACAGCGATTGCGAGTGCCGCAAGGCTTTTCGGGCCTCTTCCAACTCCTCACGGAGCTTTCTTTCGTTCAGGGCTTGACGGACAGCCATAGGCAATTGAGCGACGCGGTCTCTCTCAACGTAGTCAAATGCACCGTCAGCGGCTAGTTGCGCGACGGAATCGCTTCCCATGGCGCTGGCCACGAACAATAAGGGGATATGCTGCAATTTTTGATGGAGGACTTGCAGGGCCTGCGAGCCCTTCAAACTCGGATGCGGGTACTCGGCGACCACCACATCATACGATTGGGAGTGAAGCCGTTCGGCACACTGTGCCAGGTTCAAAACGAAATCAGCGCTAACGATGAACTGCGCCTTTTTCAATTCTTCCAGGCAGTTCTCTATTATTTCCGCCTCGCGATGGACAAAAAGGACTCGGACGGGCCGGCGCCTTTGAGAAGCTGTGCTTTCCGGTCGGAAGCTCGCCAGATCAGCCTGTAGTTCGCTCTGAGCCAGGTTTGACATAGAAGCGCTGATAGCCTACCCGAGCCGTCCACGAATATCCGCAGAGGAAGCTAGTAGGTAGACTCCTTCGTATTTAAGTTAGGCCGTCAGGAGTCGGCAGTCTGTCCTGTTTTGAACACCTTCAATCTGGGCTATTCCAATACGACAATGACAGCCAGCGTGGAAAACCAGCCTTACGCATGACCCTAAAATGCGGCTTTTTGATGCCACTGTCCAAAATGGAACATAGATTAGGTTTTCCCCGGATGCAAAATGGCTGCTCTATTCGCATGCCGATGCGGCATCAGGAGATTCGCAATGGTGAATTGCCCGCTCTGCCAAAGTAAACGAATTTATCAATCAAGACGCAGAGGCATCATCGAACGAGGATTTCTGGCTATGATCTTCGTCAGGCCCTTTCGTTGCGAAAGCTGCGACTTCCGCTTCTACCGTTGGTCCCTCTCTGCTAATCCCAATACTTCCCGCCAGGTAACTTCCCCCTAATCAGTCTTGCCCTCGCAACGGAACGCCTGGAGGGGCCGGGCAACCGCCCAGGGCCGGCAAACACCGGACTCTATCGCCGTGAATGTTCAGCGCCCGGATTTGCCACAAATCGGTAACCGATACCTCGAACCGTTAGCAGGTATCGCGGTTTCGCCGGCTCTGGCTCTATATACCGCCGCAATCGCACGATGAAATTATCGATGGCTCGCGTGTCGGTGTCTTCATGCAGATTCCACACTTCCTGCAAGATTTGCTTGCGAGAGACGGGGCGCTCGCCATTCTCAATTAGGCACCGAAATAGGTCCGATTCCATCATCGTGAGAGGAATGACTTGGTCACCGACACGCAATTGCAGGTTCTGAAAATCTACGACCTTGTCGTCGAAGCGAAAGAGCTCCGGCAAATTGCTGCTTGGCCGTTCTTGCGGTGCTGTTGCGGCATCGACCGAACTCTGCCAGTTCTTCCGGCGCAATAGGCTTTCGATCCGCGCAATCAAAATGGCGAGATTAAAAGGTTTGGGCAAATAGTCGTCCGCTCCGGACTCAAATCCCTTGAGCACATCCTCTGGCCGGCCACGGGCCGTAAGCATGAGCAGCGGGGTGTAGTTCTGCGCTCTGCGCAACTCCCGCGCCACCATAAATCCGTCCTTGCCGGGCAGCATCACATCCAGGATGAGAGCATCAAAGCTTTCGTGATCCTTTAGCAGCCTCTTCAGTGCAGCCTCGCCATTGTCACTTATTTGCGCGGTATGGCCTTCCGCTTCAAGATTGAAGCGTAGCCCTTCTGCGAGGTGCGCCTCATCTTCAACGATCAGTATCCGGCTCATGCCTGGTAGACCCTGGGCAGACGGATGCTGAATGTGCTACCCCGCCCTTCCCCTTCACTCTCGGCATAAGCTTCACCCCCGTGGCGGCGGGCAATCGAGCGCACGATAAACAGCCCGAGGCCGGTGCCCTTCACCTTATCCGTCTTGAAATTCGATGCGCGGTAAAACCGTTTGAAGATTCGTTTCACTTCGTTCCTCGGAATGCCGATGCCTCGGTCGTGAACACGCAGCAAAACTGTGTCCAGATTGGGGGTAAGCAGATCCACGACAATATTCTTCTTGTCCCCGGAGTACTTAATGGCGTTGTCGAGCAGATTAAGTACGGCGGTGCGGAGTTCCTCGGGGCTTCCAAGGATCGTAACCTCTTCTCGAGGCGTTGTTCCGAGACTCAATACTTCTGGAGATAAATTCTGGCGCAAACGCGCAAGGGCCACTACCTCGCGCACCATCGTGGAAAACTGCACTTCCTGCCAGTTTTTTCGCGCGCTTCCATGCCGGACTTCCCCAGCCTTCAAGACCTGTTCGACGGTTCCAAGCAGCCGGTCGGTGTCTTCCAGCATGATGCGATAGAACTCGCGGCGTTTCGTTTCATCGAGGTTCCGGCTGGCCAGTGTTTCCAAATATAACCGAATGGAAGCAATCGGTGTCTTTAGTTCGTGGGTGACTGCATTGAGGAAGCTGTCCTGTTGCTCGTTTCTCCGGATCTCTCGGACAAGAAAGATCGTGTTGACCACCAGGCCCACGATGAGCAACCCAAAGAAGATGATGCCGACTACGAGCGGAACAACTTGACGCCAGTGAAAGATAATCCAGCTTACGTTGAGGAAGATCGCCAGGGCGACGAGACATACCCCTAGCACCGTGAAGGACACTATAGCCTTGGTGCGGCGCGTGATGCGCATGACCTTGTAGTTTACGCCAAGGCCGATTCAGTAGCACCGCTGATGAAACACGGCGGACGGCTTGTGGGCGCTCTGATCCCAGTTGCAAATCTCTTGGGACATGTTTCAGTCGCCGCTGGAAATTGCCGCAGAAGCCGCCGCTCGTGAAGCTTCGCCGGCAATGGCGTTCGGCCGGGGTCCAGCTGGCTCGCGCTGTACCAGCTTGTGACGCTTGATGTCTCGCGCTAGACCGAGGCTTCTTAGAACGCAGATACCGTACCAGTTCAGGTCGATTTCATACCACGTAAGGCCGTGACGCGCCGATTGCGGAACCGCGTGGTGATTGTTGTGCCACCCTTCGCCAAAGGTCAGCAGGGCGACCCAAAAACTGTTCTTAGATGTATCGTCCGTCAGGAAGCGGCGCGAGCCCCACATGTGCGTCGCGGAGTTTACGAGCCAAGTCGTGTGCAGTCCGACCACCGTTCGCATGAAGATCCCCCACAGTAGGCACGACCAGCCACCTATCGCGAAGAGCCCCACTCCCAGGAGCGTGAGCGGTACCCAATGCCACGTGGTGATCCAAACATGAAACTTGTCCTTCCGCAGATCGGGAACGAAAGCCCAAAGCTCCTTGGCATTGTTGTGCATGGCCTTCCCCGTCAGAATCCAACCCATGTGCGCCCACAGGCCGCCATCGCGCGGCGAGTGCGGATCGCCTTCTTTGTCTGTGTTCTGATGGTGGACGCGGTGCGTGGCCACCCAGGCGATCGGTCCGCCTTCAAGGGCCAGCGTGCCGCAGACAGTCAGGAAATACTCCATCCACTTCGGTGTCTTGTATCCTCGGTGGGTCAGCAAACGGTGGTAGCCCATTCCAATGCCGAGACTTCCGGCGACCCACAATAGAAACACCGCCAAAGCGAGGCCTGTCCACGTAAAGAAAAACAATGCGGCGATAGCGCCGATATGAAATGCAACCATGAAAAGCGAAGTGGTCCAATTAACCGGTTCCGAAAATGTTTTGTCGCGTTCGATGAGGTTCATGACTCCAAACTTAGCACGCGCGTCGGAGGGCTTCTGTAATAGTTGTGTAATCCCTCCCATGGAGTTTCCAAAAATCTTGCGGCAAGAATTCTTAGACAGTACTCATCTCCTGCACCAAACCTGTACTTACGGCCAGCGTTCCTCACAGTATGTGGCGGCCGCTCCTCGCGATTTGTTTCACATCTCTTGAAGCCCTCGTAAGAGTTTGGTCACTTCTCGTGCGCCCTCTCATCGAGCCCTGCTCGAGTGGCTCTCTAATCGCTATGGTACGAACCTGGATGCGCCGGGTAAGCAAGTTGCGCCGGATTCGAGAATGTGTGTTAAGAAGTTTCTAGCTATCGCGTCTTACCTTATAGATTGCGAGGAGGGACGCTTGGCGGCCGCGATAGAAAACATCATGGTCACGCAGTCATCCGCAGAACTTGAGGATGTTTTTCGTGCCCACCAATCGTGTGTCCTCAAGGCCGCTTACCGCGTAACCGGCAGCATGGCCGACGCCGAGGACGTAGCACAGTCTGTCTTCCTCCGGCTAGCCCGCGGCACCATCGACCACAGCCGTATCTCCAATCTTCAGAGCTACTTACACAGGTCGGCAGTCAATGCTGCACTAGACCTGATTCGTGCGCGGGGCCATCGTGAAGCCGTACCCGTCGAGGCTGCAGACGAGTTGCAGGCCAATCCCAGCCTCTCGCCCGAACGTGCGCATTCTTCGATGGAAATAAAAAATTGGCTTCGCAGGGAGCTCGCTCAGCTGAGTCCCCGCACCGCCGAGATGTTTACGCTGCGCTATATCGAGGGACTGGACAACCCCGAGATTGCCCGGATGCTGAACACCTCCCAGGCTGTGGTTGCGGTCACGCTTCATCGAACTCGGGCGCGGCTAAAAAAGAACCTCCGTGGCATTTTGAAAGGTGCATCATGAAATTTTTTCGATCGAAACAGGACGCCCACCTTGATCGGGCAATCTCCGAACTCCGCGGCGAAGTGCCCGATGCCAAGACGCTTTCCGCGTCAGCCGAACGCGTGTGGCGGAAGTTGCAAGCAGCGGAAGTCGAGGAAACCATAGTCAATTCCCTGCAACCTATCCGCGGCTGCGCCGATATTCGTTCTCTTCTTCCAGCTTTTCATCGCCATGAGCTGCCTCCGGCTCGCGCGCTAATCGTGGAGGATCACTTGCGGGAGTGTGTCTCGTGCCGTTCCTTCGCTCATGGCCGTGGAGTTGATGACGGCACAAATGTTGGCTGGCGGATGGAATCCGCGTCACGCGGTTTCCAGTGGAGTTTTGCAAAACTGGCCATCGCTGCAGCAACACTGGTTCTCCTGGTTGCAGTTGCCTGGACTGGGCGCACCTGGTATGTCGCCGGCCCTCCTGGAAGCCGCGCACGAGTCGACTCCATCGAGGGGCAAGCGTTTCTCATCGGCATGTCTGGCGAGCATTCTCTCAAGCCAGGTGACGAAGTCGGCCAAGGCGAATTCATCCGCACCGCCGCCAATTCCCGCGCCAGGGTCCGTCTCTTCGATGGCTCCGAAGTGGAAATGAATCAGCGTGCTGAATTGGCCGTCAGCGCGAGCCGCCGCAATACCACCATTCATCTCGACCAGGGCAGCATCATCGTGCAGGCCGCAAAGCGTCATACCGGCCACCTGTACGTAAGCGCTCCCGATTGCACCGTATCCGTCACCGGGACGGTGTTCTCTGTGAACTCCGCCACTAAAGGCTCCCGTGTGGCGGTGATCGAAGGGGAAGTTCGCGTCAAACATTCCGGGGGTGAATCCATTTTGCACTCGGGCGACCAAGTGGCGACAACGCAGAGCGTTGGCCTCGTCCCCGTCCGCGAGGAAATCGCCTGGAGCAGCGATCTGGATCATCAGCTTGCTTTGCTTGCGGAATTTTCAAAGCTCCGCGCCAAGTTGAACGAAATCCCGACGCCAGGTCCGCGCTATGCGAGCAAAATCCTTCCCTTTATGCCCGCGGATACCGTCTTGTATATCGGCATCCCCAATCTTGGGGACGCGCTTCAGCAGGCAAATCAAATCTTTCAGCAGCAGTTGTCGCAAAGCAAGGTTCTGCAAGACTGGTGGAACAAGAGCGGCAACTCCAACCAGCATCCAACTCCGGAGGAATTGATCGAGCAAATCCGCACTATGAGCCAATATTTAGGCGACGAAGTGGTGATTACGTTCCGGGAGAGCTCGCGCGCGATGGAAGATGGCCCGGTCCTTTTGGCTGAGATTCGTCAGCCTGGCCTCAAGGATTTCTTGCAGAATCACCTTGCCGATATCTTGGCGAACCACCAAGGCACCCCAGAATTTCATGTTGTGGATCCCCAATCGCTCTCATCTCTTGCTGGTACCCAGCGTGGAATGATCATGCTCGTCCGGCAGGACATGCTTGTCGTCGGCGGTGACGCTGCATCTGTTCAACAGATGAGCGCGCAGCTCGACGCCGGGGTTTCATCCTTCTCTGGAACGGATTTTGGCAAGCGAATCGCCAACGTCTATAATCACGGTACCGAGACTCTGGTTGCCGCGAATCTTGGCCAGCTCCTGAACTCCACGCACTCCCAACAAGCAGATTCAAATGCGCTTCGGAACAGCGGCTTCAACGACATAAAATATCTAATCGCATCTCGCGGCGAACCCTCCAATCAAGGCGACAACCGGATCACGCTCGAATTTAATGGCCCGCGGCACGGTATCGCCTCTTGGCTGGCCGCTCCGGCCCCTATGGGTTCGCTGGACTATGTTTCCTCCAACGCTGGCGCGGCGTTCTCTTTCGTTGGTAAGCAGCCTGCGCTCATGCTGGATGACCTCTTCAGCACTATCGGCGCGAAGGATCCCAACTTCAGCCAAGATCTGGCCAAAACAAACTCCGAGCTTGGTCTGGACCTTCGCAACGACTTGGCGAAAGCCCTGGGCGGAGAGATGACCCTCGCTCTCGATGGACCTGTTCTTCCCACGCCTTCCTGGAAAGCAATCATCGAGGTCAATGATTCGGGCGGCCTCCAGTTGGCCATCGAAAAACTGGTGCAGGGCCTTAATCGCGAAGCGGAGAGATCCAACCGGCCCGGCATGACACTTAACCAAACGCAGGTCGGCGGCCGAACCTTCTACACGATTCAATTGCAGGGCGCTGGGCTTTCCACCGAGTACGACTACACCTTCGCGGACGGGTACCTGATTGTGGCTCCCTCTCGCGCCTTACTCCTTGCCGCGTTGCAAACCCACGCAAACGGTACTTCGCTTGCCCACTCTGTCTCGTTTCATTCACTGCTTCCTACTGACAACCACGCGAACTTCTCCGCGATGCTTTATCAAAACCTCAGCCCGATTCTGAAACCGCTCGCTTCTCAGCTCAATTCCGGCCAGTTGGCGGTCCTCCAGCAACTGGCAGCCGATGCCAAGCCCAGCGTCTTCTGTGCCTACGGAGAGAGCGACCGCATCGAAGTGGCCAGCAGTGGCAAGCTGTTTGACTTGAATCCAAGTGTTCTGACATTGTTCCATTTGCTGGGTGTTTCCGAGCATGGAACTTCGCGCAATCCAAATCCGTAATGATTTGTAGATGACCAACCCAACCATCGAGCTCGACGGGCTCGAAGTACAACTCGGCAACCGAACGATTCTCCATGGTCTTACTGGCGTTCTGAAGAGTCGCGCCATTGGCCTGCTCGGGCCTAATGGCGCCGGCAAATCGACTCTCATCAATACCCTGTTGGGTTTTCACTCGCCTTCCAAAGGCAGCGCCCGCATGCTTGGCCTTGACTCTCACACTTCTGGCAAAGCGCTTCGTTCTCTTGTCGGCTACATGCCCGAAAACGATGCTTTCATCTCAAAAATGTCCGGGGTCCGCTTTGTTCGTTATATGGCGGAGATCTCTGGTCTCCCTCCGGATCAAGCAATGGAGCGCGCACACGAAGCCTTCGTCTACGTCGGCTTGGGCGAAGCGCGTTATCGCCCCGTGGGCACCTATTCTCTCGGCATGAAACAGCTTGCTAAATTGGCCCAGGCCATTGCGCATGGCCCCAAGGTTCTCATTCTGGACGAACCCACCAACGGTATGGACCCGCCCGCGCGCAAACGCTTGATCGAACTCATTCGCGAAATCCGCGAAGCCAGCGATATTTGCCTGCTTCTCTCCTCGCATCTTCTGCGCGACGTGGAAGAAACCTGCGATGAGGTCCTTATCCTCCGCGACGGGAAAATCGCCTCCATCTGCAATCTCGTCGAGGAACGCCGCGCTAATCGCAAGTTCCTCGAACTCGAAACTTTCGGCGCGGAGGCAACCTTTACTTCCTCGCTCGAGAGCCTTGGCTGCGAGTGCGCGGTTTTCAGCAACGGCCGCATCAAGGTGGTCATGCCGGATACCGTGGAAATCAGGGAAGTATTTAAGGTCGCGGCCGATCGAGGCGTTCAAATTCGCCGCATGAATCACCGGCGCGATTCTCTCGAAGACATTTTCCTTAACGCCATGGAACAGACGGGAGCGGCCGATGGCCGTATATAAGCGCAGGTACAATTCCTACACTGGCTCTCTGACTTCGGAGTGGTCGCGCTTTTTCGTCCTGACTCGCTATGCATTCGCGGACCTCTTCAAATCCCGCTTCTTCGTGCTCTTGCTGATTTTTTCCATCATTCCCTGCCTTTTTTTTGCCGGCTACATTTTCATTGCCAACAACAAGACCGTCCAATTGCTGATGCAGTTGCGCTCTGCGGATTTGTTCAATGTGGAAAGCCAATACTTCATGATCATCCTGACCGTGCAGACACAGGCAGCCTTTCTTTTGAACTGCTGGGTCGGCCCTGTCCTGATCTCCGGAGACCTGACCAATGGCGCCCTTCCTCTTTTTTTGAGCCGGCCGTTCAGCCGAGCCGGCTATGTGCTCGGAAAACTTGCCGTCCTCGGGCTGCTCCTTTCTGCTGTCACTTGGATTCCCTGCTTGCTCCTGTTCAGCCTGCAGTCCGGGCTCGCAAGTAATGGCTGGGTATGGTCGCACTTATGGATGATTGTCCCCATCGTGTTGTGCTCCGCGATTTGGATCCTGATGCTTTCCCTCATTTCTCTGGCCGTCTCCGCATGGGTAAAATTGCGAATCGTCGCCACCGGCGTAATCTTCATCACATTTTTCATTCCTGCGGGCTTCGGCGAAATGTTCAATGCCATTATGGGCACCTACTGGGGCAGAGTTCTGAATCTCTCTTATATGTTTCGGCTCATTGTTGCGAGTGGATTTCGTGAGCGCTCCGGACTCCTCGGCTCGCTCGGGTTGGACGAGATCCCCGTTCCCGCCGCCTGGGGCGCGATGATTTTCGTCTGCCTGCTTTCGCTTGTCATTCTCAATGCGCGCTTGCGCGCCCGCGAAACGGTGCGCGGATGACCCCCGGCGCCCGCCAAATCGTCTTCGAAAATGTCTCCAAGTTTTATGGAGAAGTTCTCGGCGTCAACAAAGTCAGCTTCTCCATTGAGCCGGGCATTACCAGTCTCGTCGGCCCCAACGGCTCCGGCAAAACCACTTTGATGAATTTGCTGACCGGCCTGATCAAGCCTTCTCAGGGCGCCATTTACGTCCTCGGTCTCACCACGCACCAGCCAATCGAGTTCTTCCGCCAAGTAGGCTATTGCACCCAATTCGACTCCTTCCCTCCCGGCACGAACGGCTACGACTTCATTTATTGGCCGTTGCGTCTCCATGGTTTTGGTCACGACCAGGCAACGAAGCTCACCAACGAA
Source organism: Candidatus Acidiferrum sp. (assembly GCA_041486245.1). Classification (GTDB taxonomy): domain Bacteria; phylum Acidobacteriota; class Terriglobia; order Acidiferrales; family UBA7541; genus Acidiferrum. Next base: position 32,299 of record JBGPLB010000030.1, read on the forward strand.
GCCCTCGAGCGCGCAGGCATGGCGCAAGTGGCCCGGCGCAAGGTGGCCGGTTACAGCAAAGGCATGCGCCAGCGAATCCGTCTTGCCCAAGCCATTGCACATCATCCCTCCGTGCTGGTTCTTGACGAGCCGCTAAACGGCCTCGATCCCATGGCTCGCTCCGAATCCATCGCGCTTTTCCAGGCCATTGCCAAACAGGGAATGCACGTCATCATCTCCAGCCATATTCTGGAGGAAGTCGATCGCATCTCCGACCGCGTCGTCCTGATGAGCAGCGGCTACGTGGTTGCCGAGGGCCAGATTCGCGAGGTTCGCCGCGAAGTCCGCGATCATCCCATGCAGATCCTCGTTCGCTGCTCGAATGCGGCGAAGTTGGCGTCCGCGGCATTCGAACTCGATCATGTCGTCGAAGCCAAAATTCTGAGTGATGGGCAGAGCGTCCTGGTTCGAACTCGCGATGCCGAACAGTTCTATCTGCTGCTCAACCAAGTCGTTTCCGGCGGCTTAGTCGAAGTCGATGCCGTTGCCCCCGCCGACGACGATGTAAATTCCATCTACCAATATCTCATTGGATCGGATGTCGGACCGGTATGAGCGTTCAGGAATCAATAGCTCGCGTCCAAAGCGCGTTGCAAGAGCAACCCTGGCGGCTGTTTGCCAGCCAAATCTCCGTCCTTGTCCGCAACGAGGTTCGCCGAAACCTGTTTACGCGTCGCAGGATTTGGGTTTATTTCCTCGCGTTGGTACCCGTGTTACTCCTCATCGTCAACAACGTCTTTGGCAGACATACCAACGAACCTACTCAAATCGAGAATGACACACTGGTCCTTGCCGGAATCGTCCAGCTCTACTATCTCCGCCTGGGCATCTTCTTTGCTTGCATGGGGATTTTTACGTGGCTGTTTCGCGGCGAAATGGTCGAGCGCACTCTTCACTATCAATTTCTCGTTCCGGTTAGAAGAGAAGTTCTGGTGGTTGGAAAGTTTCTTGCCGGCGCCATCATTTCCATTGCACTTTTTGAAACTGCGGTCCTTGCCTGCTTCTGCCTCACCTA
>JBGPLB010000031.1:0-31412 GCA_041486245.1 Candidatus Acidiferrum sp.
TCCGATTGGTTCGGAGAAAGGCTTCCGCGGTGTGATCGACCTTGTCGCAATGAAAGCGCACATCTACAAACCGGACGGAGACGGGAAGCCCTCGATCGAGGAAATTCCCGCCGCGCTTGCCGATGAAGCGAAGGAGGCGCACGAAAAGCTGGTCGAAATGGTGGCGGAAGGCGACGACGAACTGATGGAAGAGTTTTTCAGGGAAGGCACGATTCCGATTGCGGATTTGATTCCCGGAGTCCGGAAAGCCATCGTCGCTGAAAAAATATTTCCGGTGCTGATGGTTTCCGCGCTCCGCAACGTGGGAACGGCCAGTTTGCTGACATTCCTGGCCGATGCGTTTCCACATCCTGATGAGCACGCGCAAGTTGGTTTTAGAGAGCCAAATGGAAAGGGTGAGCGCGTGGAGCGCAAGTACGATGACGGTCAGCCGCTCTCCCTTTTCGTGTTTAAGACCCTGGCCGATCCGTTTGCCGGGCGTATCAACTATTTCAAGGTGAAGAGCGGTGTCCTGAAAAACGATGCGACCCTGACGAACTACAACCGCGGGACGCTGGAGCGCTTCCAGCACACCCAGGTTGTGCAAGGGAAACAACTCAGCGAAATCGCGGAGCTGCACGCGGGAGACATCGGCGCGATCGCCAAATTGAAGGAAACAACGACGGGCGAAACGCTGGGCGACAAAGCCTCTCCCATCTACTACAAAGCAGCACAGCTGCCTGAGCCGTCCATTACGTTCGCCATTGAGCCCAAAACACGCGCCGACGAGGACAAGATCGGCGTCTCCATCCATAAGATTATCGAGGAAGATCCCGCACTGCACTTCATGCGCGACCCACAAACCAAGGAATTTCTCCTTGCCGGGTCCGGGCAACAGCACATCGAGGTGGTCGTCGCAAAGCTGCACAAGCGCTACCACGTGGATCTCACCCTCAAGCCGCCCAAAGTGGCGTACCGCGAAACCATCCGGGGCAAGGCCGATGCTGAGGGCAAGCACAAGAAGCAGTCTGGCGGGCACGGGCAGTTCGGCGTGTGCCGCATTAAGATGGAGCCCATTGAGCGCGGCAAGGGCGTCGAGTTCGTCGATGACGTTTTCGGCGGGGCGATTCCGAGGAACTGGATTCCTTCCGTGGAGAAAGGGATTCGTGACGCGGCGGCGCGCGGGTATCTTGCAGGCTTTCCGGTGGTGGATTTCCGAGCCGTGCTCTACGACGGCAAGTATCACGACGTGGATTCTTCAGACATGGCGTTCAAAATCGCGGGCTCGCTTGCTTTCAAAGAGGCGATGAAGATGGCCAAACCCGCTCTGCTGGAGCCGGTGATGCACGTCGAGGTTTATGCACCGGACCAATATTCAGGCGACTTGATGGGCGATCTAAGCTCGCGGCGCGGCCGCATCGCGGGAAGCGAGGCGCGTGGACACAATGTGATCATCAAAGCGCAGGTCCCGTTTTCGGAAATGCTGAGTTACGCCAACGACCTCATTTCCAAAACGCAGGGCCGCGCGACATACTCGATGGAATTTTCGCACTATGACTATGTGCCGAACGAGCTGGCGCAAAAAGTAATCGACGCGCACAAACCCGCCCACGGCGAGGCCGAAGAAGAAGGTTAGTTTTCTGGAGTTTCCGCCCGGGGGCGAGCACTCGCTTGTTGGTATGAGTGCGGCGCCAAATTGGTGCTTGCTGGGGCAATTCGCGCACCCAAAATGGTGCTTCTATGAAAAACAAGCCAGCCCGCAAACACACCCCGCGAGAACTCGGTCCGCAAACAACAGCCATCCACGGCGGTGAGCAGTCCCGCCACGGCGTTTGCGCACCCGTTGGTACTCCGATTTGCCGCACATCGACATTCACCTTTTCCTCGACGGCGGAGATGAAGCTGTGGGCCGAGGGCAAGAGCAAAGCGTACATCTATACGCGGTACGGCAATCCAACGCTGAGCGTGGCGGAAGGGAAAATTGCCGCGCTCGAAGGCGGAGAGGCCGCGGTGGTGACGGCTTCGGGCATGGCGGCGATTTCCTCGGCGCTGTTGGGCGTGCTGAAGTGCGGGGACGAGCTGATTTCCACGGCGCAGGTTTATGGCGGCAGCTACCGCCTGATGCGCGACGTTTTTCCAGACATGGGAATCCGGGTCCGCCAGGTGGGCACCGATCTCGCAGGACTGGAGGAACTCGCCACGCCGCGTACGAAGTGTCTCTACGTGGAGACGCCGACAAATCCCACTCTACGGCTCGTCGATCTGCACAAAGCGATTGCCTTTGCGAAAAGACACAAGCTCATTTCGATCATCGACAACACATTCGCAACCCCCGTGCTGCAAAATCCGCTGGCGATGGGCTACGACATCGTCGTGCACAGCGCCACGAAAGCACTGGCGGGGCATTCTGATGTGATCGCCGGCGTGGCCGTAGGCAACAAGCATTGGATGGAGCGTATTCGCCATATGGTGATCTACCTCGGGGGCTCGATGGACCCGGAGGCGGCCTACTTGCTGATTCGCGGGATGAAGACGCTGGGCGTGCGCGTCGAACGGCAGTGCGCAAATGCCATGGCGGTTGCGAAATTCCTGGAAAAGCATCCCAAGGTCGCGCGTGTTCACTATCCAGGACTGGCATCCCACCCGGATCACAAGCTGGCGACAAAGCAGATGCGGGGATTTGGAACCATGATGGCGTTTGATTTGAAGGGTGGTTTGGCCGCGGCGCGGCGATTCTGCGACCGCGTGCGGTTGTTTTTGCTGGCGGCAAGCCTCGGCGGTGTTGAGTCGCTCGTGATTCTTCCCATCTACAGTTCGCATTACAACATGACCGCCGAAGAACTGCGGCGCGCGGACGTAAGTCCTGGCACGGTGCGAGTTTCGGTCGGGTTAGAAGAGACTGAAGATTTGATCGAGGATCTGAAACAAGCCCTCGCGTAGTGTCTTCGGAATTCCTCTGCGCGGACGTGCATTGACTACTCTGCTGCTGCAGCCTAAGATTCGGCCGGTTACATCCTGTAGGCCCACCGACCAAGTTCAAACAGCCTGGGTAAGGAGGTTCTCATGTCCTTTCAAGGAAAACATTCTCTTGTGACGGGCAGTTCGCGCGGAATTGGGCGGGGAATCGCTCTGAAGCTGGCGGAACGAGGCGCCAAGGTCGCAATCCACTATCACAAGAACGAACGCGCCGCGAAAGACACGCTCGACAAAGTGAGGAAGCTGGGTTCTGACGGTTTCCTTGTAAAAGCGGACGTCTGCCGCATGGAGGAGATCGCACGAATGTTTGAGCGCGTCAAGGCGGAGTTTGGCAAACTCGATATTTTCGTGAGTAATGCTCGCACCGATGTTGCCACTTTCTTTCAAGGACCAATGGACATCCCATTCGAAAAGTGGGACACGGCAATGGACTCTCAAGCGAAAGCTTTCCTTGCGGCGGTGCGGGAAGCAGGCCGCATGATGAAAGATGGCAGCAGGATTATAGCCATCACCTATTCTCCAGGCAGCAGAACGGGAAGCTGGCAACCCTGGGTAGCGATGGGATCGGCGAAGAACGCATTGGAGTCTCTATGCCGCTATTTCGCCGTCGCGCTTGCGAAACGCGGAATCACCGTCAATGCCATCAGCCCCGGCTGGATCGAAGACAGTGTTCTGAACACGCTGCCGCAACAAGCGCAAGATCTGATTCGGGAATGGAATCAAGCCGGATGGACGCCGATGGGCCGGCTTGGCACTCCGGCGGACATCGGTAACGCAGTGGCGCTCCTCTGCACGGAAGAGGCATCCTGGATAACCGGTCAGACCATTGCCGTGGATGGCGGAGCATCCTTGATGAACGCGGGGCTGCCGCTGGAAATGCAGCTAGGATAGAGGGACGAAAAAATCCTTCGCGGGCACGGACTGCCGGGGAAAGTCCCGCGCTGTGCTTTCTGATTTTCAGTAAGAAGCAACTTCACGATCTCTTCAAGTTTGTGAGATCTCTGTACACGATCGATATAATTGTGAATGGAGACCGGATGGGAAAATCGCTCGAAGGAAAAGTGGGAATAGTTACGGGCGGGTCGCGAGGGATCGGACGAGCCATTGCGGAACGATTGGCCGGTGAAGGCGCTGCGGTCGTGGTGAATCATCGCGCGAGTGCTGGGCAAGCCGCGGACGTCGTTGCGGCGATTGAAGGCGCCGGCGGTCAAGCCGTTGCGCTGCCGGCGGATATGGGCGTGGTTGAGGACATGCGGCGGCTTGTGAACCGCACAATGGAGCTGTTCGGCAGGCTGGACATTCTGGTCAACAATGCGGGAGTCGGAAACAGGACGGCGATGGCCGACATGACCGAGAAGGAATTTGATTGGACGCTGGCTGTTAATGCGCGCGGACCGTTCTTCGCCATTCAGGCGGCTGTGCCGCGGATGAGCGACGGCGGGCGCGTCATCAATATTTCGTCGTGCGGCACGCATATAGCGCAGGTGACCGGGCTGCTGGCGGTGTATCAAATGTCGAAAGGCGCGCTCGAACAGCTGGCGCGATGCTACATGAAAGAGCTGGGCGCGCGCGGGATCACGATCAACTCCGTGCTGCCTGGCTTTGTGGAAACGGAACTCGCAAGCGACACTCCCGCGGCATACAAAGAGGCGCTTGTGCAACGAACGGCGCTGCGGCGGCTAGGGACAACGGAAGACATCGCGGAGGTAGTGTGCTTCCTGGCGAGCGATGCCGGGCGCTGGGTCACGGGTGAGACGATTCAGGTTAGCGGGGGCCTGGCGTAGGGAGGTTAATTCCGACCGGAACACAGACTGAAGTCTGCACCACCAAAAGCAAGAACGGGCGGGACGCCGAAGCGCACCGCCCGCTCTGTGATTTTGTGAAGTGGAATTAGAGGGGTTGGACGTTCGAGGCCTGCAGACCTTTGGGGCCCTTGGTCACTTCGAATTCAACCGCTTGGCCATCGTTCAACGACTTGTAGCCATCAGCCACGATCGCGGAGAAATGGACGAAAACGTCCTCACCGCTCTGGCGCTGGATGAAACCGAAGCCCTTGCTGGCATTGAACCACTTCACTGTTCCTTGTTCTTTACTCACTGCTGTACTCTTTTCTGTCGGTTGAGTTGCAACCGAGCATAACTAAATTGAGCTATTTGGTGCCTCGAAATCCGAACCCCTCTTAAGAGTTACGGCCGTCCTCAGACGTAAAAAAAGGCCGCAAGTTTGACCTTGCGACCGCTTTACACATCCAAAGGCGATACAAGAGCAACAAACGCAAAGACAGGATACTACAGTTCGGGCACTTTGCAAAGAGAAATTTTTAAGTTTTTCTCTCAGCGCAATGGGGGAAGCCAAGTTGTGGACCAGCGGATTAGTCCGGCAGAGCGGCTGCGCTCGTGATGGTGAAATGCGTGGCGGCGCCGGCGGGCTTGGCGAGGCCGGAGGTTGCGACGGGTTGGCCTCCGCCAATCCAGGCGTCGACTCGGCCTGGAACGATGAGGTGCTTGCCGGCTTCGTCGACGATCGATAAGTCGCGATCGCGGAGAACAAATTTCACGGTCTTTTTTTCACCGCGTTCGAGATGGATGCGCGCGATACCTTGCAGCGCCCGCAACGGTGCGCCACTGACGCCGGGGTGCGTCAGATAGAGCTGCACGACTTCGTCACCGGCAACGGAGCCGGTGTTCTTTACATCGACGGAAATAATGACGGCCTCATTCGCGGAAATACTTGCGTGATCGACGCGCGGCTGATCGTACGCAAAGGACGTGTAACTCAGACCGAAACCGAAGGGATAAAGCGGCTGGCCGTCGAAATAACGGTACGTGCGATGGGCCATGGAATAATCATCGAACGGCGGAAGCTGGTCCACGGACTTGTAAAAGGTGACAGGCAAACGACCGGAAGGACTGAAATCGCCAGCGAGCGCCTCGGCGACGGCGGTTCCGCCCTCTTCACCGGGATACCAAGCTTCGAGGATGGCGGGGAGATTGGCGTCGGCCCAGTTGATGGCAAGCGCGCTGCCGTTTGTCAGGATGAGGATCGTGGGCTTGCCGACGGAGGCGACCCGTTCGAGGAGTTGTTCTTGTGGAGCGGGCAAGTCGATGCGCGTGCGGTCGCCGCTCGAAAAACCTTCGGCATTCACTTTCATCTCTTCGCCTTCGATGCGCGGAGAAAGCCCCATGACGGCTATGACCAAGTCGGCGTTGCGCGCCGCGTCGACGGCTTGCGCGTCTTCGCCGCCGGGCAGGCTCCAGATGAGGCGCGCTTCCGGGCTGCGAATGTTCTGAAAGTATTCGACCTTGAGCGGATACGGACGGCCCTTTTCGAGATGCACTTTTTTGGTTTCGGTGTTGGCGGGACGATGTAGGGTCCAGTCTTCAACGCATAGAGCGCCATCGAGCCAGACACGAAAGCCGTCCTCGCCAGTGAAGCCGAACAAGTAGTCGCCTGATTCGGGTGGAACAACCATGCCGGTCCAGCGTACCGAATATTTGTTTGGCAGCTGCGGCGAGATCCCTGTATCGCCCCATGCGAAATCGATGGCCGAATCGACGCGACTCATCGCGGGAGAGCCTTCGAGCGCCATGTTGGGAAAGTAGTCCGCTTTCAAACCATGCTCGCTGCACGATGCGTCGGTGCAAAGCGCGTCGGTGGGAATGGACTTCGTCACGGGGCCAACGAGGCCGGTACCTTGAACGAATACGATCTTGGATTGCGGGAACCGATTGCGAATGCCGGCAAGCACGGTGACCGGTTTCGAAGGCGTGCCGCTGTAGTTTCCTTGCAGGGCGTCGATGCTATCGGCGTCAGGGCCGATGACGGCGATGGTTGCGGGCGCGTGTTTCAAGGGAAGAAGATTATTTTTATTTTTGAGCAATACCAGGGATTCGCGCGCCATGCGAAGCGCGAGCTGCCGGTGCACTTCCGTGTCGTTGTCGGCCGCGGTGAGGCGGGAATAGAGGACCGAGGATGGCGGATCGAACAGGCCGAGCCGAAAACGTGCAATAAATAAGCGGCGCAATGCGCGGTCGAGATCCGCTTCCGAAAGCAGCCCTTGATGCACGGCGCCCAAAATCCCCTGAGGATCCGCATTCATATTGTTGCGAGAGTCGCCGCAAATAAGATCCATGCCGGCTTTGAAGACGGCAGCGGCGGCGGCTTCGGGAGTTGGCGTGAACCGGTGGCCCTTGTAAACGTCAGCGACAGCACCGCAGTCGGAGACAACGTAGCCTTTGAAACCCCAGTCTTTGCGGAGATGTTCCCCGAGCAGCGCGGAGTTTGCACAGGCGGGGTCTCCGTTCAAGCGATTGTAGGCGCACATGACGGATTCGGCTTTGCCTTCAATGATCGCCGCGCGAAACGCGGGCAGATACGTTTCTTCCATATCGTGGCGGGAAGCCTCAACATTCACGCTGTGACGCGTGGATTCCGGTCCGCTGTGAACGGCGAAATGTTTCGGCGTCGCAATCGTTTTGAAATAGCTCGAATCACCGCCTTGCAGGCCGGTGATGAACGCGACGCCCAGACGCGCAGTGAGGAACGGGTCCTCGCCATAAGTCTCCTGGCCGCGTCCCCAGCGTGGGTCGCGGAAGATGTTGATGTTTGGAGACCAAACGGTGAGGCCACGATACCAATCCGTCGAGCCATCGGCGTGTACCATGGCGGAGTATTTCGCGCGAAATTCCGTGCTGATGGTATCGGCGACGTCGTGCATTAGAGGTTCGTCGAACGTCGCAGCCATGCCGATGGCTTGCGGAAACACGGTGGCGAAGCCGGCGCGGGCGACGCCGTGAAGCCCTTCATTCCACCAGTTGTAGGCGGGAACGTGAAGACGAGGGATCGCGGGAGCAATATGGCCGAGCTGATCGACTTTTTCTTCCAGCGTCATGCGGGAGATCAGTTCCTCGACGCGCTGCTCGATGGGAAGCTTGGGATTCAGATACGGCGCGTCTTCGGGCGCTTGCTGGGCGGATAGCGGTGGAGACATCACGGCGCAGAGAAATGCCCAAGCGAAAAAACTCGCCTTCATTTTCATGGTTCGTCCACCCGAGCGGAGATCTGCAGCTCCCGTCAATGAATGCCGAGTCCGCGAACAATAACGATTCGGTGGCACACTACCATCGGGGCAAAGCGCGTGCAAACGGGAATTGCGACTGTGACAATCAAGGGGAGCCGGGCCTCCGGCCGTGTATTGAGTAGGTCAACCCTCCCCCGGCGGAAAACGTTGACCTGGACTGTAACAGCTACTTAACATAAGAGGATGCGCTCCAAGCTCCAGACAATGCTGTACGCGACGCTCTTGGCCACGCTCTCCATGGCCGCAGGTGGTTGCGAGGATGCCGCCAAACATGGCGTGCAGGCGCACGTCCCGGCGCTGGCTCCCGCGAAGGCTGCGGCAGCGCAAGTTTCCGCCCAGGTGGGAGCGCTCCCGCTCCGAAAACTTTCGCCTGCGTGGCTCGCCGCAATGGCGCTGCGGGTTCCTTCGCCCAAAGACTATCTCATCGCCCAAGTGGAGGCGAAATTTGCTTCCGGTGAGCAAAACTACAAAGCTGGACACCTGGAAGCTGCGCGGCGAGATTTTGACGTGGCCGTCGACTGGATGCTCGGGAGCGGTTACGACCCAAGCAGCGATCCGAAGCTGAGTGAATTATTCCGCCGCGTAATCGACACCGTCTACGGGTACGAATTGCAGGCCTTCCGCGAGGGGGACGGTTTTCAGGAAGCTCCCGCGGTGCCGGCGGCCATCGACGAAGTTGCGGAGATGACGTTCCCCGTCGATCCGCGGTTGAAAGAGCGGGCCGAGGAAGCGGCCAAGAATATTTCGCATGACCTGCCGCTTACGGTGAACGACGAAGTGTTGTCCTTCCTCAACTTTTTCCAAACTCCGCGCGGTCGAGCCATTGTGGAGACGGGGCTGCGGCGTTCGGGCCGCTATCGCGAAATGATTTCGCGCGTCCTGCATGAAGAAGGAGTACCGCAGGACTTAATCTATCTGGCGCAAGCGGAAAGCGCGTTCCAGCCGCTCGCTCTGTCGAGGGCTGGCGCACGCGGAATTTGGCAGTTCGTAGCGTATCGCGGGATGGAATACGGTCTGCGGCATACCTGGTGGATGGACGAACGGCAGGATCCGGAAAAGGCCACACGCGCGGCTGCGCAGCATCTGCGCGATCTGTACAGGCAATTTGGCGATTGGTATCTCGCAATGGCCGCGTATAACTGCGGCCCGGGAAATGTGCAGAAGGGCATTGAGCGCACGGGCTACGCCGATTTCTGGGAGCTCTATAAACGCAACGTCCTGCCGCGCGAAACAAGAAATTACGTGCCCATTATTCTGGCGCTCACGCTCATCGCCAAAGACGCCGCGCACTACGGCATACAGGCCGACCCGGAGCAGCCTGTTCCGACGGATGTCGTTAAGCCCGGCCGTGCCATCGATCTGCGACTGGTGGCCGAAACCATCGACGTGGACGTCGAGACGCTGCGGAGTTTGAATCCCGCTCTTCTGCGTCTTGCGACTCCGGACGATCCATTGTTCGAGCTGCATCTGCCCATAGGTACGGCGGAGAAATTTTCCGCGGAGATTGCAGACATTCCTCCGGACAAGTGGGTGAGCTGGCGGCGGCACCGGATCGAAGCCGGCGAGACGCTCACCTCCATCGCCAAAAAATATCACGTGACGCCTGTGGCGATCTCCGAAGCAAATAATATGGAACGCCGTGCGGCGCTCGACGTCGGAGAAAAACTGATCATTCCCGCCGCTCCGCCTAAGGAATCCAAGAGCCGTCTGGTGCGCTATCGCGTGCGCAAAGGCGACACACTCGGCGGTATCGCGGATCGCTTCAGTGTGCCGACAGAATCGGTGCGCAAGTGGAATCACATGAGGACTAACCGTGTGAGCCGTGGCATGGTGTTACGCATTTACACCGTCGGGGGTGTGCCGGAGATTGCTCCCGCAGGCCGACGGCCGAAAACAGGTTCAAAAGCGGGTGCTCCTCGGCCAGCCGCCTCAGCAGGCCAGGCCTCCGCGGCAATTCATAACTAAGCCATTTATAAACAACACTTTATGGGTTATACGGTGCAGGCCTCGACGCTTGACCGGCAATGACCGGCGCGCTGCCTTGCTCCAGTAGCGCCGATTTTTCGCGCACAAGCCGCAGAGTGCTTGACAACTTTGCAGGAGTACGATAACAACGGCGCTGCGACGGAGGGGGTTTATTGACTCCGGCTGATACAGCGTCCCACGCGGGCCTTAGGCCCCTGGATTGCCCCTCGGGAGGATAGTATGGATTTAGAGAAGGACAACTTCGAAGACGACAATGAGCTGTCACGGCTGGAGGAAGAAGACGAGCTGGGCGGCGGTGATGAGATCGTGGAGACCGAAGAGGAAGAGATCCTCATCACCGAAGAAGAGCCCGTAGCGGCGGCGCCAGCGGCGAAACCGGCCTCCAAGCCCGCGGCTAAGCCGGCCAAGAAAGCGTCTCCCAAAAAGAAGGCCAAGCCAAAGGCCAGGAAGGCCAAGAAAGCCAAGGCCAAGCCGAAAGCGAAAAAGAAGGAGAAGAAAACAGCCAAAAAGAAGAAGCGGCGCTAAAGCCTCGCGCTGAGCTCGGTTTTTGCAGAAAGGAAAAGGCTTGGGCAATCGCCCAGGCCTTTTCCTTTTGAAAACGGCTCAAGTCCAGTTTGGCACTTGGCGTGGCTGAGAGCGTTTCCATTTATGCACGGCAAGGCTCTCGAATCGGGAATCTGGCGATTTCACAAAGAGCTAGCTTGCCGAAATGAATAAGTGCCGCTAGCATAGCGCCGGATGTTACGGGCGCTGGAACAGATACGCCGGATGCGGGGCGGCGCGCAGTCTCACTTGATGCGCTGCTCGGACGGGAACTATTACGTCGTCAAGTTCCAAAATAACCCGCAGCATCGCCGAATCCTGGTCAATGAACTGCTAGGAACCAAGCTGGCGGCGCGGCTGGGGCTTCCGACGACGCCGGTGGCCATTGTCGAAGTGTCCGAGGAATTGATCCGCCTAACTCCCGACCTGGCCATGGAGATGCCACGCCAGCGGATTCCCTGCCAGGCGGGCCTGCAATTTGGCTCGCGCTATCCGGGAGACCCGCGGCGGCTTGCGTTGCACGATTTTCTCCCTGACGAGCAGCTTCGCCAAGTCGCGAACCTCCACGATTTCGCGGGCATGCTGGTCTTTGACAAGTGGACCTGCAATACCAACGGCCGCCAGACGCTCTTTTTTCAAGAGGCGCTTCGCGGCGCGCCACCGGCCACGGATTCTGTGACGGGAGAAACGACGGGAATGCCTTACAGCACGCTGATGATCGACCAGGGCTTTTGCTTCAATGCCGGAGAATGGAATTTCCCCGACGCGCCGCTGCGAGGGCTGTATGCGCGAAATCGGGTGTACGAAGGCGTGACCGGAATGGAGTCTTTCGCGCCCTGGCTCGAACGCCTCGAAAAGCAGATGACCGAGCGCGGTCTCGACGAAATCACCAGGCAAATTCCTCCGGCTTGGTATGAAGACGACTTCGACGCACTTTTGCGCCTGTCCGAACATCTCCTGCGGCGCCGCTCACGAGTTCCGGAGTTCCTCCTGGACGCCAAAAAATCCAATCGCCAGCCATTTCCCAACTGGATGTGAACCATGACAGATAACGCTTCCGACGCTGTGCAGACGGAAAGAAACTGCGCCTACCGCATCCTGCGCTACACGCCCAACCTGGTGCGCGACGAGTGGGTGAACATCGGAGTGCTGGTATTCGATCCGTCGTCCGGCGAACGCCGTCTGCGCCTCATCGATGAAGACGGGGAGTACGCGCGGGTGCGCCGGCTCCATCCGCAGGCCGACGAGCGGTTGCTCCGCGCGCTTCGTAATGATCTGGAGAACCGCTTTGAGTCAGCGCGCGATTCTAAGGGCCATGGTTTAAACGGCGGCAACTCCAACGGGAACGCATTCCAGGAACTCCTGCGCAAATGGGATGAAACTCTAGCCAACGTGCTGCAACTGGCTCCCCAGAAGGGAGTGATTTCCAGCGACCTGGACGCCGAACTGGAACGCCTCTATACGGATCACGTCGCCCTCGTGCGCGGAACTGGCCGAGCCGGAGTTCCCGAAAGCCGAGGGGCCATCCGCTCTTACTGTACGCAGGTCTTTAAACAAGCGCGCATCTGGAATCGCATCGAACGAGGAGTTCACGCCGAGGAGTTTACCTTTCCCGGCGACCCCATGCGCCTCGACTTCGCCTACCGGCGCAACGGCACGCGCGGTTTCGTCCAGACGCTGTCGGTGACTCGTGCTCCCGCCGAGGCCAAAGTCCTGGCATACACGGCCGGGAAAATTCAGGCCCGGGCCAGTTTTGCCAGCGAATTCACGGCCATCACGGACATACGCTTGAATGAGGAAGACCTCCGGCACCGCTTTGTTCGAGATACGCTTCGCGAAGTGGGGATTGAGGCCATTCCGGTGGATGGTTTTGCCGTGTGGGTGGCCAAACTCAAACCCATGATTCAGTGAGCGATGGGGTATGCATGGGTCACCGCTCGTCAACGGCAAGAACGAGCAACGTCGCGTCGTCATGCCAGTGGCCGGCGCAGAATTCCGCTGCCACGGCGAGAATCTTATCCTGCAAAGCAGGTGCTCCCGCGACCCGGTTTTCTCTAAGCAAATGGAGCAGCCGCGCCTCGCCAAATTCCTCGCCGGCGGAGTCGCAAGCTTCGGTCACGCCGTCCGTGAACAGAATGACGCGATCGCCGGGCGCAAGCTGCGCGGCCCCCGTTGCAAACGTTTGATGCGGAAAAACGCCCAGCACTCCGCCACCCGCCTCCAGCCGCTCATGCGATCCGTCGCGGTGCAATAGAATCGGCGCATTGTGTCCTGCATTCGTGTACCGCAGAAGCCGTGACGGGCCGTCGAGTTGCGCGTAAAAAAATGTAATGAAGCGGTCGTTGCCGGTGTTGTGGCAAACGAGCGAATTCAGCCGCGAGCACAGGCCGCCGGAAGGTAAAGAAGGAGAGGCGAGCCCCCGGACCGCGGCCTGCAGATTGGACATCAACAAGGCCGCTGGCAAACCTTTCCCCGCTACGTCGGCGATACACAATCCCAGCGTCGCTTCGTCGAAGGCCAGGACGTCATAGTAGTCTCCGCCCACACTCTGAGCCGGCTGCCACGCGCCGGCGATTTCGCATCCTGCTAACTGAGGAATGCTTCCGGGCAGAAGCCCCTGCTGAATGGACCGCGCCTCCGCGACTTCCCGCTCCTGCTGGTGAAACTGCAGCGCAATATCCTTGTGGTCCTGGTTTTCCTGCGCCACTCGGCGTCGAGACGCCCTCCGCTCGCGCCCCAGGGCGATCTGCTTTTGCAGAATTTCCAGAAGCCGGGCGTTGGTCCAGGGCTTCTCCACAAAATCGGCCACGCCGTATTGCATGGCCTCGACCGCCAGTCCCACCGTCGCCCAGCCGGTCATGACCACGATCGCCGGGGCGTCTTCGGTTTCTTTCAAATGGCTGAGCAGGTCCAGCCCTTCCCGCCCCGAAGTAGTGTCCCGTGCGTAATTCAAATCCATCAACAACAGATCAAACTCGCTTGCCGCCACGGCCCGCAGCAACTCGGCCGGCGAAGACACTCCTTCAGTTTCGTAGCCCTGGCCTTTCAAAAGCAAGCGCAGCGCGTTCAGCACATCGGGCTGATCATCGGCAATCAGGATTCGAGGCGGAGTCGTAGCCATCATAGCGGTCGTCACATCCGAGAAGTGGCAGGCACAGTTCCACCTTCTATCTGATGTAAACCATTTGGTTTGGATACCTTGCCGAGCTATCCGAGGGCAGCTCAGGTCTCATAACGCCCAGTTACGGGAATCGACGTCCCACAATCGCACATGTGTCCGAATCCAGGAAATCTGCCGTGCTAAGTCCTATACGAATATTCGTCAAAGTGACGGCGTCGCAAGACGCTGTCCACTCGCCCGCAGCTCTGGAAAATCCTCGCTAGAGAACCGGCTCCGACCAATTCTCCAATGTTTCCTTTACCTTGTGCAGAAACTGGTGCGCGACAGCGCCATCGACCACGCGGTGGTCGTAGCTCAGCGTGACGTAACACATCGAGCGGATAGCAATCGAGTCGTTAATGACCACCGGCCGCTTCTCGATCGCCCCGAGGCCCAGAATGGCCACGTTCGGCTGGCTGATGACCGGCAGGCCAAACAGGCCGCCGAAAACGCCCGGATTGGTAATCGAGAAGGTGCCTTCCTGTACCTCTTCCGGCTTCAATTTTTTCGAGCGGGCGCGCTCCGCCAAATCGTTAAGCGTCCGCTGGATGCCGAGAAGATTTTTCTCGTCGGCGCCTTTCACCACCGGCACGATCAGGCCCCAATCGAGCGCTACGGCAATGCCGATGTTGATTTCCTTGTGCAAGACCACGTTCGTGCCATCAAGTGACGCGTTCACCGTCGGGAAAGCTCGCAGCCCCGCCACCGCGGCCTTCACGAAGAACGGCATGAAGGTCAGCTTCGTTTCGTAGCGCTGCTCAAACTCTTCCTTGGACTTGGCGCGCAACGAAGCCACCTTGGTCATGTCGATCTCATCCACGGAATAAACGTGAGGAGAAACGCGCTTTGAAGCGAGCATGTGCTCCGCAATGCGCTGCCGCATGTTGCTCATGGGCTCGACGGTGTAGTTGCCGAAATAAATTTTCTCGCGCGGAACGGCCGATTCAAACGCCGGGTGGATTTGTCCGCCGGAAACACCGGGAGGCGGTGGTGCCGCGGACGGAGCGGGCGGTGGCGTGGAACGCGCCGGAGCTGCCGCCGAAACGCTCGACGGCGCCGCAGCGGGAGCTCCGCCCGCCGCGATGACCGCCTCGATGTCCTGCTTGCTGATGCGCCCGCCGGCGCCCGTTCCTGGAATGGTCGTCAAATCAATCCCGTGCTCCGCAGCCATGCGCCGCACGAGCGGCGAACTGTGAATGCGCTCCCCCGCAGCGCGCTGGGGCGCAGCGGCAGGCGCGGAAGCTGCTGATGCCGGTGCTGCGGGCCTCGGTCCCGGTGGTGGCGGAGGTGCGACCGCCGCGGGAGCCGGTGCGGGTGTTGGCACTGCTGCTTTCGCCGGAGCTGGAGCTGGTGCGACTGCTGGTGCGCCGGCGCCGTCGATCACCGCGACGACCGTCTGAATGGGCACCGTCTGCCCTTCGTTGACCTTGATCTCCTTCAGCACGCCGGCGGAAGGCGACGGAATTTCCGCGTCCACTTTGTCGGTGGAGATTTCGAACAAAGGCTCGTCCCGCTCGACCTTGTCCCCGGGCTTCTTGAGCCACTTGGTGATCGTTCCCTCAAAAATGCTTTCGCCCATCTGCGGCATCACTACGTCTGTGGCCATTTGCATTCTCCTGTCCAGCTTTGTTTCCGATGCACGGTCTAATACCGCGCTAATTCCTCTGCTGCGTCAAACACCTTCCTGGCGTTCGGCAAAAAATATTCCTCGAGCGGTGGCGAATATGGCACGGGTGTATCCAGGGCCGTCACGCGCATCAACGGGCCGTCCAGATCGCCGAAGGCCTTTTCGCAAAGTATTGCTGCGATCTCGCCCGCGATTCCGCCCGTCTTCGTATCCTCGTGCACCACCAAGCACTTGTTGGTCTTTCGCACCGACTGCAAGATCGTCTCTTCATCCAGCGGCAGCAGCGTCCGCAAATCAATCACTTCCGCCTCGATGCCTTCTTTCGCGAGCGCGTCTGCGGCTTCGAGCGACGTGTGCATCATCGCCGCGTAGGAAACAATCGTGAGGTGCTTGCCCTCGCGCCGCACGATAGCCTTCCCGATCGGCACCGTATAATCCCCGCTTGGCACTACTCCTTTGATCCGCCGGTAAAGAAATTTGTGTTCGAAGAAAAGCACCGGGTTGTTGTCGCGAACCGCTGCCTTCAGCAGCCCTTTCGCGTCGTACGGCGTCGAAGGATAAATCACCTTTAGTCCTGGCGTGTGCACGAAATACATTTCCGGATTCGCCGAGTGAAACGGCCCGCCGTGCACGCCGCCGCCCGATGGTCCGCGCATCACCATCGGCGCCGGCGCGTTCCAAAGGTAATGCCCCTTGGCCACGAAGTTCGTAATCTGATTGAAAGCGCAGGCGATGAAATCGATGAACTGCAGCTCCGCAATCGGCCGCAGCCCCATGTAGCTCATCCCGCAAGCCGCGCCAATAATAGCGCTTTCGCTGATCGGCGTGTCGATCACTCGTTCCCACCCGAATCGCTCGAGCAGTCCCTCGCTCGTCTTGAAGGCTCCGCCGTATACGCCGACGTCCTCGCCGAGCAGCACTACCGCGGGGTCGCGCTCCATCTCTTCAAACATCGCCTGTTTGATGGCTTCGAGAAAGGTGATTTGCGTCCCGTTGGTCTCCGCCATGGCTACCTCCGCGCCTTTCTCGTGGCGCCGGAAGCCACCGCCGCTTTTTCAGTCTTCTTCGCTGGAACTCTGGCTGCACTTTTCGCAGCGCCCTTTCCGTTGCTCCCCGGAGTCGCAATCGTGTTTTTCGTGTCTCCGAAATGAATCGGCGCGTTCGCGCCAGCCGAACTCTTGCCGGATCCGAATCCCGCCACCGTCCACACCGCTCTGACGCTCGATTTCGGCGGCGTCACCTCGGCAACGGGCCGCTCCCACTTCGGCCGGATGTTGTGGCACTCGTCTCCCGTGCAGTAAACGCCCGTCGCGGCAAACTCCGGCGGCGGCATCGGAGAATTCTCTGCAAACTCCCGTTCAGCCGCCAGCAGCGTATCGATCTTCTCCTCCACGTCCTTCTTGCTCTTTGCGTCCAGCAACTCTTCTCCCATCAAATGCTTTTCATACAGCATGATGGGATCGCGGGCCTCCCAATAAGCGCGCATCTCCTTCGGCACATACTCTGCCGGATCATGCTGCGCGTGCCCCAGGCGGCGGAATGTCTTGGCTTCGATCAGGATCGGCCCTTCGCCGGCCCGCGCCCGCGCCACCGCTTCTCTCGCGGTCGTAAACACCGCGACCACGTCGTTTCCGTCCACGATATAGCTTGAAATTCCATAAGCCTTCGCGCGGTCCGCCAGATTTTCGAGCGGCACCTGCCGCTTCACCGGTGTCGAGTAGGCCCACAGATTATTTTCCAGGATCAACACGAACGGCGCCTTCTGGGTGGCCGCGAAATTCAACCCTTCGTGAAACACGCCCGTCGAGCTTCCGCCGTCGCCGATCCACGTCATGGTCACGATTTTCTGGCCCAGGTAGCGCCCCGCCATGGCTACGCCGGTCATCACCGGGATCAAATCGCCGAGCATCGAGATCGGCGAAACGATATGCAACTTCTCCAGATCGCCGAAGTGACTCGTTCCGTCCTTGCCCTTGGTCGGTGAATCGTATTTCGCCATGTGCTGCATGAAAACGTCGCGCGGCGGCACGCCCTTCACCAAAAGCGCCCCGATATTCCGGATCATCGGCGCCAGCCAATCCTTTTTCTCCAGCGCGTACGCCGTTCCCACCGAAACCGCTTCCTGCCCCAGACTCGAGTACAGCCCGCCGACAATCTTGTTCTGCCGGAAGAGCTTCACCATCATGTCTTCCACGGCGCGGTTGAGCCGCATGTAGTAGTACAGGTCGAGACATTCCTGCCGCGTCAGTTCCTTCTTCATTCCCGCTCCAGTAGCACAGGCTTCAGCCTGTGCTCCAAGTTAACCACGGCACTTTGCCTGCCGCGAGCAAACGCGCTCACTAAACAGCAACCTCAACAACCTGCTCGGCCAACTGCAGCTTCTCAAGCGTTTCTTCCCGCGAAGATTTTTTCATTCCCACTCTGAATACTTCTCCAAAGTGCACCGCAATCCGGTGCGCTACTTCCTTTAAACTCACGGTTCGTCCCAGCAGTTTCTCCAGCGAAGTAGCCTTGCGTCCTGAAATCCCGCACGGCACGATCAAATCAAAATTCCGCAAGTCCGTCGAAGCGTTATAAGCGAATCCGTGCGACGTCACCCACCGGCTGATGTGCACTCCAATCGCCCCGAGCTTCTCCGCCGCAATCTCTCTTCGTTCCTCTTCCCTCGGTAAACTCTCCGAACTCTGTGTCCTCTGTGTTAAATCCTTTTCTTCCGTCTGCACCCAAATCCCCGTCTTCCCGGGTTCCCGCACGGCCTTAATTCCAAACTCCGCCGAGGTCCGGATCATTACCTCTTCCAGCATCCGCACATACCACACCACGTCCTTGCGAATCGCGCCAAGCTGCAAGATCGGGTAGCCCACCAATTGTCCCGGCCCGTGGTACGTAACATCTCCTCCGCGGCTCGTCTCGTGAAATTCCACATTTCGCTGCCGCAGCACATTCTCGGATACCAAAAGATGTTCGCGCTTCCCGTTCCGCCCTTGCGTAATCACCGGCGTATGCTCGCAAAGCAGCAGGACATCCCCAATCGCATCAGCCTTGCGCGCTGCCACGATACGCTTCTGCAACGCGTACGCATCCGCGTATCCAATCAATCCGAGATCAACAATCTGGCAGCTCTTAACCATTCACCAGCTCGCCCCGACCTTGTCGGGGTCACGAATCACCAATCACAACACCTGGCCACTACACATTGATCTGTAATCCCTTAACGCTCGCAAACGCGTCCCCCATCCCTTCCCAAACCGTGGGATGCGCATGAATCATATTCATCATGTCGTCGATGGTCCCCTCAAGGTTCAACGTGGCTGCCGCTTCCGCAAGAATTTCCGTCGCCAAGGGCCCAATAATATGTATCCCCAAGACCTCGCCGTACTTTTCATCCGAAACCACTTTGATGAACCCATTGTGATTCCCCAAAATCGTCGCCTTGCTGTTGCCAACAAAGGGGAACTTGCCGGTCTTCACTTTGTAGCCCGCGTCGCGCGCCTGTTTCTCCGTCAGTCCAATCGAACCGATCTGCGGCTCGCAGTACGTTGCATTCGGAATGCGTGTCTTCAGAATCTGTTGTGTCGGCTTCCCGGCGATGTGCGTGACGGCCACAATCCCTTCCATCATCGCCGCGTGCGCCAGTTGCGGCATACCCGCAACGATGTCCCCGATTGCGTACAAACCCTTCTCATCGGTCTCCATGTTCAGCCCGGTGAGCACGAATCCGCGCTCGAGCTTCGCTTTCGATTTCTCCAGACCGCAATTCTCCGTCATCGGCTTGCGGCCCACGGCAAGCAACAGCTTCTCAGCCTGCAGCGTCTGCGCCTTTCCATCCTTATCTTTAAACGAAACCGTCACGCCCTTGGCGTCCTTCTTTACGGACTCCACTTTGCTGCTCGTGAAAATCTGAATGCCCTTTTTCTTGAAATCTTTCTCCAGCTCCGTGGAGACATCTTCGTCTTCCACCGGCACCACGCGCGGCAGCGCTTCCAGAATCGTCACCTGCGTCCCAAACGTGTTGTAAATGGAAGCGAACTCCACTCCCACCGCTCCCGCCCCTACTACAATCAGTGACTTGGGAATCTCCGGCAGCTCCAGGATGGACCGGTTGGTTAAAATGGTTTTGTGGTCCGGCTCGATCCCGGGCAGCGCGCGCGCCTCGGATCCGCTCACCAGCAAGATATTTGCGGTTTCAATCTCGCTCTTCTTCCCATTGTTATTGACACTCACGCGGCCCGGCCCCGCGTAGCGCCCCCAGCCCTGCACCCATTCCACCTTGTTCTTCTTGAATAGAAATTCGATGCCCTTGGCATGTTTCTTCACGATCTTGTCTTTGCGCGCCAGAATATTCGCCCAATTGATTTTCAGTCCGCTGACCTCGAACCCCAGCTCCGCGCCATTCTTGAAGTGATCGTATACGTCGGCGTGGTGCAACAAGACTTTGGTCGGTATGCATCCGACGTGCAGGCAGGTCCCGCCTAGATACGGGTCCTTCTCCACCACGACGGTCTTCAATCCCAGTTCGCCCGCCCGGATCGCCGCCACATAGCCGCCCGGACCGCTCCCGATAATCGCCACATCATACTTTGCCACTCGTGATCTCCCTTCCGCGGAGCTCCGCGCCGGTCAGTCGAGCACTCTGTGCCCGGCATTCCGTTCGGTTTCTCTGCGGTCACACACTCTCTTGACGGCTATGCGGTTGCTCTTTCTATCGGCTTGGATGCAAACGCCTACAGTTTCTGTGGGATACCCAACCGGCAATTAACAGGCAGCCTTCAGCACGAACTCCGGCAACCCGGCAAACTATGAATTTTAGCAGCCGCTCGCGGCCCCCGCAACCTAACCCCGAACCCGCGCCTGGGACGAGGTTCCTTTTTCTGGAATGGCACGTTCTCGGCTCCAGCAGCGAAACAAAAGCGCAAAACATTGCGGGACCCGCCTGAATCTCGCCTGGAAAGTAATCCACAGTTATCGGACTAGTACCTTCGTTCTACAGAAATATTTTCTTGACATTGTAATTTACTGTTATATATAGTTCTTCTCCACTTACTGCGGGCCGAGGCCTTGGCTGCCTTCTCGGCACTCCCAGCAAGCTTGGCTTCAAGGAAGGTACAACACCATGATCATGCGTAGCGGAGAACAGTGGCATTGCACAAACTCAGCTTGCCATTGCAGAGTGGTGGTCCAGCTAAACAGCCACATCGAAGGTGGCAATCCGCGCTGCGTATGCGGCGCACCGATGAAGAAACAGTACGCGCCCCCGAACCTGACCTATCTCGAGTTTCTGCGTGTCGAGGATCCCGTCCCCGCTGGAGACGGCTCGCGCAAGGTGTGACCCATGCGCGCAGAAACCCTCGTCCGGGCTACGCCTCACCACCCCAAGCCATTGGTCATTCGCGCTGGGCTGGCACGAACTTTTGGGGGGCTGGCCGGCTTCCTCGCACTGCTTTTCTTGCTCATTGGCTTTTACCTTCTTGGAGACGCTTTCGAATATCCGCTGGCTGCACAGCCAGTAGGCGTCCTTGCCGCGGCCTTCAGCATCACTCTTGCCGTCATTCTGTTGTTCTATTTGTTGAAGCCGCGGCATAAGCAGGGAGCATGAACCATCGGGTTCAGGCTCGCGGGATAGCTGAAAGGTATCGCTCCTCGATAATTTGCCGGTGGTGTAGTTCGTGCCCTGCCGTGATGTAGGCCAGCGCCCGCACGCTGACTTCATTCTTGTTGGCCGTCCCTCGGCGTAACCACGCTTCATTACTGAGCGAGTGAAACAACCCGAGGCTGGCGCTTCGCACGTGTGCATACTCTTCCACCAGATTCGCCAGAGAACGCTCGTTGAATCCTCCGCTACGCACATAATCGTCCTGTTCGAATCCCTCCAGAGGAGTCTTGTCGCCCCTGGCAATCCGCAGCGCACGATAGGTAAAGATCCGCTCGGAATCGGTGAGGTGCCCCAGCACTTCCTTCACCGTCCATTTCTCCGCCGCATACCGAAAATTGCCTTCCCGTTCACTGCGTCCCGCAAAAAGCTGCATCGTCTGCACGCGCTGCGCCTCGAGCGCTTTTGAAATGTCGTTTCCGGGAACCAGCGAAATATATTTCTCGTAGTACTCTGCGTACTCCCCGCGCTCCGGCCTTGCCACTTTCATTTTCTTTCACCCCTAGCGAAGTATACCTTGCCTGCGCGAGGCGGAGGCGTGATAGCCGGATTTCCCTCTTCCGAATTAGCGGCCAATCTGGATTGCTCCAACCTCACTCCACATGTCTTAGAAAACGACGCTAACCGTGCCCAGAATGAGGAATGCTATCATCTATAAAATGCGCGTTGCGTTTCAAGGCGAGCCCGGGGCTTTCAGCGAAGAAGCGGCGCTTCAGCTTCTCGGTCCAGGTATCACTCCTGTGCCGCGCCCCACTTTTGATTCAGCTTTCCGTTCCATCGAGGAAGGGCTGGCCGATGCTGTTCTGGCTCCCGTCGAAAACTCCCTCGCGGGTTCCGTTGTCAGGGTCTATGACCTCCTCGTCGGCAGCAACCTCGGCATAGTGGCGGAAATTATCCTCCCGATTCAACACCGCCTCATCGGCTGTCCAGGCTCTTCGCTTGATTCCATCCGTTCCGTCGCCTCTCACCCCATGGCTCTTGCTCAATGCGAAGGTTTCTTCCTCGCCCACCCGGGCATCAAACGCGTGCCTGCGGAAGATACGGCTGGCAGCGTGCGCGAAGCGCTCTCCCGCGGCGATAGGAGTTGCGCGGCCATCGCCGGCCGCCGCGCCGCCGAACACTATGGCGGCGTAATCCTCGCTGATGACATCCAGGACAACGCCGAGAATTTCACCCGCTTTGTTTTGCTAGTTCCAGTGCAACGCGATAACGATGGCGCACGGGATTCTCCAAGCCTCGCGTCACCCGGCGTGACCGACATCATGGTAGAACTTCACATGCGTGGAATGGATTATTCCGACTCCCCACGCATGCTGAAAATGTCTCTTGCTCTTCGCCTTGCTCATCGTCCCGGCGCTCTCCTTGCCGCTCTGGAGCCCTTCAGCCGCCTCGCGGTCAACTTACTCAAGATCGAAAGCCGCCCCATTCACGGTCGGCCCTGGGAGTATCAATTTTTCGTCGATGTAGAAGCCGAAAACACGGCGAGCCTCAGCTCCGCTCTCGCGGATCTCCGGAAAGCCACAAGTGACCTGCGCATGCTCGGTCTCTATACTGCCGCGCGCGGTTCTGGCACAAGTCCCGAGGGATTGGCGAAAATCAAGTAGTAGAAACCGGCCTCCTTGGCAGCATCTATTCGTAACGCAAAGCGATAATGGGATCAACGCGCATCGCCCGCCGCGCCGGAAGGTAGCATGCCACTACCGCCACGCCCATGAGCAGCGCCGCAGTGATGAGAAAACTCGGCGCATCGAATATTCCGATGCCATAGAGCAAACTGCTCATGCTCCGCGCGAGCAACGTCGAAAAGACGAGTCCGGCCAACACTCCGGCGGACACCATCGCCATCCCATTTCCCAAAATCAGCCGCAGTACGTCGCGAGGCTGCGCCCCCAGCGACATGCGGATTCCGACTTCCTGCGTCCGCTGGCTGACCGAATACGACATCACGCCGTAAGTTCCGATGGCCGCCAGTACCAGCGCCAGCAAGCCGAAACTGCCCAGCAGCTGCGCTCCAACTCGCGGCGCCGTCAACGATTGAACCAATACCTGCGACACGGTTTGCACATTCAGCAGCGGAACCGCCGGGCCGAGCGCTTGCACCGTGCTGCGCACGCTCGGGATCGCCTTTTCCGGATCTCCTTTCGTGTGCACATACAGCACCACCTGGGCTGAGTAGTGCTGCTTCAGCGGCAAGTAAACGATGGCTTGCGGCGGCTCGCCCAGCGTCTGGTACTTTACCGTAGCCACCTCGCCCACGATCGCTATGTCCCAAGTCTCTCCAAGGAAATGGATGTGCTTGCCAATTGGGTCCACTCCCGGCCACATCTGCTCCGCCGCCGCCTTGTTCACGATTCCGACCATCGCGCCCTGCGCATCATCGTGCTCCGTGAAATCCCGCCCCTGCAGCATCGTGATTGCCGCCGTCGAGAAATATCCCGGCTCCGCGGCAATCACAGGAGTCAGTTTCCCATTCCGAGGGTCTGTGATATCCACCCCATCCGTGAACGTCGTGCGCGCCAGCCCTCCAGAAAACGGAAACGTATCCGAAATGCTCGCGCTTTGCACCGTCGCCACACCCGCAAGCCGCTCGACCACATCTTTGTAAAACTGCTCCGCGCGCGGCTGTGTGTAATGCTCCGCGCCGAGGTTCAGGAACATCACCATTTCATGTTTCACTTCGAATCCCGGGTCCATTTCCTGAGCGTTTCGCAGGCTATGAATAAAAAGTCCCGCCCCGACGAGAGCAATCAACGAAAGTGCAACCTGGACCATCACCAGCACGCCTCTAAGCCCGTACCATCGCGCGCTCCCGGTCGGATTTCCCGTGCGGTCTTTCAGCGCCGCGATGCGGTCTGCCTTCGAAGCTTCGAGAGCCGGAACTAGTCCGAACAGCACCGTCGCCACCAGCGAAAGTCCGATCGTGTAGAGCAGCACTCGGCCATCCAGGGTGAAGTCGAGGCGCCGCTGCAAGCCCGGAGGCAACAGCGAACGCAACAGCGAGCGGCCCCAATACGCAAGCATAATTCCGAGCGCGCCGGCCAAAAGTCCCATTAGCAAACTTTCCGTTAGCAACTGCCGAATCAGTCGGAACCTGGATGCACCCATCGCCAGCCGCACTCCGATCTCCCGGTGCCGCTGCGTGGCCCGCGCCAGCAGCAGATTCGCCACGTTTGCGCACGCGATGAGCAGCACCAAGCCTACGATCACAAACATTAACGATCCGGCGCGGACGTACACGCTTCGCAGTTGTGGAGGAATCGCGGTCTGATCGATCGGCACGAGCATTTCGTTCCGCCCGCCGTTGTCTTTCGGAAATTCTTTTTCGAGTTGTAGTCCGAGGTTATGAATGGATGCCCGCGCCTGCGCAACCGTCACGTTCGGCTTGAGCCGCGCCACCATGGACGTCAGTCGAAAGGCGCGCTGATTGAACCAATCCTTGGCCAATCCCGTAAGCACCTGATCGTGCATCAGCATCGGAACCCACGCGTCCGGGCTCCCCAGCACTCCCACATCATGGAAAGTGTCCGGCATAATTCCAACCACGGTGAAGTCCTGCTCGTTGATTTGAATCGCTCGCCCCAGCAACTTCGCATCGCCGCCGAATTCGCGGTTCCACAGCGCGTAACTGATCACCACAACCGGCTGCGGTGTTTTCTCCTCTTCCGCGGAGAACCCGCGGCCCAGTTTTGGTAGTACGCCCACGACATCGAAGAAGTTCGCGTTCACCACTTCGCAGAACGCTTGAACCTTCTTGCCGCCAATGGTCAGATCCACGCCCGTCGGGATCGCGATGGCCGCGCCCGAGAACACGTCATTCTTCTCGCGGTAGTCAGCTGCATTCGGGTAAGGCGTTGGCAGGTATTCCTGGAGCGGACCGCCTTTGCTCTGCGCGGTCGAGAATAGGCTCATCAATGTGGACGGGTCTTTCACCGGAATCGACTTCAGGAAGATCGCCTTTGCCAAAGTGAAGATGGTCGTGTTGGCCCCGATTCCCAGCGTCAGTGACAGCACTGCCACTGCCGTAAACCCCGGCGACTTGGCCAACACGCGAAGCCCATACCGCAAATCCTGAAGAAAATTTCCCATGGGAACCCTCCTTTGGAGGAGCGCGGGAGCCTGTATAATCCGTAAATTCCAAGCCTATTGGCTGACTTGGGCAGCCTACTCTTTTCAGGCCCCTGAAACAACGAACCCTTCGCTCGAGCAGTGGGTCGATTATCCTGCACTCACGATGAGTCAAGGATTTACATCGTGAATCAGGACGACGTTCGAGTCCGTGCGGCCGCGAACAATGGCAAGCCGGTCTCCGCGTGGAGACCAGTGGAAGTCAAAGATCTCGTCGGACTTGAAGGATGTGATCGGATATGTCGCTGCTCCATCGAGCGGCTGAGCCCAGATATTGTCGACGCCATTGTCATGAATGACGTAGGCCAAAGCCTTGTCGTCAGCTGTAAAATGCGGGTAAGTGGTCTGGCCGGAAGAACTTCCCCAGCGCGGGTCGAGGGGAAATCTCTTGCCCACTTTTAAGGCTTCAACATTGAGCACGCCAAAGTCTTCCCCGGAAAAGAACGCGAGCAACCTCCCGTCTCGGGAAATGTCAATCGCAGGAAAAACAAACATCTCGCTTACTGTCTTGGAAATACCACCATCAATGGAGACTTTTTGGACCTTAGGAGCCGGGGGATTGGGGGAAACATAGTAAACCCAATTCCCGTCAGGCGAACAAATTGGAACTGCGTCAAACGTACCCGCGGTTAGTTTCAAGATGTCGTTGTCCTTCGTAGCGAATCGCCATGCGGTGGACTCGCCACTAGATGATTTTGGGTCTCTACCCGTGAACAAGAAATATCGTCCGCTTTGACACGATGCCACGCCGGCCGCGGAGTACTGCGATCCTTCCAACAAGAGGGTTTTCCCTTCGCCTAGATCATTTATTTGATAATACTTGTTAGATTTGTAATCTTCTAAAATTAGTTTCTTGTCGTCTACCCAATCAAATATATACGCAACTCCCCGCGGGGTAATGGCGGTGGCGCGTTCTTCGTTTTTTCCCCGCGAAGGCATCGTATAGAGCTTGAAACTATCTTCATTCTGGACCGTGGTCAGTGTCTTGCCATCGCGTGAGAGACTCAATCCAGAGTAGCTGTTTGTATCGCGAGTAATGGATCGCAGCATTCCCTCGGGGTATGAAATGAATCCGATCTGCTGATTTTTTGCTTTCCCCTCCGTGAAGAGAGTAAGCAACCCGCTTTCATCCGGCATCCATGTTGAGTCTGCAAATCGCATGATCGTCGAGGAGATGATGGTTTGCTGTTTCCCACTAGCAGTATCTACGGCGACAATATTGCTGCTCCGGGCCGTCATGTCGCGAATTACAACTACGATCACTTTGCCATCAGGTGACCAGACGGGTCCGGGAGCGTCGGGATACCAATGAAAGGTAAGCAGTTCTTTTTGCTCGCCGCCTTCCAGGTTCGCAGTTACCAAGACCAGGTGAGGAGTCTTTGTGTCTAGTGAAGTGGGAGGTTTATCGTGTGAGAAAAGGGGCTCTCGGATGAAAGAAATGCGCTTCCCGTCGGGGGAGAACGAAACACCGCTCCTGATGGTTTTTATGACGAGATGAGGATTGCCGCCTAGTACGGGAGCGCGGTAGAGATCTGGACTCGTGTTCTCTTCGGAACGACGGAAGTAGATATAGTCTCCGTCCGGACTGAATTGCAGGTAGTCATAGTCAATTCGTGCTGGCGCAATCACCTGCGTATCGCTGTTCGTCGGAACGTTTCGAAGCCAGAGGCTTTCCATGCCGTTTGCTTTGACTGCATTTACGACATATTTGCCATCTGGGGAGATTACTGCCGCGGTCAAATTACCGGTGTCTGTCAGTTTTGTGATTGTGAAATTCTGAAATGGCACGTCCGAGCTCTTGGAGCGGAAACGCGATTGGAGCGCAAAGCCGACGACCAGCAGAAGTAGCAACATGACTATGCTTGCGGCGAGGAGCAGCCCTTTGCGCTGAGGTGTGGCCGGCTTCGACCGGGTTGCCTCAGTCACTGGAGGCTGCGCCGTAGCAGCCAATCTTCCTGAATCAGTGTCGCGCTTTAGCCGCTGGAGATCTGCGCGAATCTCCGAAGCGTGCTGGTAGCGAACGTCGCGATTCTTTTCAAGCGCCTTGTTGATGATCTCTTCCAGCCGAGCGGGCAGGTCTGGTTTCAAGCGGATCGGAGAAACCGGGGCGCGGTTCAAGATCCCGTCGGTAATGACCCCTGACGTCTTGCCGGGGAACGCCATCTGCCCCGTGGACATCTCGTACAACACCACACCAAAGGAAAACAGATCGCTTCTTGCATCCAATTTGTCTCCGCGCACCTGCTCGGGAGACATGTACGCTACGGTACCAAGCGCTGAGCCAGGACTGGTCAAGTAGTCATCGGAGGCGTCCGCCGTAGCCTCCGTCATCTCTGGCTGTTCTATAATATTTCTGCCAGCTACCTTGGCCAGACCGAAATCCAGAATTTTCGCTTGCCCACGGCCCGAGACAAAGATGTTTGCAGGTTTTAAGTCGCGGTGAATGATGCTTCTAGCATGAGCGGCATCAAGAGCGTCGGCAATTTGGATGGAAAGGCCGAGGACTTGGTCAGTCGCCAGGGGTTGTTGCTGAATGACATGCTTCAGCGTCTGGCCTTCGAGACATTCCATGGCGATGAAAGCCCGGCCAGTTTCCTCGCCAATGTCATAAATTGTGCAGATATTCGGATGGTTTAGAGCGGAAGCGGCTTGAGCTTCTCTCTTGAACCGGGCAAGTGCATGCGAGTCCCTTGCAACATCGTCCGGAAGGAATTTCAAGGCAACAAAACGATGGAGGCGCGTGTCCTCGGCCTTGTACACCACACCCATGCCCCCGCCGCCAAGCTTTTCGAGGATGCGGTAATGCGAGACGGTTTGCCCGATTAGCGATGCAGACTCGCCCATTTGGCGCTCATCTTAGGTTGTGTCTGTAGGCAAGTCAACGAAGACAGACTGCTCAGGGTCGGCCCTCTCGCATCGATTCGTTTCATCTTCACGTCACTACTTCAGGCCTTCAGCGAAAGCTGCACTTGACGTCGCCCATCCCGCTGCCGGTCAGATCGTCCTTATCCGCCACAGGCCAATAGGACGGCCATGGAAAGTCGCGCATATCCGTGGGCCATTTGCGGAATTGAAGGAACCATCGCAAAAGTCTGATCACTATCGATTGCAGGGGCTGAGTCGTCTTAGGTTTCTGAATTCTATCCTGGATTTTTCTCTTGACATACGAATTACTTAGTACTATAAAACGGATATGCGCCCCAAGCATACCACGCTCACCCCGCAGGAACTGGAAATCATGAAGCTCGTCTGGCAGCGCGAAACTGCCACCGTCCGCGATATTTATGAAGCCCTGCTCGAGCACCGCAAAATCGCCTACACCACCGTCATGACCATGATGAAAATCCTCGAAACAAAGGGCTATTTGAAAAAGCGCCGCCAGGACCGCGCTTTCATTTACCGCCCCGCGCACACCAAGAACCAGGTCATCGGCGGTATGCTCCGTGAATTCATCGACCGCGTTTTCAACGGTTCAGCGGAGCCGCTCCTCGTCCATCTCGTCAAAACCCGCCACATCCGCGAAAAAGATTTGCATAAAATGGCGCGCATGATCGAGGAAATAAAATGAGCCTTCCCGAAGCCACGGAAGCGCTCCGGAGGCGCCGATGACCACAGCGTTGTGGTTCTCCAATCTCCTGTTTTGGAGCGCCCAGGTCGCTCTGCTCGCGCTGGCCGCCGCGTTTCTTCCGCGCCTTTTCCAAATCCGCCAGCCCCGCGTACTGCTTGCCTATTGGCGCGCGCTCCTTGCCATCTGCCTAGTGCTTCCAGTTATCCAGCCCTGGCATCGCCTGCCGGGCGTCGCCGCAATCGTTATCGCGCCGGACGTCTCAGCCGTTCGCGTCCTCTCCTCATCCGCCCCCGCCGTCTCGCACTGGCATTTTCCCGGCCTTCAACTCATCGCCCAAATTCTCGGCGCCGTAATTCTCGCGGGTATCGCCGCACGATTCGCAATCCTCGCGATGGGACTTCTGAGACTCCGCCAGCTCCGGCAATCATCTTCGCCAATCACTCTATTCGCTGAATCCACTGCCGTCCTCGAAGAAATGCGCGCTCGTGTGAACGCCAGCGCCGAGTTTCGCCTCTCCCCCGATGTAGATTCTCCCGTCACTTTTGGCTTTACGTCTCCCATGGTTCTTCTCCCCGAACGTTTCCCATCCATGAACGCGCGATTCCAAGCCACGATTGCCTGTCACGAACTCCTTCACGTCGAACGCCACGATTGGGCCCATCACTTGGCAGAAGAAATTCTTCGCGCCACATTCTGGTTTCATCCCGCCATCGCCTGGCTCATCGCGCGTGTCCGGCTGGCGCGTGAGCAAGTCGTGGATCTCGAAGTCATAAGACTCACGCAAGAGCGCAAGCCCTACCTCGAAGCTCTCCTTGAATTTGCCACCGGCCGCAGCCGCACCGCACCCATTCCTGCGCCGCCATTTCTCGTCGAGCGTCAGCTCCCCGAGCGCGTCGCTCTCATGCTAAGGGAGGTTCGTATGTCCCGAACAAGACTGATCGCTTCATTGACGGCCACTTCGTGCTGTGTCGCGCTAGCCATAGTCCTTGCCGTCTGGACTTTCCCACTCAAAGCCGCGCCGCGCCCCGGACAAAATCCACCAATAAGCGGCGTCGCCGGAGGCGTTGCAAACGGCGTTGCGGGCGGTGTAGCCAAGGGAGTTGCACAAGGAGTTTTAAGCGGCGTCATTCGCGGAGTCAGTGATGGTATTAACGGTGGGGTCGGCGGCGGAGTCGGCGGTAACGCCTCCCACGACATACCCACCGTGGAGAACAACTCCATCTGGACCGACACCGTGAAGCGAGGTCCCATGGTCCGGCAGGTCCGCGGCCTGGGAACGCTAGTCCGCGCCGAAGATTCTGCGGGCTTGGTCGCGCGCGTGGCTCTTCCCCTTGTCCAGGCCGCGGACGTGAGGCCCAATCAGAGCGCGACAGTAGATACGCGCATAGGCATCGTGAAGGGTCACGTTACGGGTATCAACGCATCAGCTTCGGACGGAACTCGCACCGTATACCTCTCCCTCGATGGCCCCCTGCCCGAAGGTGCCGTCGCCGATCTCCCGATCGACGCCACCATCGAGATCGAAAAGCTCGACAACATTCTCTACGTCGGCCGACCCGTGCACGCAACGGCAAACTCCACAATCTCGCTATTCAGACTTGCCAAGGACGGCGCAGAAGCCGTCCGCGTCAACGTCAAATTCGGCCGCTCATCTGTAAACACAATCGAAGTCCTGGACGGCCTCAAAGAAGGCGACAAGGTCATCCTCTCCGACATGTCCACCTACGACACCGCCGACCTCATCCATCTGAAGTGAGCCCCAGTCGCACATAAAACGAAAAAGGTCGGCTACTCGCCGGCCTCTCTCGCTTACACTCTATCCTTTACGTCTTTACTTCCTTACTTCGCTGTTCCCGTCTCTCAGCAATAACTGCACTCGGCGTCGCCCATTCCGCCGCCGGTCATATCATCCTTAATCCGCCGCAGCCGCTGCCCAAGCCGCTCGGCCATCTGATGCCGTGCGCGCCACAACCGTGCCTTCAGCGTATTCTCGGTCACACCAAGCTTCTTCGCCGCCTCGCCCGTCGAGTAGCCTTCCACCTCCCGCAGCACAAACGCCGTGCGCAGCAGCGGTGAAAGTTCCTCCAGGTTTTCGCTGATCATCTCCCGCAGCTCCGTCCCGGCAAACATCTGCTCCGGGTTCGGGCCTTCGGCCGCGAAACGCTCGGAAATCGGCAGCTCGTCTTCGCGTGGCGGTTCATCCAGCGAAACCGCTGGCCGCGCCTTGGCGCTCCGCCGCCTCATCAGCGCCGCGTTAATTACGATGCGCGTCAGCCAAGTGGAGAACTGCGAGCGCCCTTCGAACCGCTTCATATTGCGGTAGGCGGAAAGCAATCCATCCTGCAAGGCATCTTCCGCGTCTTCCGTGTTGCCGAGCACGCGCAACGCGGTCTGAAAGAGCGGCCGCTGATAACGGCGGAACAGGGTTTCCACCGCCTGCGCATCGCCCCTCTGTCCGGCGCGGATCAGTTTGTCTTCGCTGAACTGTGCTACTACTGCCGTTTGCGTCGTTATTGCCGTTTGCGTTGCCATCGTTCCCCCCAATTACTGCACAAAGTCGCTGAACTAGGTCACTGCAAAAAATCGCTGCAAGAATCTTGTCCACCGAATGCATCGTCACATTCGTCCATCAGTGCGCCGGAACACCACCGGCAGGCGCTCTCGGCTTTCTCATCAAAACCAAAAACGGGATTACCGTCAGAAATATCACGCCCAGCA
>JBGPLB010000032.1:0-31286 GCA_041486245.1 Candidatus Acidiferrum sp.
AAACTCGGGGGACTTCTTCATCTGCGGCTCGGTATTTGGCAAAGTCCGGGCGATCTTTGATGATCGCGGGCGGACCATCAAAGACGCGCCGCCATCGACGCCGGTGGAAGTGCTCGGTTTGCAGGGCGTGCCCGAAGCCGGCGACCATTTCCAAGTGACTGAAGAAGCCAAGGCGCGGCACATTGTCGAATACAGGCAGGGGAAACAACGCGACGCGGCGATGGCGCGGACGAGCGGAGCGCGTATCACGCTCGACCAGCTTCACGAACAGCTCAAGGCTGGAGACGTCAAGGAACTGGGCATCGTCATCAAGGCGGACGTGCAGGGCTCGGTGGAAGTGCTCAGCGAAATGCTGCCGAAGCTCTCGACCGACCAGGTGAAGCTGAAGATTATCGGCTCAGGCGTTGGCGCGGTCACGGAGAACGACGTCCTGCTGGCTTCCGCTTCCGGAGCGATCGTTATCGCGTTCGGCATCCGGCCGGACCGCAAAGCGATGGAACTCGCGCAACAAGAACATGTGGACATCCGCTCGCACACGATCATTTACGAGGTGTCCGACGAACTTAAGAAAGCCATGGAAGGCTTGCTGGAGCCGGTCATCCAGGAAACATATCTGGGACGGGCGGAAGTGCGGAACACTTTCCGTGTCAAGGGCGCGGGCACCGTCGCGGGATGTTATGTGGTGGACGGCGTGCTAAAGCGCGACGCGCAAATCCGGGTAGTGCGCGACGGCGCGGTCATCTACACCTCGAAACTCAGCTCGCTGAAGCGCTTCAAGGACGACGCGAGCGAGGTGCGCACTGGGTTTGAATGCGGAGCTGGAATTGCAAATTTCAACGACGTGAAAGTCGACGATATTTTGGAATGCTTCAGCGTGCAGAAGCTCAGCGCCGCGGAAGCGGCGGGCCAGAGCGTCGGGACCGCCGGCCGCAAGTAGAAGAGAATTAGTCCCCCGGAGCGCTCATGCCGGTTGGCCTGCTTACCCTTGAGCTGCACATCCCAGACGCGCAATCGTTGAAGGACAAGCGGCAAGTATTGCGCAGCTTGAAGGATAAGCTGCGGAGGCAGTTTAATGTCGCGGTGGCGGAGTTGGACCATCAGGACGTGTGGCAGAGGTCGGTGGTTGGCGTTGTGACACTTTCGAACGAAGAGAAGCACGTCAATGAAGTATTGCAAAAAGTCCTGGATGAGGCGGACCGCATCCTGGGTTCGATTCTGATCAACCAGGCGATCGAAATTATTTAGAAAGTATCGCGGGGACGGAAATGAGTCCAGCCAATCACCGGCATGAACGGGTAGGCGAGGAGATCGCCCACGAAATCAACGCCATGCTCGCCGGAGAGCTGAAAGATCCACGACTCGAGGGCATGGTGGTGGCCAGCGAAGTGCGCGTGCAGCCGGACATGAAGCACGCGCGCGTCTTCATCAACATGCAGGGCTCCGCAAAGGAACAGCGCGACGCGATCAAAGCGCTGGAGCACGCTGCCGGGTTCATCCGCCGCGAACTGATCGAGCGGCTGCAACTCCGCCGGCTGCCGGAACTTCATTTCACGCTGGACCACTCGCAGGAATATACCGAGCGCATCGATCAGCTCTTGAAAGAGATGAAGAAGGACAAGCCTGCCGCTTCATAAAGGCGGGCAGGCTTCACCAAAGAATCATCACAGGCCGCGCATCCCATGCCACGTCAACCTCAGCCGGCCCCGTTCGACGGGGCCCTCGTCATCGATAAACCGCGGGGAAAAACTTCCCACGACGTCGTCGATGCCGTGCGGCATCTCGCGGGATTCCGCCAAATAGGGCATCTCGGCACGCTCGACCCGCTGGCGACGGGCGTTCTGGTGCTACTGCTCGGCCGCGCGACGAGGCTGGTGCAGTTTTACAACGGGCGCAGGAAACGCTACTCCGCGGCGTTCCGTTTTGGCTTTGGCACGGATACTTACGATTCCGACGGAGAAGCGCAAGGCCCGGACAGTTCCCCGGCTCTCGACGCAACGGTTCTCGAAAAGCTCGCCGCGGAAAAGGTGTGCCGGTTCGAGCAAATGCCGCCTGCATTCTCCGCAAAAAAAGTGAAAGGCCGCCCAGCGTACGAACTGGCGCGCAAAAAGCAGCCCGTCGAGTTGAAACCGGTCGAGGTCGAACTTTTCGAGTATAGACTGACGGGCGTCGAAGGAAGCGTGGCGCGTTTTGTCATCGAGTGCTCTTCCGGCACTTACATCCGCTCCCTGGCGCACGACATGGGTCAAAGACTCGGCTGCGGAGCACACCTGACTGAGATTACGCGGACCGCGGTCGGCGAATTTTCCTTCGAGCAGGCCATCAAGCTGGAGGAACTCGCGGAGGCTGCACGAGCAGGGAAGTTTGCCGATTGCATGATCCGTCTGGAAAATCTGCTGCCGAATTTTCCGCGGACCAACGTGTTGCCGGTGATCGAGAAGCGCGTGCGGCACGGTACGAAATTCAATATTCAGATCGCGCAGATTCAGCCCGGCCGGGTGGAACTGCCTCCAGGCGCCACAGCGCAGCTCGATGGGGGAGAGATCAAGCCGCCGCGTTTGCGTGTTTTCAGCCAGCAAGACAAGCTTGTCGCCATCGCGGAAGCCCTGGTTCCGCGCACCTATCAACCCATCGTCGTTTTCGACCCACTGCCATAAATAAAAGAAATCGCCGGAAAGGCCAATGCGGCAGATGCCTGCCATCTCGGTTAAGGCTGGGGCTGGGGTTGCGGAGGCGGTTGCGGCTGCGGAGGAGCTGGCACGGGTGCGGAACCGCGGCCAATACTTGTGTCGCGCCCGGCATAGATGGAGCGTGAGACGCGGTCCCTGAGCCGCAATTTGTGCGGAGTGATCAGAATCAGCATCTCGGTATCCTGAGAGGTAGCGTTCCTTTGC
This sequence comes from Candidatus Acidiferrum sp., assembly GCA_041486245.1. GTDB lineage: Bacteria > Acidobacteriota > Terriglobia > Acidiferrales > UBA7541 > Acidiferrum. Next base: position 2,892 of record JBGPLB010000032.1, read on the forward strand.
CCGAAGAGATAGCCCACTCCGCCAGGAAGATTTGCGAATCCAGGAAGGCCCGTGAGAGTGCGAGTTTCTTGATTGTCGAGCAAGCCGGCGATGATAGTGGGCTCGCCCTCTTTAATTCGCACGGTTTGGGAAAGCGTGCGGTTGGTAAGGATCGGTATGCCGTTAATGGCTGATCCGGACAGAGCGCGAATTTCGAATTCCAATTGCAGTGTCACTTCGTCGTTCGGATGAGAGGTCGGCGTGGCCTTCACCTTGACGCCCAGATCTTCATATTGTGCGCCGGGATAGGGTTGTTGCGCCACACCGCCTCCTGCTGCATTTGAAAACAGGCTGGCGGGACTCAGGATAACGGTGACTTGACCCGTCGCGCCAGACGGATTGTCCGTAATGGCTACGTCAGGCAGCGAGGTGCTGCTAAGGCTGGCTGCCAGTATGGCCGTGGGATTCGAGCCCACGGGAAGCTCAAACGCAGGCGCGAATAATCCCTGGCTCAGGCCGAGGAATACAGACACGCTGTCCGTTAGCGGGTCGGTCACGGCGATGTCTAGATTGCCATCCGCGTTGAAGTCCGCGATGGCGACCGCCGACGGTGTCTGCCCTGTAGCAAGCGGCGAGTTTGCCGCGGCGGTGAACGTACCGTCGCCATTGCCCAGCAACACGCTAACGGAATTGTCCGTTTGGTTGACCACCGCCAGGTCGGGGTGTGAATCGTTGTTCAAGTCGCCTGTAGCGATGGCCACCGGCAATCGGCCGACGGCAACCGGAGAGCCAGTCGCCTGGGTGAACGTGCCATCCCCGTTCCCGAGAAGAATGGTAACATCTCTTGTCGTCTGGTTTACGATCGCCAAATCCAGATTTGCATCCGAGTTAAAGTCGCTCGCCGTCATCGCGATGGAGCCCGCCACCGCGCTAGGCAGGGAAAAGGGCGAGCCGGTGGCTTGCTTAAACGTTCCATCTCCATTGCCGAGAAACAGAGAAAATGTGTTGTCCGTAAAATTCGCAACCACAAAATCCTGATTGCCATCGGCGTTAAAATCGCCGGTCACAATGGCGCTGGGTTGTTGGCCCACGGAGATGGGCGATCCTGTGGCCGCTTTGAATGTGTCGTCGCCGTTGCTGAGCAGCACTTGCACCGTGTTTGCGACCGTATCGGTGACCAGCAAGTCGTGAAAGCCGCTGGTAGTCAGGACCAGGGTGGCGATGGACGGAGCGACACCGGGCGTAGTCGCTCGGTTAGCTCCCAGCGAGATGGGGGAACCCGCTGCCTGGACAAAAATTCCATTGCCCTGATTCGCCAGAATCGTGAGCGTGTTGTCGATTTCGTTGACGACCGCAAGATCCAGCTGGCCGACGTTCCGGAAGTCTGCCGCGGCAAGCGCGACCGGCCCAATGCCAACGTTATAGGAAGTGCTTGGCAAAATGCTGTTGGTCGTTCCCGGAATCGACGTGGCGGCAGTAGAGGCTCCGAGGCTGGCAGAAAGCAGCGAAAGAGTGATCGGAAAGCGGTCACCTACAAAGAAGGAGGAAGGCTTGCCGTCCTGAGCGCGCAATAGGACTTGGCGCCCGCTGTGCACGAGAGACAGCGCGTCGGAAAATTGCGACGCGATCGCGGGAAGCGTCAGGAGAAACGTCGTCTTCCCGCCACCCACGACAGTCAGCGGAGGGATAAGGGAACTGAGATTGAGGGAGCCTCCGGCGGCTGAGCTTGTGCCACTTCCGAAAATACTCGCCAGCAGGGTAATCAGCGTGCTGAGGTCCTTGGCCTGTTGCAATTGAGTGAGGACGTTTGGAGTCAGCGAAATAAGCTTAACCGAGGAAGGCGGTAGAAGCCCCAAGGTACGCGCCTTGTTGCGGTCGACTTCGAGGATCTCGATCTCCAGCAGCACTTCACCGCGGGCTCTTTCTGCTTGTCGGATGATCTCTCCTGAGAGCGCCAGTCTTTCCGGCGTATCGCGAATGGTGATCGAGCGGCTGTGCGCATTGAGCGCCACCCGTCGGGCCCCCGTCATCTCGCGCAGTACGCGAACCATTTCCGTCATTTCGTCCGTCCCCACAGAGGCCGGCAAGATGAACGTTTGCTCCGCCTGCGCGCCATATTGGTTTTGCTTCTCTGGTGTATCCGCCGCCACGAACAATAGCGTGGAAGTCAGGGGCCGAATGAATGTGCCGGTCTGCACGCTGAGGACTTTCAACGCGGTGTTAAAATCGGCATCGTTCATGCTCAGCCGGACGGCTCGGGGCGCCAAGTCCGGATCGAAAGTAACTTTTATCCCGAACAATTGCCCCAATTGCTCATAAACCGTTCGAGTGTCTCCGCGCAGGTTTAGGTTTTGCTTCTCCGCACGCGGTTTCAATTCTGGCAGACCTTGGATTTTTGATTGGGACCTAGGGGCAGGGCCATCATCCATCGCCTTCATCTGTTTCATGCGTTCTATAACAATCGTGTTCCCGGGATCGATAAGCAGAGCTTTGGCCAGTTCCTCTGTAGCCACGTCCGCGTGACCGGCGAGGGCGTCCCGCTCCGCAGCTTCCACATGGTCGCGAACGAGCTTCGAGCGCATTGACGCGACGCGCTCGATGAGGGCAGCGTCCTGCGGTGCGTACCGCGCGGCTTGCTGGTAGTCGTTGAGCGCTTCATCAAAACGCCCATCGGCGAGTTCTTTGTCTCCGAGTTCAGTGAGTTTCTTCGCGTACTTCGGATTGGGTCGCGGTGCCATTTGGAGCTGCGCTTCGTTGGGAACAGTTTGTGGCGGGGAGGCTTGGGTTTGCGCGAAAGATTGGCTACAAGAAAGAAGAGCTGCCAGCAGGACAGAGGCGGCTTGGCGGATGTGGACGAAGATCATGATTGAATTGACCGGCCGTCTATTCTACCGTGTCTCCCAGGAGGAAATCGGACTGGATTGGTCCGGTTGACGGAAATCCATAGAAAAGGTAGACTTAGAACGTAGTTGCAAATGAATTACAACTGGAGAATCCTTGCTCCCGGCTTTTCTCATCGCTCTCCGTGAAGGTGTCGAGGCCTCCCTCGTCGTTGGCATCATCCTAGTTTATCTCGCGCGCACTGGCCGCTCGCAACTGGCACGTTTTGTTTGGTATGGCGTAGTTGCAGCAGTTGCGCTCAGCCTGGCTGTTGCGGTCCTCCTGGAGCGCTGGCGGATCAGTGAAGACGGGTTCGAAGGCATCATGTACCTGGTCGCGGCAGCGTTCGTCATTACGATGATCCTATGGATGAATCGCGTTGCGCGCCACCTCAAAAAGGAGATCGAACAGAAAATCGAGACATATGTTGGACGCGCAGGAGCCGCTGCGGGTTGGGGCATCTTCTTCTTTGTTTTTTTGATGGTTCTGCGTGAAGGGGCGGAGCTGGCCATCATTCTGCGGGCCGTGGAGCTTTCCACCGAAGGGTTGCAAATCTGGATTGGGACGCTTGTGGGAATTGGAGCAGCCGTAGCCGTGGGCGTGTTCTTTTTCAAGGGTACGCTGCGTGTTCCGCTGCACCGGTTTTTTGCCGTTACCAGCGTCATTTTGATCCTTGTGGCCATTCAACTTGCGCTGACTGGCTTGCACGAGTTGAGCGAAGCGCAGTGGCTGCCGTCCAGCAAAGCGGAGATGGCGGTCATTGGGCCGGTCGTCCGGAATGAGCTGTTTTTCTTCGTGCTTATCTTTGGCTCCGCCACGCTCCTTGTGTTGCGTGAGTGGCAATCGGCCTCCCACGCGAAAGCGGCCAAAGAAACTTCTGGTGAGGCGGAGAGGCGGCTGCTCGAAGCACAAAATCGCCGCCAGCGCCGCTGGATAATCGCCGCGGCGACGGCCTGCTTATCGGTGATTCTCGTTCTGACGGCAGACTTTGTTTACACGCGCGCAAATTCCGCGCCGCCTTCGGCGCAGGCCATCGCTGCCGTGGGCAACGAAGTGCGCATTCCCGTGAGCGAAGTGCAGGATGGCAAAATGCATTTGTTCACGATCAGCGCCGGAGGGCAATCGTTGCGTTTCATGATCATCAAAAAGCCGAATGGCTATGGCACGGCGCTGGACGCTTGCCGCATCTGCGGAGCCGAGGGTTATCGCCAGGATGGGCAGAATGTCGTTTGCAGGCATTGCGCCTCGGCGATTTATATACCGACGATCGGGGAAGCGGGGGGCTGCAATCCCATCGGAGTGCCGTCGCATCTTGACGGCGCTGATCTCGTCCTGGACGTTTCTTCGCTGATGCAAGCGACGAAGGAGATTCCATAGTAAGGGCACGATAGTTCGTGCCCCTACAAGAGTGAACACCGATCCCATGTTCCTGCGCCTCGTTGCCGATTCGTTTACACGCCGCCCGCGCCGCAAGGTGCTGACCGCCGCGGCCTTGTCGCTGGGCATGGCCGTGGTGACGGCGGCGCTGAGCGTTTCTCTCGACGTGGGCGACCGCCTCGCGAACGAGTTCCGCAGCCTCGGCGCGAATTTGCTCGTTACGCCGCAAGCCGATTCTCTGCCGCTCGAGATTGGAGGCGTGGACTACCGCCCTGTCAACTCCGGCGCGTATCTTCCCGAAGCCGACCTTCCCAAAATCAAGACAGTCTTCTGGCACAACAATATTGTGGGGTTCGCGCCGGTTCTCGAAACACCGATTACAGTTGGGAACCCGGCCTCGGTGCCAGAAATCTCCTCGTACATACCTACCCACGATGTCCAGTTCCTGGGTACGTGGGCCCATCACGCGGTCCGTAACCCGGATGGCTCCAACTTCAACACTGGAATTGCATCAACTAACCCGTGGTGGTACTTAAGCGGGCGCTGGTTTGATGACGGCAAGCGCGAATGTGTGGTTGGTGTAAGACTAGCCAAGCTTCTAGGTGTATCGGCCGGGAGCTATCTGATGATCTTTCACCAAGACGGTGTCACCGTGGAATCATCGGATGGTGTTTCTATTGTGGGCATAGTTGAGACTGGAGGCCCCGAGGATGACAAGATCATCGGGCTGCTTTCAATTGCGCAATCGCTTGCGGGAAAACCCGGCCAATACCGCAAGCTCTATGTGAGCGCGTTGACCAAGCCCGAAGACGAATTTGGACGACGCGATCCCACCACGATGAACGCAGTCGACCTCGAACGCTGGTCGTGCACGCCATATATTTCTTCGATCGCAGCCTCCATTAAAGAGGTGTTGCCGGGGACGGATGTGCGCGTAATTCGTCGCGTGGCAGAAGGCGAAGGCACCATCCTCACCCGGGTTCGCGCGCTTCTCTGGATGGTGACGCTTGCGGCACTCCTGGCTGCGGCGCTGGCCGTCGGGGCTTCTGCGGCGGCCTCGGTGATCGAGCGGCGCACGGAAATTGGATTGATGAAAGCTTTGGGAGCTGGCTCTGGCACGGTTGGTTTCCTTCTGGCCGCGGAGCAGCTTGTACTCGCGTTCGTCGGCGGCGGCATCGGCTATTCGCTCGGAATCATTCTTGCACGCCTCGTGGGACAAAAAATCTTCGGTGTCGCTCCTACGCCATCGCTGCTTGTTCTTGTTGCCGTTCTTGCGCTCGCCGCGGGAGTCACGCTCTTAGGCAGCGCTATCCCCCTGCGCCGCGCATCGCGTTACGAGCCGGCGCCCATCCTGCGAGGCGAATGATGGCGTCTCATCGTTCGCAAAATAGACAAATGTTCTGGCGTATCGTTCGCCGATTGCTTGGCGCGAATCGCGGGCGCCTGTTTGTGATTCTGCTGGCACTCGGCGCAGGTGCCGCTGTAACCGCCGCTCTCCTGAATCTTCAGGTGGACGCCAAGCGCCGACTCACCACCGAATTCCGAGCGTTCGGGCCTAATATTTCGATCCTTCCGAGGAGCTCTGAGTCAGAGGACGAGGTAACCGGGACGCTGGATGAGTCGCTTTTAAGCAAAGTGCCTGGGTCAAACGAAGGAAACCAAGTCACTCGGACGGGTTTGCTGGCTCTGATCGCAGACGCGTATGCGCTTTCATCAAACTCGGCCGAATCTCCGAAACCTACCAAGGTGGTCGTGGTCGGTCAATCGGGGAGTATTGGAGTGATCATGGGCGATGCAAGAGGCCCCCAGCAAAACGCCCTCGAGCGGGCGGACGCCCTGGATTATTGCAACGCGGGAGCGAAAGTGGGTTCAGCTTTGCACGTGAGCATGGGGGATCAACTGGTCTTGCGGAGTGGCCTGGCCAAAGAGGTTTGTCAAGTCCGGTCTGCGGTCTCCTTAGGTGGGCAAGAGGACGCGCAGGTCGGTGTGCCGATACAAGTCGCGCAGCGGCTGGCGCGGAGTCCAGGGCGGCTAAGCTCCATCCAGGTCATTGCCACGGGGACGCCGGCGTCAGTGACCCGGTTCGCTGAGTCGCTTGCTCAAGCCATTCCTGAGGCTCGCGTCCGTCCTATTCGGCAATTCACTGAGGGTGAAGCCAAGATTTACGGCCGCATCAGCGGTTTGTTGACGGCAACCGTCGCGGTGGTTTTGCTACTTACGAGCCTGTGCGTAATGGCGGCAATGACCAACGTCGCGATGGAGCGCAGGAACGACGTCGGCCTGATGAAGGCCATCGGCGGCGCAACGCGGCGTGTCTTGCGTCTCTTCCTGGTGGAAGCGGCGCTGCTCGGATTTGCAAGTGGCGTGATTGGCGCGACAGCGGGAATTTTTCTTTCTATCTGGCTGGGCAAACAGGTTTTTGGCGTGGCGGCGAAGCCGCGACTGATTGTGTATCCTATAGCTGTGACACTTACCACCCTCGTCGCGATTCTCAGCGCGTTTCCCCTCCGGCGGCTTGCGAGCGTCCGGCCTGCCTCTGTTTTTCGAGGTGAAGCGTGAGCGCCCCAGTCCAGACTCTGCCGGAGCAGAAGACAGCGGCGCCGCAGGTGGCTATCGAAAATCTCGTCAAGAAATACGGCGCACTGCGCGCCCTCGATGACCTCAGCTTCAACGTAGCAACTGCGGAATGGGTGGCGCTCATGGGCCCGTCCGGCTCGGGCAAAACCACGCTCATTAATATTCTTGGCGGGCTCGATACGCTCAACTCCGGCCGCGTCGTTGTGGATGGAATTGACCTCGCGAAGCTCAGCGAGAGCGAGATGGTCCGCTACCGCGCCGAAAAAGTAGGCTTCGTCTTCCAGCAATTTCATCTCGTTCCTTATCTCAATGCACTCGAAAACGTCATGCTCGCGCAATATTTTCACAGTGTGACGGATGAAAACCAGGCGGAAGAAGCTTTGCGCCGCGTGGGCATGGGCGACCGAATGACGCACCTCCCGGCGCAACTCTCCGGCGGCGAACAGCAGCGCGTGGCCATCGCGCGCGCGCTGATCAATCAGCCGAAAATCATCCTAGCCGATGAACCCACCGGCAATCTCGATGAAGCGAACGAAGAGATCGTCCTGAAGATTTTTCGGGAACTGCACGAGTCCGGCCACACTATCCTGATGGTGACACACGACCCGGACATCGCCCGGCAAGCCGACCGCCGCATCGAACTTGCCCACGGCCGCCTCCACTTTGACACCGCACAGCACGGCCCCGGCCACCCCCTCGAGTGCCCGCTCGCCAACACCGCCGATTGTTGCACCGCGGTTTCCGCTGACGACGAGATTCGCTTCGATCATCTCCTCGAGCAAATCTGGATCTGCGGCGAGGAAGGAAAGCCAGCACAGGTAAGCACGCTGCACGCCAGCGGGCCTGCCGGAAGTCTGGCAATCCTTCCCGAGGAGCCAGCCGCGAGAGTCCTCGGCCGCATGTCCGAACTAAGTCTGGTCGCGCTGCAGAATGGCGAAGCGCAGCTCACAACCGTGGGAAGCCAGCGCGCGCGCGACGTAGTCCGCCGCCATCGCCTCGCGGAGCGCCTGTTTAAGGACACATTTTCCATCGACGACTCCGAAGCGCATACGCAAGCCTGCAAGTTCGAGCACATCATCAGCCCCGAACTGGATCAGCGCATCTGCACGTTTCTCGGCCATCCAAAGACTTGCCCGCACGGCAATCCGATTCCGCCCGGCGATTGCTGCGACGGAAGACCCAAAAGCTAACTCCGTTCTCTCGAATGCCCATTCCACTCGATCCACGAAAGAAGCCGACCGACGTCAAGATCCACGTGAAAAGCGGGGCTGGAGTAGACATCACTTGGGCCGACGGCCACGCAAGCCATTACGACTTTGCCTATCTGCGCGAAGAGTGCCCCTGCGCCACGTGCAACGACGAGCGCGGGAAAAAGGAAGCCTTTGCCACTGCAGCGCCTGGGTCCACGTCTTTTCCATCGCTGCCGATGTTTAAACCCAAGCCCCGCGCGCAAGCCGCCACGGTCGTCGGCAACTACGCCGTGCAAATCACCTTCTCGGATGGACACTCCACCGGCATCTACAGCTACGACCACCTGCGCACTATCTGCCCGTGCGCCGAGTGCGCCAAGGCTTTCCGCACCGCCGCCTCCTGAGTCGTTCCAGAATCAGCAAAATCGTTTCAGTCACAACAAAAAGGACCGTTCGGCTAGACTTCACGGCGGAAAAGTGCGAGCATTTTAATCCGCTGGTCGAGATCACCCGTACATGAGCAGCACTCCAAACAGCCCTGCTGCCGCAGGCAGCCGGGGCAACGGAATTCCGCGTGTCATCGTCGCCACGACCGCGCTTCTCACGTTCATCTCCTTTTGGCGGGCAGCGGCCATCGTTTTGAACGATCTGGCTTCTTCGGCGTACTACGCAGGCGGCGAAGCCGAAGGCTACATCGGCAAGACCGCGCCATGGTTCATCCTGGCCATCATGCTGTTCTCGTACGCGGTCCGCGCCGTGTACGTCGAGAGCTGCAGCATGTTCGTGCGCGGCGGCGTTTACCGCGCCGTGAAGCAGGCCCTTGGCGGGACCCTGGCAAAATTCAGCGTTTCGGCGCTGATGTTTGACTACATCCTGACCGGTCCGATCAGCGGCGTCGCTGCAGGGCAGTATCTCGCCGGCCTGATCAGCGAGCTGCTGCAATACTCGCACCTCGGCACCGCGCTCACGCCGAACGAGGTGAGCTTCCTCGCAGCGGGCTTCGCAATATTTGTCACGGTTTACTTCTGGTGGCAGAACACCAAGGGCATTCCGGAATCCAGCGAAAAAGCGCTAGTCATCATGAAGCTGGTCACGGTAATGGTCGTCCTGTTGATCACCTGGTGCATCTACACAGCGGTCTTGAGGCATTCCGCACTCCCGCCGTGGCCGCACCCGCGCAATCTCCGATTGGATACCAGCGCGCTCGGCTGGCTTGCGGGCAGTCCTCTTCCACACATGTTCGGAATCCTCGCCATCTTCATCGCACTGGGGCACTCTGTGCTGGCCATGAGCGGAGAGGAGTCTCTGGCACAGGTTTACCGCGAGATTGAAAGTCCCAAACTGCCTAACCTGAAAAAGGCCGGACTGGTCATCTTCATCTACAGCTTGGTCTTCACATCCCTGGTTTCTTTTTTTGCCGTGATGATCATTCCCGACAGCCTCCGGCAGAACTACCTCGAAAACCTGATCGGCGGCCTGGCGATGAGCTTGCACGGGCCGCTCATTGTGCGGCTGGTCTTTCACGCCTTCGTCGTCGTCGTGGGGACACTGATTCTGGCCGGCGCGGTTAACACCGCGATCGTCGGCTCGAATGGCGTGCTGAACCGCGTCTCCGAGGATGGCGTTCTCAGCTCGTGGTTCCGGCAGCCGCATCCGAGATTCGGCACCAGCTACCGCATCATAAACGTCGTCGTTGCTCTGCAGATCATAACTATTTTTATCAGCCGCGGCGATGTCACTTTTCTCGCGAACCTCTACGCTTTTGGGGTCATCTGGAGTTTCACGATGAACGGCCTGGCGGTGCTTGTCCTGCGTTACACCAGTCCGGGTCATCGTGACTTCCAGGTGCCTTTTAACTTTAATATTCGGGGCGTGCAGATTCCCGTCGGTCTCGGCTTGATCACGCTCACGCTCTTTCTCATCGCCGTCGTCAATTTATTCACCAAGCCGGTAGCCACCATGGCGGGCGGCACCTTCTCCGTTTTGCTCTTCATTGTCTTCACGATCTCTGAGCATCGCGCTAGCAGAGGAGGTGCGGGCCATGTAGAGATGGACCAGTTCAACCTGGAGCTGGAGGCTGAACTGACACCGGAATCCGTTGGCGCGAGGCCCGGCAATATCCTTGTGCCCGTAAGCAACCACTTCAATCTCTATCACTTGGGAAACGTACTCGACCGCATCAAGCCCGGGCGACGCGATGTGGTGATCTTGCACGTTCGGCTGTTGCGCCGTTCCGCTTCCGGCGAAAATGAGCTGGACGCCGATCAACTGTTCGGCAGCATCGAGCAGCATCTCTTTTCGCAAGCCCTTTCCATGGCCGAAAAGCGGGGGAAGTCGATCCGGCTTGCGGTGGTTGCGTCCAATGACCTGTGGGAAGGCATCCTGCGAGCGGGCGCTTCGCTTCAGTCCAGCACGATCGTCATTGGACGCTCGGCGAAGGACAACACCGAAGAGCAAGCCCGGCTAATTGGCGACGCGTGGGAAAAGCTCGGCGACATAAAACCGCAATTCAATCTTGAAATTCATTTGCCGAACGGCGACAAAATCTACAAGGTCCTTGGGCCGCACGCGCCGAACCTGACCGCCAACGAAGTCAATCTGCTGCACCGATTGTGGCTGCGATTTAGCGACATGTTAGCCCCGCAGGAAGTGCATCATCACGATGTCGTGCATTTCGCACTCGAAGAGGTCCAGAAAGAGATCGAGGATGGGCAGGAAGATGCCGTTCTCAAACGGCTGCGCGCTCACCTGGAAGCAAACCAAACAAAAAAGAAGCCACAGTCCTCTTGAACTGCGTTCCGTCCGCGCGGATTTTCAATTCACCCTCAAACTTCGGATTTATGCCAACTGCGCCGTGCAGTGGCCGCAGCGCTTGGCCTGGATCGGAATGCTCATCGCGCACTGCGGGCAATCCTTCATTGTCTGCGGAGCGGGAGCGGCCGGCTTTGTGGTCCAGCGATTGACCATGCGCACGAGAAGAAACACTGCGAAGGCTACAATCAGAAAGTTGATGACGTTGTTTATGAATATGCCGTAGTTCAGCGTCGCCACTCCAGCCTTTTTCGCTAGGTCAATTGTGTCGTAATGTGCGGCGGAGAGACTGACGAACCGGTTCGAGAAATCGACGGGCCCAACAAGCCTCCCAATAGGGGGCATCATGACGTCCTCCACGAAAGACGTGACGATTTTTCCGAATGCCGCGCCGATGATGATGCCAACAGCCATGTCCAGCACGTTCCCGCGCATGGCGAATTCTTTGAATTCCTTCAGCATGGTGTGTCTCCTTTTTTGTCTTGTTGCGTTGGCCAAACGATCGCCCCTGCGCGATTGCAGAAGCAGAGAGGCCGCTCGTTGTGCGGAGTATATCTAATGCGGGGAAGAACTAAGATGGGAAAACAATCGTAGGAAATTAGCGCGGCCGGAAAACAAGAACTGCCCCGATGACTCCGCGTAAGCCCATCAAGATCCCGGCGGCGGCCAGCAGCGGCCCGACCCACTCAAAAGGCGCCCGCGAAATGGCTAGCATTACGCCGCCAAGCAGAGTCAGCGAAAGCCCGCGCGTCCAGTTTTCCCAGCGCGCCCACCATTTGTTGGGCCCATAGAGGGCACGCAATCCCCAAAGGATCAGCGCCCCGCTAAGGATCAACCAGGACAGCCTATGGCGTTCGACAAGAATCCGCCCTGTGAGTGCCAGCCAAACGACAAGCACGCCCAGCAGCACAAAGATCACTTCGATCATGAGCCGCAGAGCCCGCTGGGGTGTCAGCAGTGTCATACCGCTTGTTTAGGGAACGCGCTCGATGCGCACTTTCTGCATGACTACAGGTGTTTTTGGACGGTCATTCGAATCGCGCGGCAGGTTCGAAATCTTGTCCGCCACGTCTTGCCCCTCGACGACTTCCCCAAAGATACTGTGCTTGTTATCGAGCCAGGGAGTCGCCGCCACAGTGATAAAAAATTGGCTGCCGTTTGTACCCGGTCCGGCGTTGGCCATGGATAGCTTGCCAGCTTTGGAATGATTCAAGGAAGAGTGGAATTCGTCCGCAAACTTGTATCCTGGGCCGCCCCTGCCAGTGCCCTGCGGGCAGCCGCCTTGAATCATGAATTTCGGAATCACCCTGTGAAATACAAGCCCGTCGTAATAATTCTTCTTCTGTTTTTTGCCGGTGCTTTCGTCGGTAAATTCCCTGGTGCCTTCGGCTAGTCCTACGAAATTCTCGACGGTTTTCGGCGCTTCCTTTTCGAGAAGTTTTACCACGATGTTGCCCTGCGAAGTCTCGAAAATCGCGTAAGTCCCTGATGATCGGCTCATGCACTCTCCTCGTGTATCAATTCATCCTACACGAGCCGCCTCCGCCCGCGCCACTGGCCCTCTTTACCAGCCTTTCTGTTTCCGCAGTTCGGTGATGTGGTCTGTGTGGTGCCTGCCATGCCATGCGTAGAGAAAGACCAACCAGTCCACCGTGCGTTCGCCATGCTCCGGATGCACCAGAGCGCGGGCGAAATGCTCTGGCTTCAAAGACCGCCACAAACGGTCCCAGCGCGCGTGCACGGAATCGAGAAGTGTCTGCGAACTCTCGATGGGCGCCCATTTTGAATCGGCGAGTTCGGCCCAGGCAGCCTCGTTATACGGTTTAATCATAGGTTTGTCTTCCGTGAGGGCGAGTTTCAGGCGGACAAAAGCGTTCAAGTGGCTGTCTGGAACGTGGTGGACGACCTGGCGCACGGTCCATCCGCCTTCGCGATACGGCGCGTCCAGCTGCGCATCATTTAACCCTTTCACTGCGGCGCGCAGCTTTGCTGGCGTAGCGGCAATCTCTTCGATCGCCTCTTGCCGGCTTTCGGGAGTTACTTGCGCGGGCATTGCGAATTTTCCAATGGGATAGCGGGGATCCATCTGATTCTCTCCTCGGGAAACCAGGATATTTCCCTCTCCGACGATTGTGAATATAGCTTCGGCACTAAGCGGGGGTCAACGCACCAGGACAAAATTGCCACTCCAATTTGGACGCTTTGCAGACCAACTCGCGAGGGGGAGGATGCTACAATACCGGATTTCGCTGTAGCTCCGATACATGTATCGCAGAGGCACGCTGCCGAATCTAATACCCGGAGATAATAAGAATGCACAACGTCGTGATCATCGGCAGTGGCTGCGCCGGCCTCACCGCGGCGATCTACGCGGCACGCGCCAATCTGAAGCCGTTGGTGATTGACGGCCACGAACAGGGCGGCCAGCTCTCTCTTACCACGCACGTCGAGAATTATCCGGGCTTCCCCGACGGCATCATGGGGCCCGAACTCATCGAGAACATGCGCAAGCAGGCCCAGCGATTCGGCGCGGAATTCAAAGCCGGGGCGGTGAGCGAAGTGGACCTTACTAAGCGGCCGTTTAAGATTACGGCGGGCAAAGACTCCTACGAAACGAAAACGCTAATCGTTGCTGCCGGGGCTTCAGCGCGCTTATTGGGCCTGCCGGGCGAGAGGGAACTTATCGGCCACGGCGTCTCCACCTGCGCGACTTGCGACGGCTATTTCTTCCGCGGCAAAGCTATTGCCGTGGTAGGCGGCGGCGATTCCGCGATGGAAGAGGCCAACTTTCTCACACGCTACGCAAGCAAGGTGTACCTCATCCACCGTCGCGACGAATTTCGCGCCTCCAAAATCATGATTGATCGCGCCAAGGCCAATGAGAAAGTGGAATTCGTCACGCCGTTTGCGGTCGAGGAGATTCTCGCTCCCAAAGGCCACGTGGAAGGCGCGCGCGTGCGCAACTTGCAGACGAAAGAACTCCGCGAACTTGCAGTCGACGGCGTCTTCGTGGCCATCGGCCACGATCCGAACTCCACCGTCTTCAAGGGCAAGCTGGAGATGGACAGCAATGGCTATCTCCTCGCTGAGCACGGCAGCCTGACGTCCGTTCCAGGCGTTTATGTCGCTGGTGACGTGCAGGACCATCGCTACCGCCAGGCGGTCACCGCCGCGGGCTCCGGTTGTATGGCCGCCCTCGATGCGGAAAAGTTCCTGGAAGAGCACAAGGACTAGTCGCAGAGAATTTACACGGGCATAATCATACTCCATGCTCCGTGCGACGCTTCTCAAGCTCTCCGAGAGTCCCCGCTTCGCCAAATGGGTCACCACCAACGGCACCACTCGCCGGATGGCGCGCCGCTTCGTCGCCGGCGAAACACTTGATGAAGCCATCGAAGCCGCTCGCGCCTGCAATAACGCGGGCATGATGGTCAGTCTCGATTATCTTGGGGAGAATTGTGCAACGACGGCGGATGCGCAGCGCGCTCGTGACGCCTACCTGGGAGTTTTTGAGCGCATTCACCAGGAAAATCTCCATGCCAACGTCTCCTGCAAACTGACGCAGCTCGGGCTGGACATCAATTCCGATTTCTGCCAGGGCCTGGTGGTGTACATCGTGGAGCTAGCCGCGCGGTATGACAATTTTCTCCGCGTTGACATGGAGGGATCGAAGTATACGCAGCGAACCCTCGACATCGTAAAACGCGTGCGCGCTCGGAATCCCGCCGTCGGTACGGTCATCCAGGCTTACCTTTTTCGCAGTGAAACGGATGTGCAGGATTTGCTCTCGTGTGGCTGTCGAATCCGGCTTTGCAAAGGGGCTTACAAGGAGCCGCCGGAGGTCGCCTACCCGGGCAAGAGAGACGTCGACTTCAATTACGTTCGACTTATGAAGATTCTGCTGCCCAGCGGCTTCTACCACGGAATCGCCACGCACGATCCGCGGATGATTGCGGAGACCATTCGCTGGGCCGCCGCCAAGCAAATTTCCAAGGATGATTTCGAGTTTCAAATGCTCTATGGCATACGAACTGACTTACAGCGCCGCCTCGTGAAGGACGGCTACCGCTTGCGCGTTTACATTCCCTACGGCAACGACTGGTTTCCCTATTTCATGCGCCGCCTCGCCGAGCGCCCCGCCAACCTCGGCTTCTTGATACGCAATTTCTTGCGCTCATAGCTTCTCACTTGCTTTACTGCTTTCTGCAGACTGTCACCCCGTCGCGCAGGGGGATCAATACAGGGTAAAGTTCCTTCGAGGCGTACACCAACCGGTTAAACTCCTGCACGCCCATTGTCGCAGCGTCGTCCGGAGCCGCAGGTCGCGCGGCCTTGCCCGACCACAGCGTGTTGTCTGTAATGAACAGCCCGCCTTTCTTCAGCTTCGGCAGTGCCACTTTCAATGCGTCAGGATATTGATGCTTGTCCACATCGTTGAAAATCAAATCAAACTTTCCTGGTGCTTTCTTGAGCAGGTCGAGCGCGTCGCCCACCCCCACATGAATCCGTTTCGCCACTCCCGCCTTGCGGAAGTATTCTCGTGCACGCTCTGCATTTGCGGGATCACCGTCAGTGTAGTGCACTTTCCCCTTCGGTCCCGCCGCTCGCGCCAGCCATATTGTCGAATAGCCGATCGCTGAGCCCATTTCGAAGATGCGTTTCGCTCGGGAAACTTGCGCGAACAACGCCAGCAGGCGCGCTACCGCTGGCCCGATGATCGGCACGCGGTGCTCTTCGGCGTATTTCTCCATCTCGTCGAGGACGGCGTCCCGCTCCGGCAGTAATTCGTAAATATACTGCTCGACGTCGTCTTGGATGTAGCCACTGCGCAAGTTCTCGCTTCGAATCACAGCTTTTCTCCCGGCTTGAGCGCATGAATCTGCAGCCCAGCGATGTCCCGCGTTTCCTGCCGCAATCCTTCCACAGTCCCGGTCAAAAACGGAAAGGTCGCATAGTGCATGGGGATGACGTGCTTCACTCCCAGCAGCCGGATCGCATATGCCGCTTCACGCGGCCCCATCGTGTAGCGGTCGCCGATCGGCAGCATGGCCAGATCCGGCTTGTAAAGCTCGCCAATCAATTTCATATCTCCAAACAGCGCGGTATCTCCCGCGTGATAAATCGTGAAGCCTCCCGGCATTTGAATTATGTAACCCGCCGGCTCCCCTCCATAATGCCGCACGCCATCATCATCGATCGAGTTCGAATGGAACGCATGGGTCATCGTCACTTCAAACTCGCCGACCTTCTGCGATCCGCCCTTTCCCATCGGATTCGTCTCATTCACGAACCCTTTCCCCTCGATCCAAAGGCATGTTTCGAAGATCGCCACTATTTTTGGCTTGTGCTTCTTCGCGAGCGCAAGAAGGTCACCCAAGTGGTCCGAGTGCCCATGCGTAAGGAAAATCACATCCAGTCGCGCCACATTTTTCAATGCGGTCGGGCACACCGGATTCGTCATCACCCATGGGTCGATCATCGCCATCTGCCCTGACGGCGTGGTCAGTGAAAACGTACTGTGTCCAAAATATGTAATTCGATTGCCCTTCGTATCGAGCACCGTCAGCTCCCTGCTATTCGTTCAGTTTTGACACGAGCTGCTACTTGTCCGGCGATGGTGTGCCAGCTCCGCCAGCGAGCAGTTCTCGAATCGCCTCTTCGTATTTCTCCCGGCTTTTCTCCCCCAAGAAATGGCTGACTTGTCGTCCGTCTTTCGCATAAAAGATCGATACAGGCATCGTTCCGGTCCATCCTGAAAGGACGGATTCTCTGAACGCAGCCTCAGCCCCCGCCGTCTTGCGGTAGTTCGGAAAAATCGGTTTGTACCGTGCCAGAAACCGGCGCATCAGTATCAAGTCGCCGTCATCATCCATGCTTACGCCGACGACCTGCAGTCCTTTCGGCGCGTACTGTTTCGCCAACTCGTTGAGCATGGGGTATTCATCGCGGCAAGGCTCGCACCACGTGGCCCAAAAATTCACCAGCAATGCTTTTCCGCGGTGTTCCTGAACGATTTTTTGAAACCCTTGCGCATCGATCATTTTGGGATCGCCCGGAGCCTTGGCTTGCGGCGCCGCAAGCGTGGCACCAGCGGCAAACCATAGCAGGGCGGCAATAGCAGTTCGGATTTTCATCGGTGTCCCTTCCCGAACCATTCTAGCCGCTTGCGCGCCGGTTGAGAATCCTCTCCTCGCACAGTACAATCAGATCAGTTGCTTGTTGGCCCCGGCAAAGGCGTGATATAAGAAAATTCCGCCTGGCGCTTCCATTCCCCGGGAGCGCTCTCGGCCCGCTGTTCGAGCAAAGGAGATTTGAATGGCTTACGTAATCGCTGAGCCCTGCATCGGCACAAAAGACTCCGCGTGCGTGGACGTCTGTCCCGTCGATTGCATTCATCCCCGCAAGGATGAGCCTGAATATGAGAAGGTCACGCAACTCTATATCAATCCGACGGAATGCATCGACTGTGGCGCCTGCGTCCCGGTCTGCCCGGTGACCGCCATCTTCGCTCTGGAAGACCTTCCCGAAAAGTGGCAGAGCTACACGCCGGTGAACGCGGAGTTTTACACCGCAAAGTAAGACGACTTCCTTTATTTGGTCGGGAGTTTTTGCGATTACTTCGGCACGCTTCGGCGTGCCGTTTTGTTTGCCTCAGCTTCCGAGGCGCGCCGTTTCCGCAGGCCGTACTCCGCCGCTCAGGGTCCTCTTACGCACTTCTTCGAACGTCGTCGCGAACAGGATTTTCTCGACTGCCCCCTGAACATCCTTCCAAATCTGTTTCAGTCCGCAGCTATCGCCCTCCACGCACACTCCGCCCAGCGACTCGTTATGCACGCAACTGGATTCCGCGAAAGCGCCGTCCACGACTCGCAACACCGCCCCCACCGAAATCTCCTCGGGTGATCGCGCCAGCGTGTAGCCCCCGCGCACGCCCCGCCGGCTCTCCAATATCCCGCCACGCTTCAATTCCAGCAGGATTTGTTCCAGATACTTCAGCGGTATGTGGTGCCTTTGCGCGATCTCGTGGATGGTCACCACTTCCGGATACTGCAGGCTGAGGTGCAGCACCGCCTGCGTTGCATATTCGCCTTTGGCTGTCACTCTCATCGTGAACTCTATTCCTTGGTTAGCCTTTCATACGCGCGAACGAGTGTCAATCTCCTGAGCCCTCCCCGTCGCCGGGCCGGCCTCAGGCGTCAAAAACAAGGCGGCCAAGTGCGCTTCTCGCGCATCATTTTCATCTCATGAATCCGAAATGTTACGTCACACGGTATGATGCTTGAGAGAAAAATTGTCCCCATGGCTGATCGCTTTCAACTCGTCCTTCTGATTCACGCTCACCAGCCTTGCGGCAATTTCGGCCATGTGCTCGAAAAGGCCTACAAGGACTCGTACCTGCCGTTCATCGAACTCCTCGAGAAACATCCGGTCGTCCATGCGGGCTTGCATTATTCCGGGCCGTTGCTGACCTGGATCGAAGAAAATCGCCCCGAATATTTCGCCCGCCTGAAAGCCCTCGTCAGCGCCGGACAAGTAGAGTTGATCGGCGGCGGCTTTTACGAACCGATTTTGGTCTCCATCCCGCCCGCGGATCAGCTCGAGCAGACCACACGCCTCGCCGCCTATCTCGAAAAACACTTCGGCCATCGTCCGACCGGCGCCTGGATCGCGGAGCGCGTCTGGGAGCCGCAGCTTCCCTCGGCGCTTGCCTCGGCCGGCGTCAGCTACACCCTCGTTGACGACATCCATTTTCTCGCTGCCGGATTTGAGCCCGAAGAACTCTTTGGCACGTACATTGCCGAAGACCGCGGCCAGAGCATCTGGCTCTTCCCGGGCCAACAGTCGCTTCGTTATTTAATTCCATTCCGAAAGGTCGAGGAGGTCATCACCCTCCTCCGCGACAGTGCGGCCCTGCATCCTGGCGGCATGGCGGCAATGGGCGATGATCTGGAAAAATTCGGTGTCTGGCCCGGAACCAACGTCCACTGTTACAAAGACGGCTGGCTTGAGAAATTCTTCACCGCCCTCGAGGAAAATGTTTCCTGGCTTCGCGTCTCGACCCCCGGAGAATACCTCGTAGATCACTCGCCGTTGGGCCGCGCCGATCTTCCCACAGCTTCCTACAGCGAAATGATGGAGTGGGTGCTGCCCACACGTGTCCGCCAGCGCTACCACGCCGTCCAGAAAGAGTTCAGCGCGCGCCCCGAGGTGCTTTCCTTCCTCCGCGGCGGCTCCTGGCGCGGCTTTTTCCGCAAGTACTCCGAATCAAATTTGCTCCACAAGAAAATGCTGCGAGTTTCCGCGCGCATCGCGGCGGTTCCCGCGCGGCACACCAAAACGAAGGCTTCCGACGAGCTTGCGCAAGCCCGCGACCTGCTCTTTCGCGCGCAGTGCAATGACGCCTACTGGCACGGCATCTTCGGCGGCCTTTATGCTCCCCATCTCCGCACCGATCTCTGGCGCAATTTGATTCGTGCCGAACTCATTGCCGACCGCCTGACTGCCGGCGCTCTAATCCCTCGCGTCGAATTGCTCGACTTCGACGCGGACGGTGCTCACGAACACCTTTTCACCGCCCCCGAATATCAAGCATTGCTCAAACCCTCGGACGGCGGAACCCTGGCCTCTTTCGATTTTCGGCCCGCTGGCGCGACCCTCATCAATTCCATCCAGCGGCGGCCAGAGGCCTACCACGCGCGTCTGCGCGAAGCCGGCAATCCTACCGTGCAGGGCAGCGTCGCATCCATTCACGAACAAACTCTCGTCAAGGAGCCTGGCCTCGAGCGTTTTCTCCGCTACGACCGCTGGCCTCGTCATGCCTTCCGCGTTTTACTCTTCGATTCCGCCAGGACGCGGGCGGAATATGAGACTTTGGAATTGCAAGAGGATCCCGGTTTCGCCGGCGGCGCCTTCGACGTCAAATCTTCATCCGCTAATGATGTTCAACTGATTCGTGAAGACGAATTGCAGTCCGCTGCAAGAGGGGATGCCGTCGGTCCGAGGCTCTCCCTGGCGAAACGCTTTACTTTCGGCCCCTCCCCGAGTGGCTGCGAAATAGGCTGCGAAATCGGCCTGAAACTCAAACAGTCTCTCCCGAAGTCCATCTCAGTGGGTATCGAATCCATAATCAATTTCCTGGCTCCGGCCGAGCCAGACCGTTTTTTTGAAACGCCGAAGGGTCGGCAAAATCTGCGCTTCAGCGGCGTTTTGCCCGGACCGCTGCTTCGCATGGAAGATGGCTGGCAGCGCGTCCGCGTCGCGATTCACGCGCCGGGCGCTAAGGAATTTTGGATCGCTCCGATTGAGACCGTTTCCGAATCCGAGGAAGGTTTCGAGCGCGTTTACCAGGGTTCTCAAATACTCGCCGTCTGGAATCCGCCCCTGGCGCCGGAGGAACCTTGGTTCGCTCGCCTCGTTTGGCGCATCGAATCCTTTTAGAATTCGTGCCGCGAGTAACTAACTTCTGGGCGTCGTGGCATTCCAAGAATTTGTGTTATCGTTGGCCCGTCGCTGGTGAGACTGGAAATGTTTTATCGCATCCGCGGCACACCGAGAAAAATCCTCCCTCCAATCATCTGCGCTCTGCTTTGTCTAACCGCCGGATGCTCATCCAATCCCGCGGGTGCGAAGGCTTTCCCGGCTTTTCCTGCTGCGGAACGGATCACCACCGCCGCCACATACGCTTATCCGCTAAAGGTTTCGGAAAACCGCCGTTATCTCGTCGATCAGAACAACAAGCCTTTTCGCATTCAGGGTGACTCCGCTCAGTCCTTGATCGCCAATCTCACGTATGCCGAGGCACAGCTCTATTTTTCCGACAGGCAGGCTAAGGGGTTCAACGCCATCAATATCAATCTCCTCGAACATAAATTTGCCGTCCACGCGCCCGCCAACCGCACTGGAGATCAGCCGTTCACCTCGCCCGGCGATTTCTCGAAACCTAATGAAGCCTATTTCGCGTTCGCGGACTCCATCATCGATTTGGCCGCCTCGAAGGGCATGCTCGTCAGCTTGGCAGTCATGTATCTCGGATACAACGCTGGGGATGAGGGATGGTGGAGCGTTTTGACGAACGCGACCAACACGCAATCTATTTGCTACAAATTTGGCCTCTACATTGGAAATCGCTATAAGAATCGCAAGAATGTTCTTTGGGTCATCGGCGGCGATTATATGCCTCCACCAGGATCGGAGGGAGAGTTGCGGCTCCACAAGTTTCTGGAGGGTATTAAATCGGCTGGGGCAACCCAGTTGTGGGCCGGCGACTGGGAACCCAACTCCATCTCAACGGATGAACTTGCTTTCGCATCCTCCATGGACCTTAACGCCGTCTATACCTATGGAATCAAGGGACATTCCGGCGCAACCTACCTGGAAGCCCGAACTGCCTTCACCTCTGCGCCATCTCGCCCTGCCTATCTAAAGGAAACTGGCTATGAGGAGGAACACGGAGACCAAGGAGACCCCGCATCCGTTCGCAAATACGAATATCGAGCCGTTCTCGGAGGCTGTACCGCCGGCGCATTTTTCGGCCATCGCGACACTTGGGAATTCGCCACCAACAAGTGGTGGTCCGGTTTTGGCTTTGGCCACGCCCCTTGGCAGAAGGCTCTCAACTCTCCTGGCACGTTTGACATGGTGCGCCTCGGCCAACTGTTGGACACCGTGCCCTGGTTCGATTTGATTCCATCCGGCCTTGCGGGGACGAAGAATATCATCACGCAAGGTGGAGGAAACTATGGCGAGGCCGATTACATTACCACTGCCGCCACCTTCGACGGCAAGGTCCTGCTCGCTTATGTTCCCCCCACAAGCAAGCCTTCGACAACAATCGAGATTGACCTCGCAATATTAGGCGGTTCCGCGGGGGCTCGGTGGTTTGATCCGGCTTCCGGGAAATACACCGAGATTGCAGGCAGTCCACTCCCCAATCGCGGGGCTATGCTCTTCACGACTCCTGGAAGAAACGGCGGCGGTGCGACAGACTGGGTTCTCGTCCTCCAGGTCGCCCCTCAGGAAAAAGGGAGTGGACCGCTCAAATAACTCTGCCTCCCCTTCTTTTCGAATCGCTGCCATTTCACTCCACGATCAATATATTTTGCGCGAAGGGCCACTCTTCGTCCACCCACTGGCCTTCACACCGGAACCCCGTTCGCTCCCCCATTTCGGCTGCTTCCCCGATTCGGTACTTGTGGGAACTTTCCGTCCAGATCGTTTCATCCTCATCCAGCGATACGCGAAGCCCCGCCGCGGGAATCTCAATGCGCTGTCGGCAGGTCGATCGCAAATGCATCTCAATGCGTCGCTCTATCGCATTCCATCGCGCTTCGTGGCGGAAGCAAGCCAGATCGAAGTCGCCCCGCAGTTCCCGATTAATCCTCGCCAGTAGGTTCAAGTTGAATGCGGCCGTCACTCCGGCGGGATCGTCATAGGCCAGCAATTGATCCTCGATGCTTTTCTCCAGGTCCGTGCCCAGCAGCAGTGCATCGCCTTCGCGCAAGATGCTGCGCATACTCCGCAGAAATTCTTCTCCTGCCTCGCGATCGAAATTGCCAATCGTGCTTCCCAGAAACAGCACCAGCAGATGATCCCCGGCGGCGCGTCCGTCGGCCACTGTCCGCAAACCCTCCAGGTACGGCTGCTCGTACCCTACTATGCTCACCAGATCGATCTGCCCCAGCTCCTTCTCGCACGCCGCCAGTGCCGATGGCGAAATTTCGATGGGAAAGTAATAGGTCTTCTGCCGCCGCGAAAGCGCTTCCAGAATCCAGCGCGTCTTTTTTCCGCTTCCGCTTCCTAGTTCCGCGACGTGCACCGGCGACGGCAGCCGCCCGACGATCTCCCGTGCGTGTTTCTCCAGCAGGCGGGCGTCTGCGCGCGTCAGCCCGTACTCCGGAAGGACGCAAATCGCCTCGAACAGCGCTGAGCCGACCTCGTCATACAGATATTTTGAAGGCAGTTCTCTCTGTCCGCTTTTCGTCAAACCTTCGCGCACATCGGCCGCGAATTCGGACACATGTCTCAGCGAAAGGGTTTGCATCAGCATTTCGGCTCCCAAGTACCGCGTTTCTCTTGCTAGTGCTATTCCTCCACGCAACGGAATGTCGCGTAGACGTATGGATAATGAGGCTGGAACCAGTTCCGGAAGGATCGCCGCAACATGCACGCAGCCGTGCGCGGCGACCCGCCCTTCATGACGTAGTGCTTCCCATCGAAAAAATTTGCGGAATAGCCGGGGTAAAAGGGCATTGGCGCGAACCCAGGAAATGGCGCGAACGGCGTTCTGGTCCATTCCCAGCCGTTGCCTACCAGATCGTGAACCCCGAAGGCGCTCGCTCCCTCCGGATGCGCTCCCGCCGGCGCAGGATCCCATTGATGAAAATCAAAATTGCCGTGCCGCGCGCTCGGCGGCTCTTCTCCCCAGGGATAGCTCCGTTCGCTCCGGCCCTCGCGCGTTCCATAAGCGGCGCGGTGAAATTGCGCTTCGTTCGGCAGCGTTCGCCCAAGCCACTTGGCGTAGGCCGTTGCCTCCGCGTGGCTCACGTAGACGGGCCACTCCAGCGGCAGGCGAATTTCGCCGAACATCGCTCGGTAGATCCACAAATTTCCGTCGCGCCTCCAAAATGCCGGATGCTGAACGCCTTCCTTTTCCTTCCACGCCCATGCTTCGTTACTCCACAGCGCACGGTTTTCATATCCGTCAGCCTGAACAAAACGCAAAAAATCCTGGTTCGTTACATTGCCGCTATCGATCGCAAATCCCGCAACCTCAACCGTATGCGCATCCTGCTCGTTGTCCCAGCCGAATTCATCACCCGTCTTCTGGGATAGCCCCAGCGTGGCCCGCCCTGCAGGTATCTCAACCAGGCGAGACTTGGAGCCTCGCGAACCGGACCTCAGCGCAATCGGCCCCTGAATTTTTCTCTCCGTGGGCAGCCGGTGCAGCATGTATGCCAGCGTCTCCGCGTGCATCAATCGGTGTTCGATGGCCACTTCCAACATCGAAATCAGATGCGGATGCCCTTCCTTAGGCCGCGCCAGAGCATGCTCAATGGCCTGATCCAGTTCACTTCTCAGCCGCTGGTTATAGCGCTCCACTTCTTCGCGCCTGGGCCAATCGCTTGGCACATCGGTTGGCAATCCCCCTCCTACGGGGTCAATTCCGAACGCAAATAGGTCATCAAGAATTCGCTGGCCGGAACTTAAGCCAAACGCGCGTTGCGCAAGCAAGTTCCAATCGAAAGCCTCTACATGTCCCCTGTAGAAGATAATCCGGTGTCGCTCCGGAATGGGCCGGTCGTAAATCGCTTCGTCGCGCACGATGCGAAACAACTCATCGGTTTGCGCGCGCGCTTCTAACAGGCGAGTGTGGAGGTCGTGCCGGATGCGGACAGCTGTTGCAGTAGCTCCCATGGCGTCTTCCCCTTTGTTTGGATGCCGCTTCCGCGAGAAGGATGCGCCGAAATTCGGCGCCGGGGAGGCTGAGTGGGGTACGATGTTCCCCCTGTGGCGTGAGGCTGTCAATCGAAATGAATGCGAAACTCGCAGCGCCGTCGGACGTCGCCATCGAATTTCGCGACGTGCACTACCACATAAACGATATTCCTGACCGCGCCATCGTCTCTAATATCTCTCTAACCATCTCGCGCGGCGAAACCCTGGTCCTCCTCGGCCGCAGCGGCAGCGGCAAAACCACCCTTCTAAGGCTCATCAATCGCATGCTCCTCCCCTCGCAGGGGCAAGTCCTTGTCCAGGGCCGCGCGACTACCGGCTACGACCCCATACGTCTTCGCCGTTCTATTGGATACGTTATTCAAGAGGCAGGCCTTTTTCCGCATTTCACTGTGGCTGAAAACGTTGGCCTTGTCCCAACTCTCGAAAATTGGGACGCCTCCCACATCGCCGCCCGTGTGGAAGAATTATTGCTCCTGGTAGGTCTCGCTCCCGCCGAATTTGCGACCCGCCCTCCGCGCGAACTCTCCGGCGGCCAGCGCCAGCGCGTCGGCGTCGCACGTGCTCTCGCCGCCGATCCGCCAATTCTTCTTATGGACGAGCCCTTCGGCGCTCTTGATCCCGTGACCCGTGCCGAACTTCAGCGCGAATTCAGCGCCCTCGCCCGCCGTCTCAACAAAACCATCGTCTTTGTCACCCACGACGTTCGCGAAGCCCTTCTTCTCGCTTCCCGCATCGCTCTTCTCCACGCAGGGCAACTCGTGGCCTTCGCGCCCCCTCAGGATTTTCTGCGTCTCGATCATCCCGAAGTCCACGCCTTCACCGCATCCCTCGCCGTATCCAATGGAGTCTCTCCGTGAGTCCCTGGAACTTCTTCCTCGACCATCGCTCCGAAATCCTCAGCGCCACGCTCGACCATCTGACTCTCGTCGTCATTTCCATGGCCTTCGCCATCGCCATCGCCGTCCCGCTCGGCATGCTCATCGTGCAACATCGCCACCTCCGCGCCATCGCGTTAGGGGTTGCTAGCGTTTTTCAAACCATTCCCAGCCTCGCGCTTTTCGGCTTCCTTATCCCTATCCCCTTCATCGGTGGCATCGGCCGCCGCACCGCCATTGTCGCCCTCGTTCTCTACGCCCTTCTCCCCATTCTTCGCAACACCTACGTCGGCCTCACCGGCATCGACCCTGCCATCCTCGAAGCCGCCGAAGCGATGGGCATGACCAGCACACAAGTCCTTCTCCGTGTCCGCTTGCCGCTCGCGCTCAGCGTCATCCTCGCGGGCATTCGCACTGCCACCGTCATCACCATTGGCGTTGCCACAATCGCTGCCGCCATCGGCGCCGGCGGTCTTGGCACCTTCATTTTCCGCGGCGTCGCCATGGTCAACGACTCCGTCATCCTCGCCGGCGCCGTTCCCGCCGCCCTCCTCGCCATCTTCGCCGACCTCCTCCTCGGCCTCCTCGAACGCCGCCTCAAGGTAGCCTGAAAATGCGCCGCGCTCTTTTCCGGGTCCTTTACTTCCTTTATTTCCTTAACCTCCTTTGCTTCATTTCCGCCTGCCGCAAGCCCTCCCAACCCCATCTAACCATCGGCTCAAAATTCTTTACCGAGCAAGTCATCCTCGCCGAACTCCTCGCCCAGCACATCGAAGCCCGCACCGGCATCCCCGTCGTCCGCAAAGCCAATCTCGGCGGCACGCTCCTCGTCCACAAAGCCCTCCTCTCCGGCGATCTCGATCTCTACGTCGAGTACACCGGTACGGCCCTAACCGCCGTCCTTAACGAATCTCCCGACTCCGACACTTCCGCCGCCATCTACGATCGCGTCAAACAGCAATATTCCCAGCGCTTCCATCTCGATCTCGCCGACCCTCTCGGCTTTGAAAACACTTTCGCCATGGTCGTCCGCAGCGACGACGCACAGCGCCTCCACCTCCGCACCATGTCCGACCTCGCCTCCATCGCCCCCCAGTGGCGCGTCGGCGTCGGCTACGAATTTCTCGAGCGCCCCGACGGTTTCCGCGGCTGGAGCAGCCGCTATGCTCTCCGCTTCGCCGCGCAACCAAACGTCATGGACCTCGGCCTCCTCTATCGCGCTCTCGTCGATCATCAAGTCGATATCGTCGCCGGCAATTCCACCGACGGCCTCATCGACTCGCTTCACCTTGTCGCCCTCGAAGACAATCTCCACTATTTCCCGCCTTACGACGCCGTTCCCATCGTTCGCCGCGACGCGCTCGAGAAATTCCCGCAGCTCCGCCCCGCCCTCGCCGATCTCGCCGGCAAAATCACCGCCGCCGAAATGCGCCATCTCAACGCCCAGGTCGACGCCGACCAGCGCGATGTCGCCGTCGTCGTCCGCGCCTTTCGCGCCTCAAAAAATCTTTAGCGCGAAACCGCAACGCCGCCGCCACACTCGTGCCCGTTCAGGCACTCAGGATTATTTTCACAGGTAGGAAACCGCTCATTCAGGTGAAACGCCAGGTGAAACGAAGGAAGATCTCCCTCACCCAATCGGAGGGACTCGACGACACGCAGCGTCGCCCCAGGGCTCTATTGCTGCTTGCTTTGCAGCATCTCGCAATTGGCCACGCACTTCGCCGCCAGCATCTCAACTTCCGCTTTCTTGTGACGCGGCACGTTCGCCCCAGGTTCCGGCAGAACGACAAGCGACTGCGGCCCATCTCCGAGGTTGAACGTGCACTCGAACTGCTGACTCTGCACTCCGCGCTGCTGGCAATTGTTTTTCTCCAGCGCGGACTCCAGCGCATCCGGCCTCGCATACAACTTGTTGGCTATGTCCGAGGGCAGCATCGCCACCACCATCGGCACAGGTGACTTGATCCTCACGCTCACCTGCTCGCCGTCGTGGTCCGGCGCAAACCCTCCATAAACCTTCGGAAACGAGGTCAGCTCGTACTTCTCCTTCACCTGATGACTCCACTGAATCTCCGGCTGGATGCAATTCTCCACGCAATCCCACCGGTAATACTGGATGTGCAGGTCGTTAGGCGACTTAAATTGCCGCTTGGACGCCGCATGCGCATTCAGCACCGCCGCAATCCCCACGCCCACCGCGCGTTCCACCTGGTTACTCGGATCCAGAACTTCGCCGAGCCCGGCAAATATTGATGCATCCGGGCTGTACCTCTCATCCCGAATGACCAATGTCATCGGCTCGACCGGCATCTCGCAAACGTACGTAGTCTCCACCACGTGCTCTCGCAGGCACACTTGCCGCAGCCTTTCGATGTTCTCGGCATGCTGCAGCGCCGCGTTCCAGTCTCCCTCCGGCGTCATGAAAATGGTGACCGGCTTTTCTGACTTGATATCCACGTGATTGTTTTGACCGGGCGCGTTCGGACGGTACGTCCGCGCCGTATGATAATTCCCCGGGTCCAGCCGCACGCTTTCGTCATTGGCGGGCAGCCAATTGAAGATTCGATCCTGCGCCGACGCCCGCGCGCAAGAAAACGCTCCGGCCACCAAAAACGCGAAAATCACCTGGCCCGCTTTGTTTTTCTTAATATTTCGAGTGTTTCTCATAGTACTTCTATTGGAGCGCCGCTCATCTGCGCTGACAAGTTCCCATCACGAACCTGTCGCTTTCCAGTATCCTGTCCGAGAGTACAGTCGTCTTCGCCTCTTGCCGCGTCGGCCTGCCATCGACCACGATGACCACCGGCATAGCCTCGTCGTCAGGCCGGGACCGCAACGTACCAATCAATAAAGGTTGTATCCGTAAGAGTCAACCAATAAGAGCTGTTCTATATATAAACAATCTTAAAAGGTTGACACGCGCTTCCGCAAGATATATGCTCTCTCCGGAGAGATTTCCCATGGCTATTCCCAACCGCCCTTGTATTGCTCTCATCGCGGACATGCTGAAATCCCGCGAACTCACCCGCAGCCAGCGTCCCGGTGTGCAACAAAGATTCCAGGAACTCGTTGTCTTCCTGAACGAAAAATATCACCGGCATATTCTTGCCAAATTTGTCATAACTCTCGGCGACGAATTCCAGGGCCTTCTCCGCTCTGCAACCCCCATTCCCGATTTGCTCTGGGATATCGACTGCCGCTTCTCCGATCGCCGCCTGCGGGTGGGCCTTGGCTTCGGCCTCCTGGAT
>JBGPLB010000033.1:0-31142 GCA_041486245.1 Candidatus Acidiferrum sp.
CCGGAAAACATAACTTTATCCGGGATTTCCGATTTGGACTCCTAGCCCGCGCATCTTAGTGCCCCTTCTACCCTCGACGCAATGAACTTGTGACTAGAGCAGTCCTGACGTGAGAGCGTCAGCAAGATGCCAACGCCTGGTAAGTCGGATTGCCGGAAACTGACCCAGCAGGGCACTCTCTGGCCGTTTGCTGCTTCGCCGCGTTTTCAAAAAGCGGATTTCTCGTGGCCGTAGAAATGACTTTGGTGGAAGATTTCGGTGACCTGTTAGGGCTGAGGGTTTGCTACTCTAAGCGCTCATGGCTCGCCCAAAAAATAAAAGTTTACAAGGAGTGCTGTTTGATTGGGACGGCACTCTGGTCGATTCGTACGAAGCCGATTCGGCGGCCTATTTGGCGATGTTTCGTGAGATGGGGATTCCCTGGGGACTGGAAGAGCTGGACCGCCATTACTCGCCGAATTGGTACCGCGTATATCGAGCTGCGAAGCTGCCGCGTGCGCGCTGGGACGATGCGGACCGAGCGTGGCGCGCGCAGTACGCGAAGCATTCGCCGCAACTCATCGCGGGTGCCCGGCAAGTGCTGGTTCGGCTGGGGCGGGCGCATCACTTGGGTTTAGTCACGAGCGGAGATCGGGACCGCGTGACGCGGCAGTTGCGCGCGTTCCGGCTCACGCAGCTTTTTGGAGCTCGCGTTTGCAGCGGAGACACACCAGAAAAAAAGCCGCATCCGGCGCCATTGCGGCTCGCGTTGCGGAAACTGCGTCTCGAACCGGCCGCGTGTGTGTACGTGGGAGATTCTCCTGAGGATTTGCAAATGGCGAAGCGCGCGGGAGTGCAGGCGATCGCCGTACTCGGACCTTTTCCGACGGAAAAGCGCTTGCGCGCGGCGCGGCCGGATTTTCTGCTGGAGTCGATCCGGGAACTACCGGAAGTCTTGAAGAGAATCTGTGGCTGACATTTGCCCGGACAAGTTTCAAGATGGGGGTTTCGGTGCGGCAGCTGGCGGTGTGGCGGCAGGCGCTGGAGCGGCAGCGGAAACCGGTTTGAAGTCCGTCCACTTGACCACCAATCGGACGGGCACGTTTTGATCCTTCAGGTTCAGCGTGCCGTCGGAACGCATGTAGTTGGGAAGCCAATACTTGCCGTCGACATTCTCACGATACGTTTCAAATATCGAGAACGGCATAGTGGCCGAGCGCATGTCGCCGAGATCGTTGACCCATTTTCCGTACGTTTTCACTACATCGAGGTAGACGTCGTCGACCCACACGATGCCATCGAAATAGTAATGCGCGCGCTCGACGGCTTTGGGCTTCACCTGGAAGATGTAACACTCAATTTCGTCGACGAGTTCCTTGCCCAAATACTTTAGATCGTATTTCGCCAGCTGCGGCGTTGTGAGCGGGTAAGCTGGCATCCGAGCGAGAGCTTGGAAATCTTCCGGGCCCATCTCGAGATAGTGAAGGGTAGATTGCGGCCGCTCGGCGGTTTTTTCAGAAATTTTGCCGTCGGGGCCGGGCTTTCCTTCGAGCACCAGCAAGAGTTGTCCGGAGGGCTTCCCGTCTGGGCCGAACTCTTCGAGGCGAACTGTTTTCTTGTAAGTGAATCCGGCGCGGGCGACGATGTATTCGTCCTCTTTTTGCGAAAAGCGTTTGATGATTTCCGCAGGCGGAATCGCGGGCGGAGCCGGCGGCACCGGTTCCGTTCCCATGCGGCGGACGTCGTGTTCCGGAGGCGGCGTCAGCGGCCCCTGCTGGGCAGTCTGGGCACGGCATTCTGCGCGCGCAAAAAAGAGTGCGCAGACGAGAAGAGCGGCAAGCAAAAGGAAGCGGAAATGGCCGCCGGAGCGATCGGAAGTGGGCGAGTTCATAGGAAATAAGATGCGCGGAGGTCACCGAAGAGCAGCTTCGGGCATGCGCGCAAACCTGATTGAGTTTAGCGCACTTTCCGCTGAACGTCCGGTGTGCTTCTTCGAATGACGGCGCGGTGCGATTCGGCGCGTGGCAGTTCGGCATGATACGCGAGGTCTCTGCTACAATTTCGAAGTTTGTGAGCGACGAGAAACAAACCAGGCGGTATTTTGTCTCGGGAACCGTGCAGGGCGTGGGATTCCGGTTCTTCGTGCAGCGGGTGGCGGAGAAGCTGGAGATTGGCGGTTACACGAGGAACCTCTTCGACGGTCGAGTCGAAGTGCTTGCCGTCGGGTCACCGGCGCAACTGGATGAGCTTAAGAGCGCGCTCGAGCGCGGGCCGCGATTTTCGAGCGTGAGCGAGGTGCGGGAAGAGCAAGCTCAGGACAGCGCGCGGTATGAGAATAGATTTGTGATCGAGCCGGACGCTTGAGAACACGATGACGAAGAGGAGCCGTTCGAATGGATGACCTGAAAAAGCTGATTCGCGAAGTGCCCGATTATCCGAAGCCGGGAATTCTTTTTTATGACCTGACCACGCTGCTGAAAGACAAGGAAGGTTTCCATACGCTCATTGACCGTCTTTGCGATCACTACAAAGGGCACACCATCGATGTCGTCGCGGGCATCGAAGCGCGCGGGTTTATTTTTGCTCCGGCGCTGGCATACCGGCTGGGGGCGGGGTTCGTGCCAGTTCGAAAGCCGAAAAAATTGCCCGCGAAAACGGCCAGCATTTCCTATGCCCTCGAGTACGGAACGGACACACTCGAAATTCACGAGGATGCCGTGAAGCCGGGGCAGCGCGTAATCATCTGCGACGATCTGCTCGCTACGGGCGGTACGGCTGCGGCCACGACCAAGCTTGTGGAGAAACTCGGTGGGATAATCGAAGGCGCCGCGTTTGCAGTGGAACTGACGTTTCTCAACGGCCGCTCGAAACTCAATGGCATGGATGTTTTTTCGCTCATCCAGTACGACAAGTAGTTTTTGATTCTGATTTTAGTCATGCGCGCCGAGCCGCAGCTATTCTAGGTGGCGGGTCAGTTTCCGATCAACGTGTTAACCCGCACCGAGTCCAATTTTCTGTTGGAACGCAAACATAGTTTCCTTACAGAGTTCGCAGTGTTGGAGTAACAATATTTCCAAATGAAACCAAATTCCCCACATCATCAAGCTGCTTCACGCGCGCCGCTATGGAGATAAGGAAATGAAACGACTTAGAATTGCCCTGCTCACTTTCGTTTGTTTTCTCTGCGCGGCCGCAGATTTGCCGTTCCTCTTGGCACAGCATGGAAGCGTCACCGTAGACTGGAAGGCTGAATTGGCTAAGGCCAAAGCTGGGATAGCGAAGAGCCCAAAGTCCGCCTTCTGGCACAACCAAGCGGGCGTAGCCTATGACGCCTTAGGCGACTTCGCAAACGCTCTGAAGGAACTCAAATTGGCGTCTGTCCTAGACCCGTCGAATCCGGGCGATGACTATGCGCTCTATGCTCTCTACAAGAGAAAAGCCATGCACTCGGAACAGCGCCAGGTGCTACTTGA
Source organism: Candidatus Acidiferrum sp. (assembly GCA_041486245.1). Taxonomy (GTDB): domain Bacteria; phylum Acidobacteriota; class Terriglobia; order Acidiferrales; family UBA7541; genus Acidiferrum. Next base: position 3,453 of record JBGPLB010000033.1, read on the forward strand.
TGCGCTCGAAAAAGACCCTAATAATCCCATGGGTCGCTTTGAATTTGCTTATATCCTCGAAGAGGAAAAGCATTGGGCAGACTCGCTTCGGGAATATCAAGTGGCTAAGCGCCTGGCTGCGAGTGTCAAAGGGCCCGTGTACACCGACCCGCGTGGCAATCCGTTTGACATCGATGGCGTCCGCGAGGAAGTGGACAAAGCGATTGACAGAGTTGCCAAGTTGAACGAGTCCGGAAAGAACCAAAAGTGAAGCCCGCTGTGGAGGTGGCGCTCGCCTCCTAGTGGATGTGTAGTTGCGTAACCGGAAACGGAACCACTGCGCTACTTTGAATGGCGCTGGCGGAGGGCTTCGAAGAGGACGACACCTGCGGCGACGGAGACGTTGAGCGATTTTACCGGGCCGGTTGTGGGCAGCGACACGACAAAGTCGCAGCGTTTGCGTGTCAGGTCGTGGAGACCTTTGCCTTCTCCGCCGAGGACAATGCCAAGCGGAGATGTGTAGTCGGCTTCGGTGTAACTTTTATCGGCGCGCTCGTCGAGCCCGATGAGCCAGTAGCCTGCTTCCTTCAATTCTTCCATCGTTTGCGCGAGATTGGTCACCTTTGCGACCGGCAGATGCGAGAGAGCGCCGGCGGATGCGCGCGCAACCGTGTCCGTGAGCCCGACTGCGCGGCGCTCCGGAATGATCACGCCATGAGCGCCTGCGGCGAGGGCCGTCCGAATCACGGCCCCGAGATTGTGCGGGTCTTCAACGCCGTCAAGCAGGACGATTAGTCCTTTGCGTCCGTGATCGGCGCCCTTATTCGCGGCGGCGAGAATGCTCTCGAGAGTAGCCGGGGCGCGGGCTGCGGCCAGAGCGACAACTCCTTGGTGATCTTTCGAATTGGCGAGACGATCGAGCTGGCCGCGCTCTTCAAACCGCACGGGAATGTCTCGCGCGCGGGCTAGCTGGACAATTTCCTCGACGCGCGTGTCCTGGCGGCCGCGGGCGATCAGGATGCGGTCGAAGGGGCGGCCGGCGTCGAGAGCTTCGCGTATGGCATGGATGCCGGTAAGTTTGTCCATCGCGGAGATAGTTTACAGGCGATGGTCGGCTGTTGACAGTTTGCAGTTGGCAAAGCGCTGAACGAACCAGGGCACGATGAAGCGTGCCCCCACAACAGAGACGCCGGTGCTAATTAATCGAGCGCAGCGCAGAATTCCAAAATACGTTCGCGCGCGGATTTGACGGGCACGGCGAAGGAAAGAGCGGCGGCTTCATCGAGGAGGAGGATAACGCGATCGAGTTCGCCTGCGCCTGCGCGGCCTGCTAGCGCCAGGCGTACGGGATGAAAGATCTCGCGACTGCCCAAGCCCACGCGGTCTTTCAAGGCCGTAATGATTTCCTTGAATCGATCCGTCGTAAGCGGCGCACCATCGAGCAAAAGAAGCGCTAGATGGCGGAGCACCTCGCGCGCACCGGAACGAGAGAGGACGGAGTGACTCTCTACTTTTGCCAGGATTTCTTGCGCGTTGTAATGAAAGACGAATTGCAATAGATCTGTGAGCGAGCGGCGGTCCGTAATGTGCGGACCGAGGAGCACGGCGGCACGTTCGCACCACGCAATCTGCTGAGGAGATGCTTCACTTGAGAGCCAGCTTTGCTCGCGGAGAATTTCGGCTACGTCGCTTGCGGTAAACACATTCACGGCGGCGGCCGGCGCGTTCGGAGTTTCTTGCGGAGTCATCACTAAATCATATCTCGCGCTCGCAGATTCACCAGGCACTCAGTGCACGATCACCGTTGAAAAAGCGTTGCGACCACGTGCGCGGCGATGGCTTCGCCGCGGCCGATAGCGTCAACGCCTTCGTTGGTCTTGGCTTTCAGGTGAATATGATCGGCGGAGACTCCCAGCGCGTGGGCGAGGGCTTCGCGCATTTTCGGAAAGTGCGGACCCAGCTTTGGTTTTTCGGTGATGACGACGGCATCGACGTGCTCGATCGCGAAGTGTTTTTCGTCGAGCAGCTTTCGCGCGTGTTCCAGGAAGAGCAAGCTGTTTGCGCCTTTCCATTTTGGATCGGAGTCCGGAAAATGCGTGCCGATATCGCCGAGTCCAGCCGCGCCGAGCAGCGCGTCACACATAGCATGGGCCAGAACGTCGCCGTCGGAGTGTCCGACGGAGCCTTTGTCAAACGGCAGTTCGATTCCGCCGACGATCAGCTTGCGCCCTTCCGCGAGCCGATGAAGATCGTAACCAATGCCGCAGCGCACGCTCATGTTTTCTGGCGTTCTTGTTCGAGGTAGAAGCGGGCGAGGTCCATGTCGGCGGGCTTGGTGATTTTGATGTTGCGCTCCGAGCCTAGGATGACGTGGACGTCGTGGCCGATGCGCTCGACGAGACCTGCTTCGTCGGAGGCGTTGACGCCATCGGCTTGCGCTCGCGCGAATGCTTCCTTGATTAGTTTCGTTGAAAACGCTTGCGGCGTCTGCGCCAGCACGACGCGCTCGCGGGGGATGGTTCCGATGATCAGCGCGACATCTTCGGGCAAGCTGGCGCGCTTTACTTCCTTAACCGTGTCCATGGCTGGAATGCCCAGAATAGCAGCCTGGCAGCGGCGGGCTTCCTCGATGACGCGGACGATCTGTTCGCGAGTAACGAACGGGCGGACGGCGTCGTGCACGAGTACGATTTCCGTCTCGTCCGGAACTTCCTGGAGCGCGAGCGCGACCGAGTCCTGGCGGGAATCTCCGCCGCGGACTACCCGCACGGATTGCATGAAGCGTTCGCCGCGGATGCGTTCTTCGAGCGAGTCGACGACGTCGGCGCGGGTGGCGACGATGATGTCGGTAACGAGCGGGCACGAAGCGATGCGCCGCACGCTATGAATGACCAGCGGAGTGCCTTCCAGTTCGAGAAACTGCTTCGGCGTCTCGGCACCCATGCGAGTGCCGAGACCTGCGGCTGGAAGAATGGCGGCAATTCGGCTCATTTTAAGCGCGACCCGCCGGACAGGAGTAACGATGGGGCCGCAAACTTCAGAGTGTACCTCAAGCCGGGGTGTCAGGCGAAATGCGGAATGCAGACGATGGAAAGATTAAAAGAATCTCAGCTATCCATTACTGAAAATAGAGGCGCGGGACACGCTGGCTCACGGCGCAGAGCAGGTCGGAAGTCACTGTGCCGATGCTGCGGGCAATGAAGTTGGCGGGAAGGACGCGGTCGCCGTCGGTGCCGTGGACGGTGACCACGTCACCGACCTCGACTCCCGGTACGTCGGTGACGTCAATCATAGTGACGTCCATGGAGACAATTCCAACCATTGGCGCGAGTGAGCCGCGGACCAGGACGCTGCCGCGGTTTCCCAGCGAGCGGTGAATGCCATCGCCGTAGCCAGCGGCGAGGACGGCGATGCGCGAGGGGCGTTTGGCGATGAAGGTTTCGTTGTAGCCGACGCCAGCGCCCACGGGAATGTTGCGGATGTTGATGATGCGTGTGCGCAGGCTCATGACGGGCTTCAGTGGCAAACGCGCTTCGATTTCCGGACGTTGCTCAACCGGATCGTAGCCCGGATGATAGCCGTACAAAATTGCGCCGGGACGGACCATGTCGGCCCAGGTCTCAGGACGAGCGACGATGGCGGCGCTGTTGGCGAGATGCACGATGCCGGGATCAATGCCCAGCGCGCGAAGACGGTCGAGTGCGGCGTAGAAACGCTCTTCTTGCTGGCGCGTTTGTTCGCCCGTGCGCGTATTGGTGAGAACTTCCGAAGAAGCAAAATGCGTGAAGACTCCGCCTAGCTCCAGATGCTTGCACTTGGCGAGTTGGCGGGCAAAACATTCGACATCGCTGGGCGCGATACCCAAGCGGTTCATGCCAGTGTCCATTTTCAAGTGGAACGAAACTTTTTTGCGGCCTTTCTTCCCGCCTTTTTTGGCAATGATGCGGCCCGCTGCGCGATCGAGTTCCTTGAGCTGCTCGCAGCGATGAATGACCGCCGTGAGATCGTATTCGAGGAGGCGCGACTCCTCGCCAGGCCAGAAACTTGTGAGGACGAGAACCGGTTTGCGAACGCCGGCGTTGCGGACGGCGATGCCTTCCTCGGTGCACGTGACGCCGAACCAATCTGAGCCGGCTTTTTCGAGAGCTTTGGCGACCTGCGGGCCGCCGTGGCCGTAGCCATTGCCTTTGACGATGCAGAGAATTTTTCGGGGCGTTTTGCGCTTCTCTTCCGGTGGATTCACGAACTTGCGGATGGAACGGAAATTCTCCGCCAGCGTGGACAGGGAAACCTCGGCCCAGATGGGGCGGCTCTTCAAATTGCGGGGACTCTTGTCAGCTTGTGCCATGGCCCTACCAGAAAGAATTCAGTTTACGCCATCCGGTTGCGGCTAGCGGACGGACGCTGCGGTCACCTGCCGCGAGAATGACAACAGTCGCTTGTGATGCAAGCCGAAGGCCTGTTCGACGACGAGGAAGCCGAGAGGCCCCTCCCCCCTCTTTTTTGTAAGTATTGCTTCTAAAGGACTTAGACGGCGCGTAAGTTCTTTACAATCAACACTTGTGGACGACCTGATACGTGTTGATTCTAAATGACTTAAAATCGCTCCAAGATTCAGCAGATACGGGTGCTGCAGGCTGGTGATCCACTCCGTCCGAGAACTGAAGGACGGAGCGTGGGGATTCTTACACAGCGGTCGCAGAGAGCTCAGAGTTCACTGAGAATGCGGAGGCTCTGGACTGAGCAGTGAACGAGTTTTCCCTCCGAAAAAAAGAAAGAGCGGCAGGATGGCTGCCGCTCTTAGAAAGATCAGGGATTTACCCGACACTGATTCTACCAAATGTTATAGCGAAAGTGAAGTGCAATCGCTAAGATGCTCGGCATGACAAGCCAACTAAATCGTCGCAGTTTCATCGTTACCACCGGCATGACGGCTCTCGCGGCAACGAGAGTCCTCGGGGCTGCCGACACTATCCGCGTCGGCGCGATCGGCGTCGGCGGGCGCATGAATTACCTGATCGAATGCGCTGACAAAGTCGGCGGCTACCAACTCGTGGCCGTGAGCGACGTGTATGGGCCACATCGCGACGCCGTCAAGCAACGCCCCAGCGGCGGTGCGGTGACTACACACGCAAACTATCACGAGGTACTCGAGCAGCAGCTCGACGCCGTGTTGATCGCCGCACCGGACCATTGGCATGTGCGCATGGCTATCGACGCCATCGCAGCCGGCAAAGACGTTTATCTCGAGAAGCCGGTCACGCACACGCTTGAGGAAGGGGCGGTACTGACGAAGGCGGTCCGCTCCAGCAAACAGATATTGCAATGCGGGATGCAGCAGCGGAGCTGGAGCCACTTTCGCGATGCGGTGGACCTCATTCAGGGAGGCAGCCTCGGGCGCGTCCCGCAGATCAGGACGTATTGGTGGCAGAACTATCAGGCGTGGAATCAGCGCAAAGCCGTGGATGTGCAGGCGCTTGATTGGAAACAATGGCTCGGCGGCGCTCCCGAGCAGGCGTTCAGCGAAGAAAAGTTTTATCGCTGGCGCTGGTTCTGGAATTTTGGTGGCGGCGCGATGACCGATCTCTTCACGCACTGGATTGACGTGGTGCATTGGGCGATGAAATCCGACACGCCGAAGGACGCGCAGATGCTTGGCGATAAATATGTCTTCGAGCAGTGGGACTGTCCGGACACGGTTCAGGCGGCGGTCCGTTATCCCGGATTCGATGTCGTCTACGAGGGCATGATGGCGTCCTCGATTGACGACGGCGGGCTGGAGTTTCGCGGGACGGAGGCGACGCTCAAGCTCAACCGGAGCGGCTTTGGCGTCTATCATGAAGGCGTATCGGAAAGAGTGAATCCGGTGATGAAGGCGGAGAGTTTTCAGGAGGGAACGATCTCGCACATGGAGAATTTCTTCGACTGTGTCAGGAGTCGCAAAGAGCCAAACGCGCCGGTCGAAACGGGAGTTAGCGCGGCTCGCGCGGGACACATTGCCAACCTGGCGTACCGTCGCGGGGGGCAGATCGCGTGGCCGGCGAAGACGGCTGTTTGAGGCTCGTACTAGCAGGAGATGTCCGATTGCCCCGCAGAAGGTTGCGACAGGGTAAGATCTTACCTGCTTGAGAGTGCGGACCGTCAAATTGTCCTATTGGGACCGGCTGGCACGGGAGCGTCGGGGTTCGCGTCGCGCCCTGCGATGACCAGAAACAGTGCCTGATTGCAAGAGGACCTGTGGATCGGTCTGGGCAATGCTTAAGAGTTTGAGAGCCGCGTTCGTTGGTCGACGCGCGCCGTGTTCCCAGCTCTGGACTACTTTGGGGCTGACGTTGAGGATATAAGCAAAGATGGCTTGGCTGGCGCCAAGGGCCTGGCGGATTTTCTTGATTTGCCGTGGGCGCATGGGCTTGACGCGCGGGATTTCGGTGATGCGGAGTGCGACGGCGTGACCCTTCTTCCGGGCAATTGCGTCTCGAAAGCCTTCCATAAGCTCGTCGAAAATCTGGACTTTCTTCGCCATTGTCAATTTCCTTTCAGTTCCGCAACCACGGCTCGTAGAGCGGCTTTCTGCTTCTCGTTCAGGTCCTCCTGTTGACCTTTGTCGAAGAGGGAGAGCAGATAAATTTCGTCCTCGTACTCCAAAAAATAGTACATGTAACGAAAACCTCCGCGCTTGCCTTTGCCCCGGGCAGGATTTTCAGCGCGGGCTTTACGGATGCCGGCCAATCCAGGGACTACGGCTCCGCGCGAAGGATTCGCCAGGAGATCACCTTGAATGGCGCGTAGCACGTCGTCTGCATCCTGCTTGGCGAGGCGATGAAGCCGTTCCGTGAAGCCCCTAAACTCAATAAAGAGCACGACTCAATTATACTACGGAGTAGGATAGAGACCAATACTTAGGATGCGAAACATCACGGCGCGTGAACCGAGAACGGGCCGGATCGAGAAATCAAAACCCGCACCTTTGCAAAGAACGTAAGAGTGCAGCACCCGGCCCACTTCAGGTCAATTCAGCCCGCTGATCTTGAGAGGCGTGAGCCTGTGACTCTCCAGATCGAGCAAGTAGGGCTCAGGGTCAGTTACCTCCAACATCCAGTTGTGGCGCCACTTCAAGAATGCGGCAGTCTTTCCGTTCGCAGAGACTTTGAGTTCGGTTGCGTAGCCATTTCGGTTCGTGAGCTTCTCGATCGCCCCGGTGTCGGGATTCATCCGGTATATGTCATAACTCACGTGGCTGTCGGCAGCCATGAAGAGAATACTTCCATCCGGCAGGTAGTTTGGGTAGGCAAAAATAGGATGCTTGTGATTTATTTCGTCCGGAACGTGAGGCCGAAAGGTGCGCAAGGGAGGGCCCGGAGAGACTATCGAGTAAATTGCAATCTGCTGATCCGTTTCGAGACCCTCCGTTACGAGGACCATACTCTTGCCGTCCGGGGAGACGGAAGGGCGCGATACCATATAAAAATGCTCGGTCGTCAGCTGGCGTACGTTTGTCCCGTCCAAGTTAGAGGCGAAAAAGCTCCAGCCATGAGGATGTGGCTGCACGATCGGCGAGTAACTGCCGTAGAACTCCGCCCGGGAAAAAACGATTGTTTCATTGTCGGGCGAGAAGACGGGCGACAAGTCGGTTACGCCTGAAGGCGACCACTGGTGCATATCTGATCCGTCAACGTTGACGATGACGATCCGAGAGCGCCTATGATCGCGGGGCTCGTAAGAGTATGCGATTCGTTTTCCGTCTGGCGAGCTGGAGAGACGCTCACTGACTCCATTCCACCGACAGAGGCCCTGCTGCACGTGAAGGAAGGAAAGAATAAGAGAAAGAGTAACCCGCCCGTCAGAGCCTTGAACACAGCATCTCCTTCATACCATCTTATGACGGCTTACGATAACGCAAAAGAACTTAGGGCAGACTAGCGCACCGCTTGGTAAATCTGACTTGTTACATATCGTCGGGGGAGAATTGGGAGAAGGCGTCGGGGGCGGCTTCCTCGAAGCGGGTGAGGCGGCTGCGGAAGACGAAGCGGACTTTGTCGGTGGGGCCGTTGCGCTGCTTGGCGATGATGAGTTCGGTTTGTTCGCGCTCGTCGGGCTCGGCGTCGTGCTTGAAGAAGTGCGGGCGGTAAATGAACATGACCACGTCGGCGTCCTGCTCGATGGCGCCGGACTCGCGAAGGTCCGAAAGCTGCGGGCCGCGTTCTTCGCGCTCCGGAGCGCGCGTGAGCTGGCTGAGAACCAGGACGGGAATTTTCAGCTCCTTGGCGAGGCCCTTCAAGCTGCGTGAAATGCTGGAGACTTCTTCATTGCGGTTACCGAAGCGGCCGCGCGCGGTGATCAACTGCAGGTAATCGACGATCAGGAGCGAGAGGCCTTTGTCGCGCTTGAGGCGGCGGGCTTTCGCGCCAATTTCGAGGACGCTGATGGAGCCGGCGTCATCAATCCAGAGCGGCGCGGAAGAGATTGTGCCGAGGGCTTCGGTCATCCTGCGCCAGTCTTCGCGGCTGAGATGCCCGGTGCGGAATTTGTGCGCATCAATCTGCGCGACGGAAGCAACAAGGCGCTGAAGCAGCGACTCCTTGGAAATTTCCATGCTGAAGATGGCCACAGGCTGGCCGCCGCTAATGCCGATGTTTTCGTCGAGGTTTAGAGCCAGAGCCGTTTTTCCCTGCGAGGGCCGCGCCGCGAGAATCAGCAGTTCCGAGGACTGGAGGCCGGAAGTCAGCTTGTCCAGCTCGACGTAGCCGGTCGGCACGCCGGTGATGCTCTTCCCTTCGCGGAAGATTTTTTCGAGGCGCTCGAAATTGTCGCGGACGATGTCCTTGACGGAAATCAAGCCGGCTTTTACGCGGTCTTCCGCGAGAGAGAAGATGGAAGATTCCGCGTTGTCCAGGATGGTGTCGGCGCCGTCCTCGCCCTCGAAGGCGCGCTGCTGGATGTTGTGCGTGGTGTGAATGAGATTGCGGAGCAACGCCTTTTCCTTGACGATGCGGGCGTAGTGCTCGATGTTCGAGACCTTGGGCATGCCGTCGGCGAGAGACGCGAGGTAAGGCGCGCCACCGGCGGCTTCGAGGTCACCGCGGCGATGGAGTTCTTCGGTCAGCGTGATGAGATCAATGGCTTGCTGGGCTTCGCCGAGCGAAATCATTTGCGTAAAGACGCGGCGGTGCTGATCGAGAAAGAAATCTTCGGGGCGGAGATTCTCGATGGCCGCGTTGAGGGCGTTGTTGTCGAGGAGAATGGCGCCGAGGACGGAGCGCTCGGCATCGAGATTGTTCGGAAGCGGCTTTTCGAGTGTGGTGTCAACAGGCATTTGCAGTCTTCACTATTCGCCTTTTCTTCGCTTTTGTACCACGTTCTCCGCGGGAGGGCAAGCACGGAGTTTTTTCGCCGCAAGTGAAAAGCGTTGTGATTCAAATTAAATTTAATTGCATTCAAGCTGGTGTCGCATTGTGCGCGGAAGAGGGTGAGGCGTCAACCGCAAGGCTGTGCATCGTTTCGGAAAACGAGGAAAAGTTTTTTTTCGGGCCGAGAGAGGAGCGGAGAACGAGCAAAAGAGAGAAAAAACAAAGAAGGGCACGATGTATCGTGCCCCTACACTGAAGATTCTCAGCAGCTATGGTGTTGGAATTATTCTTCCTTGGCGACGTGGACGATGACTTGGGCGGTGACGTCGCGGAAGACTTTGATGGTGACGGGATATTCGCCGAGAGCTTTGATAGGATCGGCGAGCTGGACCTGGCGCTTGTCGACCTTGAATTTTTGCGCGGCGAGACCTTCGGCGATGTCGGCGGTGGTGACGGAGCCGAACATCTGGTCGTTCTCTCCGGTCTTGCGGTTGAAGCTTAGCGACACACCATTGAGCAGCGCCGCTTGTTTCTGCGCGGCGTCCAGCTCATTGGCGGTCTTTTTCGCAAGCGAAGTACGGATGCGTTCGAGCGCTTTCATATTGCCGGTGCTGGCTTCGATGGCGAGCTTGCGCGGCAAGAGGAAATTGCGGGCGTAGCCGGGCTTGACGGTGACGATGTCGCCGCGATGACCGAGCTTATCGATATCTTCCTGAAGAATGATTTGCATGTTGTCTCTCTATGCTCCTATTTCCATTGACCCGAGCAGGCTTACGCCTTCGGGGCCTCGGCCGCAGCTGGTGCGGCGGCGGCTGTTGCGGCGGGCGTGGCGGGCGCTGCATGAGCGACGTGCGGCGCAACGGCGCGCAACGCCTGCGAGCCGGCGGCGCTGCCTGCGAACGGCAGCAGGGCGATGTTGCGCGCGCGCTTGATGGCCACGCCCAGCCAGCGCTGGTGACGCGAGCAAACACCGGTCATGCGGCGCGGGAGAATTTTGCCGCGTTCCTGGACAAACTGCGAGAGGATGTCCGCGCGCTTATAGTCGATGAAGTCCATCTTCTCGACGCAAAACTTGCAGACTTTTTTCTTGCGGAAATATTGGCGCTTGCCGCGCGGCCGTCCGCCGGGACCGCCCGGACCACCGCCGCCCGGTCCGCCTTCACGGCGCGGACCACCATGGCCGCCTCCGGGACCGCCATGGCCACCTCCGCCTTCGCGGCGGGGGGGCCCACTGTGAGACTGTGCTTGTTTCGGTTCCTCTGCCATACCATCCTGCCTTTCTCTCTAAGAACGGAAAAACGAAACTCGAAAAATGAAAATCAGCCGGCCGCGTGTTGCTCGGGAGCCGGAGGGGGAGTCGAAGCCGGGACGGAAGCAGGCGCGCTGCGGCGCGGGCGCCGGGCGGCGCGCTGTTCGCGCTTTCCGCCGAGCTTCTTCTGACGCTTCAAATCTTCGTCGAGGCGCACGGTCAAATACTTGATGACCACGTCCTGGACGCGCAGGCGGCGCTCGAGCTCCGAGATGAGCTCGCCGTGATTGGTGCGAATCTGCTGGTAGACGTAAATGCCTTCACGATGCTTGGCGACGCGATAGGCGAGCTTGCGCGTGCCGCAGTGCTCGGTCTTCTCGATCTTTCCGCCCTTTTCCGCGCAGGTATGCTCAATGCCGGAAATCACTTTCTTGATTTCGTCCTCCGGTGTTGCCGGGCGGGCGATGAAAATCAGATCGTACAAACGTTCTTCCATGATGACCTCTTTCCTCTTTGCGCCGATGTCATCGGCGGCACTTCAAAATCCATTCCAGGCAATAGAGCGAAAAACTGTTTCACTCTGTTTCCGGCTCTTCCGCTTCCGGCAATTTTCGCCGGTTGAACTTGTTCATCGCCGCGTCGATGCCGTTCGAGAGAATCATTTCTACAGCATCGCCGGCTTCGCCGACCATTTCCGCGGCCACTTCGAGCTCGGCCTTTTTCATCGGCCGAAGAACGAACTCTTTGCGGCTGCTCAGCGGATGATCCGGCCCGCAACCCAATCGAAGGCGAAAGAAGTCCTGTGTGCCCACGGCGCTGATGACGGAATTTGCGCCGTTGTGACTTCCGCCGCTGCCTTTTCGGTCGATGCGAATCGTTCCAAAGGGCAGCTGCACTTCATCCCACAGAACTAACAAATCGCCCGGACCCAGCTCGTACTTGGCCAGCAGCTCTCGAACCGAGATGCCGCTGAGATTCATGTACGTCTGGGGCTTGGCCAGAACCACATCTTCTCCCGCGAGCTTTCCGCGGCCCACGAGAGCCTTGCCTTCCGGCCGCTCGAGGCGAATCGAACCGCGATTCGCCAGTTCGTCAACGGCCATAAATCCGAGGTTATGCGGCGTCCATTGGTACTCCGGATCAGGATTGCCAAGTCCGACGATGAGCCGCATAGGCCTCTATCCAGCAGCCCGCTTGCCGCCAGGCGCCGCGCTTCGCAACTTGCCGCATTACTTTTTCTTCTCGCCCTTTTCGGCCTTTTCCGGTTTGGCTTCGGGTTCGGCGCCTTCTTCGCCCTCGAGTTCCTTCTTGCCCTTCTTGATGACTTCGGGCTCGGCAGGCGTTGCAGTTTCCGTGGCGACCACCTCGGCCGGTTTCTCTTCTTCGACCTTGAGAGCAACGACGTGGGCCAAGACGCGTTCTGGATCGGTGATCAGCTTCATCTTGGCGCCGTCAATGGTCAACTCGCTGGCACGAAGCTGTTTGCCGAGCATCAGTTCGCTTACGTCTACCTTGAACTCCGTCGGAATGTCGTTAGGCAAGCATTCGATTTCCACTTCGCGCGTCACGACTTCGAAGACGCCGCCTTGCTGCTTGACGCCGGCAGGCTCGCCGAAGGTGTGCACAGGAACCTTCACGCGCATGCGGACGTCCATGGCCACGCGGAGGAGATCCACATGGAGCAATTTGCCGCTCAGAGGATCGACTTGCCAATCTTTCAAGATGGCGGGCTCGTGTTTGCCGGCGAGGTCCACCTGGAAAAGAGTGTTGTGGCCGCTGGCGGAGCGCAGAATCGCTCCAATCTGCTTGGCGTTCAATGCGAGCGTGATGGAATTGCCTTTGCCGCCGTAGAGAACGGCCGGAACTTTGCCGGTCTGACGCAGGCGGCGAGCCTCGTTCTTGCCCCGATCGGAGCGGGGCGCTCCTTCAACAACGATTTGAGTCTGAGCCATACTTTCTTTCCTTCCCTCAATTCTTGCGGAGCAGGCTTGCTTTGATGCTTTTTCCCTGTTCCAGAACAAACAAAGCGACTTCCCGTTTCAGAAAACCAAGGTGACAGACAGGAACATCTGTCCCACTCTTAATCTAAATAAACAGCTCGCTGATCGAAGTCTCCTCGTGAATCGAACGAATGCCGCGTGCGAGCAGATCCGCAACGCTTAAAATCTTGATTCTGCCCATGCCCTTTGCGGCGTCATTGAGCGGGACGGAATCCGTCGCAACCACTTCCTTGATTTGGGAGTTCGCGATGCGCTCTATGGCCGGGCCGGAAAGTACGGCATGCGTGCACGCGGCGTAAACTTGCGTTGCGCCTTCGCGAATCAGGGCCTCGGCAGTCTTCACGAGGGTCCCGGCGGTATCGATAATGTCGTCCACAATCAGCGTGCTGCGGCCGCGGACATCGCCGATGAGGTTCATGACTTCGCTGACATCCACATCGACGCGGCGCTTATCCACGATGGCCAGCGGCGCATCGAGCTTTTTTGCAAAGAACCGGGCGCGTTCCACGCCGCCAGCATCCGGAGAAACGACGGTCAGATTGGGCAGATTCAGATGCCGAAAATGCTCGACGAGAACGGGCGAGCCATAGAGGTGATCGACCGGAACGTCGAAGTAGCCCTGAATCTGCGGCGCGTGCAGGTCGAGGGTTAATGCGCGGCTTGCGCCGGCCGTCTCGAGAAGGTCGGCGACGAGCTTTGCGGATATTGGAACGCGCGGCTTGTCCTTGCGATCCTGTCTCGCATAGCAGTAGTACGGCAGGACGGCAGTAATGCGCCAAGCCGACGCGCGCTTGAAGGCGTCAATCATTAGCAAGAGCTCAAGCAGATGACAATCCACCGGGTAACAGCACGGCTGAACGACAAAGACGTCGGCGCCGCGGACGTTCTCGAGAATCTGGAAATAAATCTCGCCATCGCTGAAGCGCCCCAGCTTGGCCTTGCCTAGCGGCACTTCCAGATGGCGGCAAATGCTCTGCGCCAGCGGAAGATTCGCGGTCCCCGAGAAAATTTTAAATCGGTCGTCGTTCACGACACTCGCGCTCCATCAGCTCGGTCTTGGGCCGGCATAGTGCTTCGCCTGCATTCACTTTCCCTGGTCGACGATTTAGTTCAGCGGAGACGCTGAGGATCAACGGAGACAATACGAGGACACAAATCTGGTTCAGCGAGTGCCCTGCATTTTACGAACGTACCTGTCGCGCGAGAGTGTCTCGCAAACAAAGGTCTGATCGTCCGGAAACCCAACAGCGGCTCGGCGCGCCATCGCTGGGCTCGGGAAAACTCCAAACACCGCCGAACCGCTACCCGCCAGCGAGGCTTCTGCAGCTCCTCGGTGGAGCAAGGCCCGCTTGATTTTCTCAAGACGGGGGTGACGCCGGAAAACGGGCCGCTCGAAATCATTCGAAAGACCGCTTCCCTGCGCGCTCCAACACAGAGCACAGAACTTCCAAAGTTTAGGGTTTGCGGCCCCTTTTGTCAATGTCAGAGGGCGGGCGTTCAGCCAGCGGTAGGCATCCAGCGTGGGAACGTGAACGTCGCGCGGCGAGACGATGAGCAGGGAGAAGTTGGGGACGTCCGGAAGAGGGAATATCTCGTCGCCGCGGCTGACGCCCAAGGCGCGGCCCCCGAAGAGGAAAAAGGGGACATCGGCGCCGAGAGACGAGGCAATTTCGAGCAGCCGTGGGAGGGGCAGCGTGCGTTGCGTCAAGCGCAAGTAGCCGAGCAGGGCAGCGGCGGCATCGCTCGAACCGCCTCCCAAACCGCGGCCAGCGGGAATTGTTTTTCTGAGTTCGATTTCTGCGCCGGAGCGAATCTTGAGTTCGCGACGGAGCGTATCGATGGCGCGGTAGACGAGATTTTTTTGAACGGGCTCCCGGGAAAGAGCGGGATTCCCCTGGATGGACATCGAAATTTCGGTGTGGCGTGAACCACGCAAACGCAGCTCGTCATGGAGCGAAACGCTCTGAAAGATAGTTCGGAGCTCGTGGTATCCATCCGGGCGTTTTCCAAGAATATCGAGGCGCAGATTGATTTTGGCAAACGCGGGGATGCGAACTTCGCGCATGCGGCTTATTGAGGTTTCGCGTCTTGCGGCGAGGATTTTTGCGCCACGCGGTGTCTTACCTGAGAAAGTTTCTTTTCGATTTCCGCCACTTTGTCGTTTTCCATGTCCGCAGGCAGCGAGCGGCGCCATTCGGTTAGGGACTTTTCCCATTCCGTTGCCGCAAGATCCATCCGGCCGGACTTGGCGTAAACGTCGCCAAGGTGCGAGCGAATCGTGGCGTCGTGGCTTTCGCGAGCAACGGCTTTGAGGAGCGTAGCCTCGGCCTTCGCGAGTTTGTATTCCCGGAAGTAAATCCAGCCGAGGCTATCGAGATACGCGCCGCTGTTCGGCTCTTCTTTCAGGGCGCGCTGAACGAGGGCCTCGGCTTCATCGAGGCGTATGCCCAGGTCGCCGAGCATATAGCCGTAGTAGTTGAGCACGGGAGCGTTCTTTGGATTCACGTCCAGCGTTTTCTTGAATTCCACTTCGGCGCGGTCGAAGAGCTTTTGCCGTTCGTAGATTGCTCCCAGGAGAAACCAAACCATCTCGTTATCGCGCGGCTGGCCAGGAATTGCTTCCGCGGTCAGGGCTGCGGCTTCCGCTTCCTGGTAGCGGCGGCCGCGCTCGTAAACCTGCGCAATGTTCAAATAAATCTCTCGATCGACTTCGCTTTTGGTGAGTTGGGAACGAAGAATTTTGACAGCTTCGTCCGTCTGTCCGTTCTCACCGAGCAGAAGCGCATTGGAAGTACGAAGTCCTGGATCGCTGGGGTATTTTGCCAGAGCCTCCTTGCCGGTTTGCAGGGCCTTCGGCAAATTCTTCGCCGCACGGTAGGTATCCATGATCAGCATTCGCGCACGACGATCTTCTTCCTCACCCAGGTGGCCCAACTCTCCGTAGGTGAAGACGGCAGCCTGAAAATTCTGAGCGTCGCGGTAAAGCTGGCCCAGTTGCTGGTACAGAATGGCCAGGGAACGCCGGCGCGAGGGCAGCACGGTCGATTGCGACTTCAGGCCGGTAACCGCGTCGGACAGGACGCGAATGGCATCCTCGAAGCGCCCCTGCGCCTCATAGAGCATCGCCTCGTTGTACATGACCTCGACGCTTCCGGGTGCATATTGGCGTGCTTTCAAGAGGTACTCTTCGGCGTGTTCGAGTTGGTGGAGTTCTCTGTAGATCTGCGCCAAACGCAGGTAGACATCGGAATCGTCGGGCATCAAATCGGCAAGCTTCAAGTAGACGGCAAGAGCGTCCGGATACTTTTCCTCGGCGAGCAGAGTCTGGCCCAATCCGCGTTGGTGGCTCAATTCAGAGGGATCCAGCTCCACGGCTTTGCGGTAAGCGCCTTCGGCCTTCGACAGGTCATGTGTCTGCGTGTAAGCATCGCCGAGCAGATCGAGCAACGTTGGGGAGGGGTTGCGGCTGGTGATTCCTTCGAGCAGCGAAACGGCATCCGCGGACTTGCCTTCATCGAGAAGAAGCTGCGTTAGTTGCTCGACCGCGGGATCGTTCTCCGGGTCCTCTTTCAGAAGGCTGCGCAAAACTTCTTCGGCCTTGTCGTGCTCGTTACGAAGGCGGTAGAGCCGGGCGAGCCAAAGAGCAGACTCCGAATCCGTGGGGTCCAACCGGTAGACTTCCTTGTATTGTTCGATGGCACGCTGCGCCATCTCAGACTGAGCGCTCGAACTCAGATCACCGAGGCTGCGCAGATAGATGCGCCCAAGAAGCCGGCGCGTCGGAAGGTCGTTAGGGTCCCGCTTGAGAAGACCCTGCGCTTCCGTGACCGCCTCGTGGACGCGCTGGGCTTTCCAGTACATCTCGGCGAGACGTTCGCCGATTACGGCCGATTTCGGATCGAGAGAGTATGCCTTTTTGTAAGCATCGATGGCCTGGGTCGCGAACTCCGGTTGGCTGGTGGCTTCGAACTGCTGCTCAAAGAGATGCCCCATGGCGAAATTGTAGTAGGCATCGGCGCGCGGAGAGGAAGCGGGTGGTGTTTTCGAAGGTGTCGTGCCGGGCTTAGTCTGGGCCTGGGCGTGCTCCTGCTCCTGCAAATCTGGAGAAGATTGGGCGCCGGCCACGACGCCGAAGAGGCCAGTGAAGAGCGCGGCGAGATTGATTCTTCGTAAGTTCATAGATGCCCCGGAAACAAAAAGTATCCCATGCGGGTGGAACGCGGTCAAAAGCGAAAAATAAGCCGTTTCCAGGGCTAGGCGGCGCCCACCTTTAAGATGCAGAAAACTCCAAAAGAGTTGAAGTAAATCCCGGATGTATCGCGGCTAGAGGCAGCGAACGAGCCCTTTAGTGCAAGAAGTGGCGGATACCTGTGAATACCATGGCCAGGCCCAGACGGTCTGCAGCAGCAATCACCTCGCCATCGCGGACCGAACCACCGGGCTGAATCACTGCGACAGCACCGGCCTTGGCGGCTTCCTCGACTCCATCGGGAAACGGGAAAAACGCATCCGAAGCCACAACACTGCCTGCTAAGGAGGTCTGCGCCTTCATTACCGCGAGCTTGACGGAATCCACACGGCTCATCTGCCCCGCGCCCACGCCAAGTGTCGCTCCATCCTTTGCGAAGACGATGGCGTTCGATTTCACGTGTTTGCAGACTTTCCAGGCAAAACGCATCGTTTGCATCTCCGCCGCGGTCGGGGAGCGCTTCGTTGCAACCCTCAGGCGGTCCTCCTTGATCGCGCCCTGATCCGGCTGCTGCACCAGCATGCCGCCAAGGACTCGCTTGAGCTGCAATTCGCGGTCGGGCTCGAGACCGCCGGGCGGCAGTTCGAGTAGTCGCAAATTCTTTTTGGCGGCGAAAATCGCTTTCGCTTGTTCGTCAAATCCTGGTGCGGCGATGCATTCGACAAAGAGCTTCGAGACTTCCTCCGCGGTGGCAGCATCGACCACACGGTTGAACGCGAGTACGCCACCGAATGCCGAAACGGGATCACTCGCAAGCGCTTTCAAATACGCATTCAAAAGAGAATCGCACTCGGCTGTGCCGCAAGGATTGTTGTGCTTGACGATCACTGCAGCGGGCTGGGCGAATTCCGCCGCCAGGCTCCGGGCTGCTTCCAGGTCCACGTAATTGTTGTAGGAGAGCTCCTTGCCCTGGAGCTGTCTCGCCGCTGCGAGACCAGACGGCGACGTCTGTGCGGGCACATAGAGCGCCGCGGCCTGATGAGGATTTTCCCCATAGCGCAGCGAATCTTTCTTGTGCAATGCGATATGCACCCGTTCAGGCAGAACGGGCTTCTCGCTCAATTCGACGTGGACCGTTCCAGCCGACAGGCGTTCCAGCTCCATAGTGATGAGACCGTCGTAACTAGACGTCGTCGAAAACACCTTCCGAGCTAAATCCAGCCGCGTCGCGAGTGAAGTCTCTCGCGCTGATTCCAGCTCGTCCGCAACCCGGCCGTAATCGCCAGGATCGGTTACGACCGTCACGCTTTCGAAATTTTTTGCGGCGGAGCGCAACATCGTGGGTCCGCCGATATCGATGTTCTCGATCAGCTCCTCCGCCGTGAGACTGGGTTTCGCTGCGGTGGCTTCAAACGGATATAGATTCACGACTACGAGGTCGATGGGCGCAAGGCCGTGTTGTGCCGCTTGCTGCTGATCTTCCGCGTGCCCGCGGCGATACAGCAGACCACCATGAACTTTGGGATGCAGCGTTTTCACGCGGCCGCCGAGCATTTCCGGCCATCCCGTGAAGTCGGCAACATCGCGCACGGAGACGCCGGCTTCGCGGAGAAGCTTTGCAGTGCCGCCCGTCGAAAGAATCTCGATGCGCAGCGAGGCCAGGCGCTTCGCAAAATCGGCGATTCCTGTTTTATCAAACACGCTGATGAGCGCGCGTTCCACCGCCATGGATTCCTCCCAAAAAAGAAAAGCACAACAGTGTATGCGTCCGGAGGAAATTCGGAAAGCGGAAACGACACAGTTGGCGAACGAAACGTTGAGAACCGAAGGCTTAAGCGGAGATCAGAAATCTAAAACGAAGCTTTTTCGAAGTTCCATGTTGGATATAGGGCAGGGATTGCTGGCCTGCTCAGGCTTTGACGAGGGCTTTGAGTTTTACCTGGCCGTCAACGACTTCAACAACGTACTCCACGTCGCGGCAATTCTTCTCCTTTCGCAAATCCTTCGTCTTTTTCAGCACGAATTCATTAAAGCTGGAGCGCGAAAGTTTCCCGGTTTGCTCGCCGGCTTGCTGCTTGGCTTGCAGGAAGGCCTGGTAGAGCTGGTCGACTTTTTCCGCCTCATGCTCCGGCTCGGAGCAAACCACGCGGAAGGCGCCTGGAGCGGTTACTGGAGCGGTCTCCGGTGGCATCCCGAGCTTCTTGCGCGCGCGCTCCGCCTCGATCGCTTTGGCGGCAGCGCCAAAGTGCCTTTGAACGTTTCCCTCTTCCTTCTGCTTCGTCTTCTTGCGAAAAATGTCCTTGTACTTTGCGTAGGTCTGCGTGAGGTTATTCAGGCGGAAGCGTTGACCGTACTTGAGGTCGCCGCCGCGCTCGGCATATCTCTTAATCGTTAGATCGATACGCCATTCAATTTCCGTCGGTGGGCGTTTGCGACCGCCGCCGAAGTACTGGTCGTATTCAACCTTCAACTGGCGGATGTCACGTTCGAGCTGGCCCAGCTCTTCGTCGATGGTCGCCATGGAGGAAAGGCCCCTTGAACTATCATGCTAGGAGGCCCAGGCCCAGCCGTCAACCAAAGGAGTGGGCGGCGCTTCGCATTGGGTATCCTACCTGGACGGCGATTGCCGGACGTGCCGGACCGTTTGCCGGCCGCAGAAAGCTTCATTGCCCGTAGAAGGGGGGTATGCTGAAATAAGGTCATGGAAACAGGTGCCAAGCAGACTCTTTCGGCTGAACAGGCAGACCTCTTGCGGCAGATTCCTTCGGTTGACGAACTCCTTGCGCAGCCGCGGCTCGCAGCGCTCGCAGGCCGCGTGGACCGAGCTCTGGTTGTTGAGGTAACCCGCACCGTGCTCGCCGAGTTGCGGTCGCGCATTACGGATCAGATTAAATTTACCGTGCTGGGAGAATTCGCGCTGCTCGCCGCCGATCCGGCTTCACTGGAAGAACACATCAGCTCGGCGGTTGAGCGCATCCTTGCGCACTCGCTGCAGCCGGTGATCAACGCTACGGGCGTTATCCTGCATACAAATCTTGGCCGGGCTCCGCTATCCGCGGCGGTCGTCGAAGAATTTCGGCGGACGGCGACTCAATACACAAATCTTGAATATGACTTGGAGGCGGGCGCACGTGGCAAACGTGATGTACATACGTCATCTCTTCTAGAACGGCTTACCGGCGCGGAGGCAGCCGTGGTGGTCAACAATTGCGCCGCCGCAGTCCTCCTCGTCCTCGCGGCATTGGCGAAGGGCGGAGAGGTGGTCGTGTCCCGCGGTGAGCTGATCGAGATTGGCGACGGCTTTCGCATCCCGGAGATCATGGCGGAGAGCGGCGCGGTACTGCGTGAAGTTGGGACTACAAACCGCACGCGCCTCGCTGACTACGAACACGCCATCAACGAACGAACGCGGTTGCTCCTGCGCGTGCATCCTTCGAATTTTCGCATCACCGGATTTGCGGAAAAGCCGGCGCTTGAAGAATTGGCTGCGCTTAGCCAGCGAACCGGCCTTCGACTGGTTGAAGATCTTGGCTCGGGCTGTCTGGTGGATCTTTCCGCGTGGGGAATCTCCGAACCGCTCGTTCGGCAGAGCATAGAAGCCGGCGTATCGGTGGTGATGTTCAGCGGCGACAAACTCTTGGGCGGACCGCAGGCGGGGATCATCGCGGGAAAAAAGGAACTCGTAACGCGCGTGCGCAAGCATCCGCTCTTCCGCGCGCTGCGCGTGGACAAGCTTACAACGGCGGCGCTGGAGGTGACTCTCGGCGCCTATCTGCGAGCTGCGTGGGACGAAATCCCCGCGTTGCGCTTGATTCGAACGGGCGCGCAAGAACTGAAGCGGCGCTCCGAGAATTTTCTGCGCGAACTGCGGCCCGAGCTTCCGCTCGACGAAGTGGAGATGGAAATTGTGGACGGCGCATCGCTCGCGGGCGGTGGCTCGACGCCGACCCAGGCGCTGTCCACAAAGGTGATCCGCATCGCCAGCGCCCGCTATTCCGCGGCGCAGCTTGAACAACGCCTTCGTCGCGCCCCAGCGGGCATTTCCGTAATCGCGCGCGTGGAGAATGACCGTTTGATTCTCGATCTCAGGACGGTCTTCCCCGAACAAGAACCCGTGCTCCTCAGGACTCTTGCTGCAGCGCTGCATTGATTGCTCGCCTGACTCCCTAAAATGATTCTCGTATTGCGATGCATTCACTTTGTTGGGTGTGTGTGCGCTCAACATTCTAATTTCTTCCAAATGAAACTCAGAAAGCGCTTCGCGCGTCCTACGAAATGTTTCGGGGGAGTGGACGGATTCTCCCGGAATTTTGTGACACCCCGGTTGCCCGAACAATGATTCGAATGAAAAAGGAGAAATACGAAATGAGGAGAGACTGGTGCGTCCTCGCAGGAATTGTTCTGTCATTCGGCTTAGGCACGGCGGCGGCCCAGCAGCCAACGGTTCCCCCAGGGCAGCAGCCGCCACAACAGCGTGAGCGCACGCGCCCGCCAGCGGAGCAAGCAGCGCCTCAAACCGAGGGTGCTCCGGGCAAGCAAGCGCAACGCGTTCCAGTCCCCGAGGAGAAATCGGTTGTCACGCATCACTCGGCGCGCATCGGCGGACAAACCATCAACTACACGGCAACAGCCGCCACGTACAACATCAAGGCGGATGACGGCACGGTGAAAGCGACGATGTTTTACGTTGCCTACACGAAAGATGGGGTGGCCGATGCCGCCAAGCGGCCCGTGAGTTTCGTTTATAACGGCGGCCCGGGCTCCGCTTCCCTCTTCACCCACATGGGAATGGGGCCGAAGCGCGTCGTCCTAACTGCCGATGGCCACGGAATGCCCGCGCCGTACACGACCGTCGATAACGAAGATTCCTTTCTCGACGCCACGGACCTGGTCTTTATCGACGCGATTTCCACGGGCTTCAGCCGGCCCGCTCCGGGCGAGGCGCCGGCGCAGTTCCACGGCATCATCGCGGACGCCAACTGGTTTGCCGATTTCATTTACCAGTACATCACGCGAAATGAGCGCTGGGCGTCGCCGAAATTCTTGATTGGCGAGAGCTACGGCACAACGCGTTCCGCCGAACTTGCGGGAGTGATTCAAGAGCGTCACCAAATTTATCTGAGCGGGATCGCGCTGCTTTCCTCAGTGGCGTTTTCGAATTGGGGCGCGGACAACCGGTTCGAGTTCTTCCTGCCTACTTTTAGCACGACTGCGTGGTACCACCACCTCCTTCCGACCGATCTTCAAAACCTGACCGTTGAGCAGGTAGCGCAACAGGCGCGCGAATTCGCGCACGGTGAATATGCGCAAGCATTGGAAAAAGGTGATCAGCTTTCCCCGGAAGAACACCAAAAGGTGGTGTCGGATCTCGCGCGCTTCACGGGGCTTTCGGCCCGATTCATTGAAGAAGCGAATCTGCGCGTCAGCCCGTTCCGGTGGTTCAAGGAACTCGAGCGCGAGAAACGCCGCACTATCGGCCGGCTCGATTCGCGCTTTGAAGGCATGGACGTCGACGCTGCCGGGGAGCGCAACGAGTACGACCCGAGCGAGGCTTCCTATGAAGGCGCGTACGTCGCCACGTTTCACGACTATACGCGGCGCGAGTTGAAGTGGGACAGCGACGCGTACTACACGGTCAGTGCCAATGTCCGCCCGTGGGATCAAACCGGAAATACCGAAGTCGCGGAAGTTTTGCGCGCGGCGATGACCCAGCAAACCTACTTGAAAGTGCTGGTGCTCTGTGGTTACTACGACGTGGCGACGCCCTTCAACGGAATTGAAAACACGTTCGCGCACATGAATCTCGAACCTCCGGTCCGGAAGAACGTGAGTTTTGCGTACTACGAAGGCGGCCACATGATGTATATCGATGAAAAAGCGCATCACAAACTGCACAAAGACATCGACGAGTTCATCAACGCGGGCTACACCCACTAAGGACGAGTCAGGCGACCGGCCCTTACTCCAAGCAATGTGCAACTGGACTCGATTGGGAGAAGTACGCGAACATTGTACGTCGTGCTTGCCTTCACAGTTGCCAAAGGAAAGCTAAGGCGAATCGAGAAACCGCCGCCGTGGCTGCGGCGCGGGTGGGCGCTGATCCGCGTTCGGCTTGCGGGAATTTGCAACACCGACATCGAGATCCTTCGCGGCTATCAAGGCTTTCGCGGTATTCCCGGCCATGAATTCGTCGGTGAAGTAGCTGAGCTGCACGGTGCTTCCCCGGAACAAAAGAACAAGTGGCTGGGCCACCGAGTCTGCGGCGAAATTAACGTTTCCTGTTCCGCTTACGGTGACCGCTCCGCCTGCGACTTTTGCAAGCGCGGACTGAAGACGCACTGCGCTCGACGGACCGTTCTTGGCATCGTGGCGCACGATGGCGCGTTCGCTGAGTTTTTGACGTTGCCGCTCGAGAATCTCCACCTTGTCGAGGATTCGATCACTGATGAGCAAGCCGTCTTTGTAGAGCCCCTCGCTGCTGCTTGCGAAATTCTGGAACAAATCGACATAACCAATTTTCGCGAGGCGGCCATCCTCGGCGATGGAAAGCTCGCGCAGCTAATCGCACGAGTCCTGCGCACGGCCCTTCCTCGCGTCGTCATGTACGGCAAACACGAAAACAAGCTGGCGCTGGCGCGCCAAGCCGGAATCGAAGCGAAACAGATTGCAGGCAATCCATCCGACTTGAAACGGTTAAAGGACGCCTTCGCTTTGATTGTCGAGGCGACCGGTTCACGCACCGGCCTCGTTCTCGCCCAACAAATGGCTGAGCCGCGCGGCACGGTGGTTCTCAAATCCACATTTCGTGGTGCCGCGCCAGTCGAAACCTGGCACATCGTAGTAAAAGAACTTACACTCCTCGGATCCCGCTGCGGCCCCTTCAGGGAGGCGCTCGCGTTACTCCTTGCCGGCAAAGTTGATCCGACGCCACTCATCACCCGCACGTTCCCGATGGCCAAGGCACCGACGGCCATCCGTTTTGCCCAGCAACCGGGGGTACTGAAAGTCTTGCTGAAGAACGAATAGCGGATCGAATCTGACGAGTCCGGATTCCGCCGCCACTCTTGACCGCTGGTGGAGTTGCGACTCTAAGTGGGCAACTTTCCGTCGTCGGAACATCCAACTGCATCGACGACTTCCACACGCGAACATATGAAAGATGCGCCCATGCCGTGTGCGGGATTGAAGTGGATGGCGAACACGGGAGTCGGCCCCTCTGAACGATCCTGGCGGGCGATCGACAACCCGAGGATGGCATTCTGGTGATTAAACCCTTCCATTCGGAACTCGTTGACATCATGGAAGCGAAGAGTGGTAAGTGTGTGGTGCCGCGAGACGAGAAAACCGCTCGAGTTCACATCCTCAGTGAGTTCCCAAACATGTAGATATGCTTTTAGTACGGGGAATACATAGCGGCCAGCCTCGGGTTCAATATCACCCCGCCAGAGGGCAAATTCAATTACTTCAGCATCGTGGAAGGATGGCCAGTAGCCAAAAATGTCCGTGAGTTTCTTACTGCCTTCAATAAATGATTCAATATTCTGCATGGAACAGAAACCAACCCCGGACTCTATATGTTAAATCCTCAAATGCGGTTGATGCACGAAGCAACGCAAGCTGCGCCGAAACCGTTGTCGATGTTGACGACGGTCACATTGGATGCGCAAGAATTGAGCATGCCGAGCAGGGCCGCGACTCCGCCGAAGCTCGCGCCGTACCCTACACTCGTTGGCACTGCAATTACCGGCGCCGCGACCAATCCACCCACAACGCTTGGCAGCGCGCCTTCCATTCCGGCGACGCAGATAATCACGCGCGCCTGCGTCAATTTTTCTCGATGCTCCAGAAGCCGGTGGATGCCCGCCACGCCCACGTCATAAAGATGTTCGGCGCGGTTTCCCATCATCCGCGCGGTGAGCAACGCTTCTTCCGCAACGGGAATGTCGCTGGTCCCTGCGGAAACGACGAGAATCGTTCCCTTCCCCGTAATTTCCTGGCTCCGCTCGATCGTAATGACCCCGGAGGATGCGTGGAACCTCGCCCCGCGGTGCACGCGTTTAACCGCCGCAAAAATCTTCGCATCTGCCCGGGTCACCAGTATGTTCTGCCGCGAATCCTTCTGCCGAGACATCGCGCGAACGATGTCCGCCACTTGAGCGGGCGTTTTGCCTTTTCCGAAAACCACCTCCGCGAAGCCCTGTCGCAGCGAACGATGGTGATCCACCTTTGCGAATCCCAAGTCCTCGAACGGCAAATGCTTCAAGCGCTCGGCGGCTTTCTCCGGAGAAAATGCGCCGAGCTTCACCAATTCCAAGATTTTCAAAAGATCCTGCTGATTCATATTCTTTGACCGGCGCAAATTCTATCATCACCCAGGCGCGCGGCCTCGGCTTGACTTGCCGCAACACGGCTGCGAGACTGATTCTATCCGCACGGAAATCATGGTTGATACGCACAAACAAGTCGTCACCGTAGGTGTGACCGGGGCAAGCGGCGCCGTGCTGGCGCAGAAAACCCTGTCATTACTTGAAGCGGACTCGCGTGTGGCGCGCATCCACCTCGTCGTGACGGAAGCAGGCCAGCGGCTCTTTTCTGAAGAGATGGGCATCACCTCCGGCGACTTGAAGCAGCTCCCGAGCCGGCTTCTGAATCGCCCGGCCGCAAAAATCGAAATTCTTCCAAACAAAGACATTGGCGCTGCGATCGCTTCCGGCAGCTATGCGGTGGATTCGATGATCGTGGTTCCCTGCTCGATGGGCACGCTCGCGGCGATCGCGAGCGGCGTGAGCGACGACCTCGTCTCCCGCGCCGCTGACGTCATGCTCAAAGAAAACCGCAAACTCGTGCTTTGCGTGCGCGACACGCCATTCAACCGCATCCATCTGGAGAACATGTTGCGCGCACAGCAAGCCGGCGCGGTGATTATGCCTGCTATTCCAGCGTTCTATCATCATCCGCAAACCATCGACGACCTGGTTGCGCAATATGTCTGCCGGGTGCTCGCGCAGATTCATCTTCCCCAGGAAAATATGTATCGCTGGACGGGGCAGGCAAGCGCCAAAAAGGCGGAGGCCTAATTTCGGCATGTCTGGCCGCATCCGCACCGTGCTCGAGATGATCAAGTTCGAGCACTCCGTGTTTGCGCTTCCCTTTGCGCTCACAGGCGCCATTCTCGCCGCGCGCGCGACCCATCAGCCGCCAAAAGGCTGGCCGACGCTGCGCCAGTTCGTTTGGATTATTGTCGCCATGATCGCCGCGCGTTCCGCGGCGATGACTATGAACCGCATCGCCGATCTTCGCTATGATCGAGAAAATCCGAGGACGCAACAGCGCGCTCTCGCCACGGGCGCACTGTCGGTGCAATTTGCGTGGTTTTTTACGATCATTGCTGTGGCTCTTTTTTTTGTCGCGGCTTGGCAGCTCAATTCCCTCGCTCTCAAGCTGGCTCCGCTCGCCCTGGCCATTCTCTTTTTCTATTCGTTCACCAAACGCTTCACGAACTGGTCGCACATTTTCCTTGGCTTCGCTCTCGGCATTTCGCCTGCCGCAGCGTGGATCGCCATCACCGGCGGTCTCGACCCTCGCATGCTGATCCTTTGCGCAGCGGTCACTCTTTGGGTCGGCGGGTTTGACGTCCTCTACGCCTGTCAGGACATCGATTACGACCGCCGAGCCGGCCTCTATTCCATTCCCAAGCGGTTCGGCATTGCCAACGCCTTGCTCATTGCACGCGTCATGCATACCGGCGTGGTCGTGCTGCTCTCATGGCTCGCTTACAGCTTTGCGCTTCCGTGGCCCGCCTGGGCAGGCGTCGTGGTCGTCGCCGCGCTGCTTGGCTACGAACATTCTCTTGTGAAACCCGGCGATCTCAGCAAGCTTGACGCTGCGTTTTTCGCCGTGAACGGTTATATTAGTTTATTGTTCCTGTTGTTCTGGGGCGCCGCGGCTGCGGTTTGGCGCGTTTGAATTTTTCAGCGGATTCAAAATGAGCGAACTTACAATCACGGACCGGCGGCTGAAGCCCATCGCGGAGAAAGTCCTTGCTGGCGAGCGCCTGAGCATGGATGACGGCATCGCGCTATATCGTTCGCCCGATCTTCTGGCTGTCGGGTGGCTCGCCAATCATGTCCGCGAAAAGCGCCACGGCAACATCACCTATTTTAACGTCAACCGCCACATCAACCCGACAAACGTTTGCGTGGCCCACTGTAAACTGTGCGCCTTTGGCCGCGATCCTGATGCTCCTGGCGCGTACACGTTTGCTCTCGAAGAAATTTATCAACGCGCGGAACAAGGCGCGAGAGAAGGCGCTACCGAATTTCACATCGTCGGCGGCCTGCATCCGGACCTCACTTTCGATCGTTACCTCGAGATGGTGCGTGGCTTGAAACAGCGCTGCCCCTCCGTGCACATCAAGGCGTTCACGATGGTTGAGGTTCATTATTTCGCGCGCATCGCCAAGCTTTCCATCGAGGACACGCTGCGAAAGATGAAAGAAGCGGGCGTGGATTCCTGCCCGGGCGGCGGTGCGGAGATTTTTCATCCGCGTGTGCGAAAGATCATTTGCGACCACAAGACCAGCGGCCAGATGTGGCTGAGCACGGCGAAGAAAGCTCACGAAGCGGGGCTACGGTCGAACGCCACCATGCTCTATGGCCACGTGGAAACCGAGGAAGAGCGCGTCGACCATCTCATCAAGCTGCGCGAGCTCCAGGATGAAACGCACGGATTCGTGACGTTTATTCCGCTGGCGTTTCACCCGGAAAACACGGCACTCTCGCACATTCCGAAACCGAGCGGCTACGCCGACCTGCGCAACATCGCGGTCGCGCGCTTGCTGCTCGATAATTTCGACCACATTAAGGCGTATTGGATCATGCTATCGCCGAGCATCGCGCAGATTGCGCTGCGTTTCGGCGCCAACGA
>JBGPLB010000034.1:0-30729 GCA_041486245.1 Candidatus Acidiferrum sp.
AGCTGACGTTATCGACGGCGCGGATTTCGCCGCGCTTCTTGTCCTGGAAGCGCTTGGACAAGCCACGAGCATCAATCATGAATGGACCCCTCGGTTGCGGCAATTAGAAGTCAGGGCAACAAGGCTTCAGAGTCTACTACGGCTCGTGTGGGGGAAATATTACGAATGTGGAGCACGCGACCGGTGACTCGTGGATTGGTGACTGGTGAGTCGAGGATAGTGATTGGTAGGGAATGGGTGTGTGGCGTGATGCGTGGCCATACATTCGGAGGGCAAAGCCCCAAAAGCACGGCAGAGAACGGCGCATCCTGAGACGCGGGCGGCGCATCTTTATAGTGTTGGAGATGCGGCACTTATTAGGAACGATTGTGGAGAAAGCGGCTGGGCTCTTGTTAGAATGAAATGCTTCGGGGTCCGCCAGACGTAGGGCAGCAAGCCACGGACAAGTTCGAGCAAAGGATTGGGGCGCTGGCGCTTGTGTGTCTTGCAGAGCGCCGGACTCGAGACTGCGTGGAATAGGAGAACATGGATCGAAAGTTGCGCAACCGGATTGTGATCTTCCTGCTGCTGGCCGGAGGTTTTGCGTATTTCCTTGTGTGGCTGAGCGGAAGGAAGCCGGCGGCCAAGATCTCGGCAGTGACGCCAACGCGAGAGAACCTGGTGTCGTCGATCAGCAGCAACGGGAAAGTGGAGCCGATCACGCCGTACGTGATGAGGGCGCAGCTGGACACGTTTGTAGAAAAGGTATTGGTGAGAGAAGGCCAGAAGGTGAACAAGGGACAGCTCTTGTTGCAGCTGATCGTAAAAGGAGCTGCGGCGCAGCT
The DNA here is from genome assembly GCA_041486245.1 of Candidatus Acidiferrum sp. Taxonomy (GTDB): domain Bacteria; phylum Acidobacteriota; class Terriglobia; order Acidiferrales; family UBA7541; genus Acidiferrum. The sequence goes on from JBGPLB010000034.1 coordinate 825, forward strand.
GGCGGAAACGCGGGCAAAACTATTGAGAGCTCAGGACGATTTGCGCGCGGCCAGAGCGGGTGGCAAGGCGGATGAAGCCGCCAAAGTGGCGGGGGATCTGGCCAAAGCCGAGGCACAACGCGACCAATTGCAACGGATTCATGATTCGCTGACGCGGCTTGCGGCGGGACAAGCAGCTACAAAAGAGGACCTCGCAGCCAACGCGCTGGCGCTGGTGAGCGCGAACGCGGAAGTTACACGGCTGCTGGCGGTGAAGCAGGAATTCGACCGGCAAGCGAGGCTGGATGCGGAGCGGGGGGAGTTGCAAGTGCAGCAGACACTGAGCGAAATGGCGGCGCTCGAAGACAAGGTGAGCGACGGGAAGATTGCGGCGCCAGTGGACGGGACGCTTTACTCGCTGCCGGTGAGAGCGGGCGATTACGTGAAGTTGGGGGACTTGCTTGCGGAGATGGCGGATTTGCACAAAGTTCGCGTGCGCGCCTTCATTGACGAGCCGGATCTGGGCGCTCTTGAGCCGGACGAGCCGGTGATGATCACGTGGGATGCACTGGCAAACCGAAGCTGGCCGGGGAAAACGGAGATCATTCCCAAACAGGTGGTTCCGCACGGAACGCGAAGCGTCGGTGAACTGCTCTGTTCGGTGGTCAACGACAAATTGGAGCTGCTACCGAATATCAATGTGAATGTACGAATCAATTCGAGAGAGCGGATGAATGTGCTGGCGGTGCCACGAGGAGCCGTGGAGTCCGAAGGCGGCCACAGATATGTGTTTGTAGTGAGGGCGGGCCAACTGGGAGTGGGCAAGTCCACGCTGGAGAAACGAGAGATCAGAGTAGGGATCGCCGATGCGACCAGCTACGAGGTAATGAGCGGATTACAAGAAGGGGAAATGGTCGCGCTGCCGGGAGACACGGATTTGAAAGATGGCATGGCCGTTCAGGTTGTAAATACGAATGCGGCGTAGATTGAATATATACAGAGAAACAAAATGGTGGGTACTGGGAGCGGTGCTGCTTGCTGGAACAACCAGCGTCTTAGCGACGGTCAAGCAGAACGATGCTCTGGAAGCCGGGCGGCGGGCTTACGAGAGCAGCAATTACTTGGAAGCGGTGCAGGCGTTGCAGTCGGCGGCGGCGAAGGATCCGCAGAACGGCAATATCCAGTTGCTGCTGACAAAATCCTATTTGGAATTGCAGGAACGGGATGCGGCCATCGCGAGCGCGGAAAAAGCGGTAACGATCGATCCGGAGAGCTCGGTGTATCACGAATGGCTGGGGAGGGCTTACGGCGAGAAAGCGGACCATGCTTCGATGTTTTCCGCACTTGGGCTGGCGAAAAAAACGCATAGAGAGTTTGAGACTGCCGTACAGCTCGACGAAAGGAATTTTTCGGCGCGGCAAGCGCTGATCGAGTATTACTGCAACGCGCCCGGCATCGTGGGCGGCGGCGAGGACAAAGCCAAGCCGGAAATCGAGAAGCTCCGGGCGATGGATGCCTCGGAATGGCATTACGCTCTGGGAAACTGCCGGAGGCAGAAAAAAGATTTCGCGACAGCCGATGCTGAGTTCAAGCTGGCGCTGGAAAGCCATCCTAAGTCGGCGGACCTGATCTACGACATTGGCGATTATGCAGCGAAACGCAGCCAAAAGGAGCGCTTGCTCGAGGTTGCCGAGATCGGAGAGCAAGCAGCTCCTTCAGACCCACGTGGTTTGTTTTATCGTGCGGTGGGCTTGATCCTGGGGAACGAGAAGCCGGAAGAGGCGGAGCGATTGTTGCGGGAGTACTTGCAGAAAGCGCCAAAGCACACGGGATATCCGCGGTATGCAGCCGCGCACGACTGGCTGGGACGCCTATACGAGAACAGAGGCGAAAAGGAACGTGCGGTAAAGGAATTTGAGGCGGCGCTGCAACTGGATCCGAAGGACAAGATCGCACGCGAATCGCTCAAGCGGCTAGGGAAGAATTAAGATAGAGCAGGCATTCGAACGGCTCCTGGTTTTTCCGGCAAGGGCCGTTCTGGCTGACGCGGCGAGTACACCTACATGATGGATCTGAGGGAAACACTATCCGTATCGATCGACGCACTGCGGGCAAACAAATTGCGCGCGGCATTGACCTCCTTGGGCGTGATTATCGGCAGCGCGTCGATAGTACTGGTGGTCACGGTGGCGCTGACCAGCAGGAAATTTGTCCTTTCACAGATTGAAGCCGTGGGCTCGAACCTTGTGTGGGCAGAACTGGTCAGAACAACGGAGAAGGCGCAGCCGCTGAGCCACGAAATGACGCTGGAAGATATGCAGGCGGCGAAGGACACAATTCCGGGAGTCGCGCAAGTGGCAGGAGTGAGCGACCTGCAAATGTCTGTTGTGGCTCAAGGCGTGGTGAGACCGGTGACATTGATCGGAGTGACCTTGGGGTACCGGGAGATTCGCAGGCTGGTCATCCTGCGGGGCCGCTATCTCGATTCCATGGACATGGAGAGCCGGAGCAAGATGTGTTTGATAACACCGCAGCTCGCTAGCCGGCTCTATGGGCAGGACAACCCGGTGGGCCGCGATTTGCACGTTGGGGAGCTCATCTTCACGATCATCGGAGTTTTCAAGGAGCGCGTGGAAACCTTCGGGCTCTCCGACATTCAGACGGAGACCGTCCTGATTCCTTTTGAATTGATCAAATACTATGCGGGCGTGAATACGCTGAAAGTGCTGGACGTGCAGGCGGCGACGCCGGAGGACGTACCGAGCGTGCAGCGGCAATTGGCGCAGTTGCTACACAGCCGGCATCCCAGCTCAGCGGAGTACAACGTGCAGACGCTGACGGCGATCTTGAAGGCGGCGAGAGATATTTCGATGGCGCTGACGATCGTGCTAATCGTAATCGCGTTTATCGCGCTGCTAATCAGCGGGATCGGGATCATGAATATCATGCTGGTGACGGTGACGGAACGGACGCGGGAAATCGGAATCCGCAAGGCCATTGGAGCCGCGCGCAAGGAGATCATGTACCAATTTTTGACAGAAGCGTTCTTGATTAGCGGGGGCGGAGCCGTGCTGGGGATATTGATCGGGTTACTGGTGCCGGTGGTCGTGCAGTTTTTTCTTCCGGGAAATTTGCGAGTGCCGGTGTCGTCATTGAGCGTGGTGCTGGCGTTTGTGGTGTCTTGTTCGACGGGTCTCTTCTTTGGATATTTGCCTGCGAATCAGGCAGCCAAGCTGCAACCGATAGAGTCGCTAAGGTATGAGTAAGCGAGCTGAAGCGAGGGGACTTTGCGGAGATCAGGCGACGAAGGAAGGAGCGGGAGAATGCGAAAATTGATCGCGACAGCGAGTAGCGCGGCGTTGGTATTGCTATCGGGAGCGCTGCTAATCGGCGGGTCAGCGCGTGCCCAGACGGCGTCCGTCCTGCAAGCGTCCGGCGGACAGGCCGCGGCGCAACCAGCGGGAGCACAACAGAGCGCACCTGTGGCGCTGACATTAAGAAGCGCGATTGAAATGGCGCTCAGGAACAGCAGGGACATTCAAGTGGCGAAACTCCAGGCCAGCCTTGCGGAGCATGCATCGATGGTCAGCAAGGCGGAGTTTCTGCCGAATCTATATGCCGGTTCGGGAGCGGGCTACACGTACGGAATCCCGGAGACGCCGGGAGGCCGAGCGCCTTCGGTCTTCAGCGTAACGTACACGGAACAGGTTTTTAACGAGCCACTGAAGGGCCAAGGAAAAGAATTGGAGGAACAGGCACGGTCGCAGAAGATCGTGTTGCAGGACGTGAAGAACAGCGTGATCGCGCGGACAGCAATGGCTTATCTGGAGCTGGCGAAGGTGCGGCATTCGCTCGAACTGCTGCGAGGGGAGCAGGAAAGCGCGGGCAAAATTTTGCAAGTGACACAAGAGCGGCAGGGAGAAGGATACGAACTGCCCGTGGAGGTAACGAAGGCACAGCTCACGAAGGCGCAGGTGGTGCAAAGGATTTTGCAGCTAGAAGGACGAGACGACGAGCTGGAGACGTTTCTGAGAGGACAGCTTGGACTGGGGGATGAGCAGGCCATCGAAGTGACGCCGGAAGAATTGCCCGAGGAAGCGGAACAGGAAGGGGCAAATCTTGTGGCCATGGCGATGCTTAATAACGCAGGCCTGCTGCTGGCGGAGTCCGACGTTCGCGCGAAGGAATTTCGATTGAAAGGCGAGAAGAGAGGATATCTGCCGACGCTAGAGCTGGTCAGCACATACAGCAGGCTGGCGAAGTTCAATAACTACCTGGATTACTTCAAGAAGTTTCAACCGAACAACTTCAATGCCGGCGTGCAAATCCAGGTGCCGCTGTTCAGCGCAAGAACGAAGGAGTCCATCGGCTTGGCGCAGATAAACTTGCAGACGGCGCAAGCGACGCTGGCGAGCAAGAAGACGCAAGTGAGCGCCGAAGTGCGGCAGAAAACGCGGTTTTTGCGGGAACGAGATGCGGCGAAAGAAGTCGCGAGGCTGGAACTGCAATTGGCGCAGCAAAATATCGCGGTTTTGCAACAACAATTCAGCGAGGGCAAAGTGAATCTTCGCGATGTGGAGAGAGCACGGCTCGATGAGAATGACAAGTGGATGGGCTATCTGGATGCGAATTTCCAACGGCAGCAGGCGCAGCTGGATTTGCTTAGGACGGCGGGGGAATTGGATAAGGTTTGGCAGTGAGGAAGTGACTGGTGACTGGTGTTAGAACAGCGGAGTTTGGACTCGTTTCTGGAGGCGGTGAAAAAGCTCGACGCGGGCTTTGCTGGTCTGCCGGCGTTCGAATCGAAAGTACTGGGGACGGAACGGCTCGCTGGGGTTTTGAACGCCACGGCCGAGCGCCTGCATGACAACTATCCTTACTTCCACCCTTTCTATGCTGGGCAGATGCTCAAGCCGCCGCACCCCGTGGCGCGCCTGGCGTACGCGCTGGCGATGTGGATCAATCCAAACAATCACGCGCTCGACGGAGGTCGCGCGACGTCCGCGATGGAGAAGGAAGCAGTCGCGGAGATTGCCGCGATGTTTGGATGGAAAGATTGTCTCGGGCACCTGTGCGGTGGCGGGACGATGGCGAATCTCGAGGCGCTGTGGGTGGCGTCGCAAGTGAATCCGGGGAAGAAAATTCTTGCCAGCGAACAAGCGCACTATACGCACAAGCGCATCAGCGCGGTATTGCAATTGCAATTTGAGAGCGTGCCGTGCGATGCGCGCGGGCGCATGGACATGAACTTTCTCGCAAAGCGTATGGGTCGCGGGGATGTGGGCACGGTGGTTGCAACGATGGGCACGACGGCAACAGGATCCGTCGATCCGCTTCCAGAGATTCTTGCCTTGGGAGAGAGGCACGGCGTTCGAATTCACGCGGACGCGGCCTACGGCGGCTATTTTGTGCTTGCAGGAAATTTGGGCGAGGAACCGACAAGGGCCTTGGCGCAAATCGGAGAGGCGGACTCCATTGTAATTGATCCTCACAAGCATGGCTTGCAGCCTTATGGTTGCGGCTGTGTTTTGTTTCGCGACCCCTCGGCGGGCCGTTTTTATAAGCACGATTCCCCGTACACGTATTTCAGCTCCGCTGAACTACATTTGGGCGAGATTAGTCTGGAGTGCTCCCGTCCAGGGGCGGCGGCGGCGGCACTCTGGAGCACCCAAAAACTATTGCCTTTGGTGCACCGTGGAGAGTTTGCGGGCGGACTGGAGGAGGGCAGGGCAGCAGCGCTCGCCCTATTCGAGAAACTCGAGAACGATGAGAGATTTGTGACGGCGTTTGCGCCGGAGCTGGACATCGTGATCTTTGCGCCGCGAGCAAGAAGTGTGAGTGAGGCATCGGCGCGTAGCCGCCGGATTTTCGATGCTGCCGCCAGGCGGAATTTGCATCTTGCGGTTGCGGAGCTACCCGCGGAATTTTGGGCCGCGAACCTGGGCACGATGCAGCGCGACCGCGAAACCATGACCTGCTTGCGGTCGGTGCTGATGAAGCCCGAGCATCTGGAGTGGATCCCGCGAATCTGGGACGAACTTTCGACGTCGACCGCAGAGGTTCTCGGAGCGGATGGCGCTTCCGTTTGCGCCAGCTGAGAAACATTGAGGCGTCAGTTGTGCGCGGCGAGCAGCGCCTTAACCCTGCCAAGCAGTCTTGTCTTGCTGAAAGGCCTGGGGATTATGGAGGAGACGACTTCCGCGGGGTCAGGAATCTCTAGAGCCGCCAAGGGATTGGCGGAGCTATAGAGGACGCTCATTTGCGGAGAACGTTTTCTCAAGTGAGAAGCCAAATCCGGTCCGGGCATCCCGGCGGGATGCAGCTCGGTGATCAGGAGATTTATCGGGCCTGCACACGATTGCGCCAGCTCCAATGCCTCCTGGGCATTTGCCGCAGGGAGGACGAGGAATTCAGCGTCCTCCAGAATCTCTTGAATGCGCTGACGAAGCGATTCCAAGTCTTCCACGAGAAGAACAACGGGATGATATGCCGTTTGTGCGTGCGTAGCTAATATCCCCAGCTCAATGCGCCCAACGAGACGTCAGGCAGATCGAGTATCTCCAGCTAAGAATATTAGATAGCGGTAAATAGTCAAGGTGAATTCCGGCTATTGAAACGAATCAGTGAGGGGAGAATCGAAGCGCTTCGGAAGGGTGCCGTTCGCGCAAAAGAAGGTGAGCTCGGACCGAAAGAGCGCTGAGAACAGGCTGACTGAGCCGAACGCGCGCCATGCCTCGCGACTCAAATTGTGGGAGCCAAAGGAACTCCCCCAAAGGCTGGAGTTGGCGTTTTGTTGCAAACAGTGCGCCGTAAGCACAAAAAATTGAGCATATGCAACCAAGTCGGGTAGACTGTTATCTAGACAAAAGGCACCTCTAGAGAAGCCGTAGGTCTGCCCGAGGGGCCGCAGCCAGGGCGCAAAGCGGAAGAATTCTGGAGAATTGAACTTCGATTTGGAAGACTGAGGGTGATGAATGCCGGATGTAATGAAGACGCTGCTGTTGAACCCGCCGAGCTTTGAGAATTTCGATGGTGGAGCAAGCTCGCGGTGGCCCGCGACTCGGGAGATTGAATCGTATTGGTACCCGGTGTGGCTGAGCTATCCTGCGGGACTAATTCCGGGAAGCCGGCTGCTTGACGCGTCGCCGCACAAGGTGAATTGGCAGAAAACCATTGAAATCTGCAAGGACTATGAGTTCCTGGTGTTGTACACGTCCACCGTGGGATTCGCGAGCGACGTCAAGCTGATTCGCAAGATAAAGGAATGCAATCCCGGGATGAAAATTGCGTTCGTCGGGCCGCACGGGCACATCAAACCGGACGAGACGCTGATGGCGAGCGAGGACATAGAGTTTGTAACGCGCGGGGAATTTGATCATTCGGTGCCGGAGTACGCGCACGGAAAGCCCATCGAGCAGATCATGGGCGTGAGCTACCGCAAAGAAGGCAAGATCGTCCACAACGCGCCGCGGCCTCAGCTCCACACCGAGGAGCTGGATGCGCTGCCGTTTGCGACCGACGCTTATAAGCGTGATTTGACGATTGAAAAATACAACGTGCCGTTTTTGCTGCATCCGTTCGTGTCGTTCTATACGACGCGAGGCTGCCCGGCGCTGTGCACGTTCTGCATGTGGCCGCAGACAGTTTCGGGGCACGCGTGGCGAACGAGGTCCGTGGACAACGTCGTCCAGGAAGTAAAAAACACGCTCGAATATTTCCCGCAGATGAAAGAGATTTTCTTCGACGACGACACGTTCAATATTCGAAAAGACCGAGCCATCGAGCTAAGCCAAAAGTTCAAGCCGTTGAAATTCCGGTGGTCCTGCACGGCGCGGTGCCACAGCAAGTACGAAGAGTTGAAGGCCATGGCGGACGGGGGAGCGCGTCTGTTCATCGTGGGATTCGAATCGGGCGATCCGCAGATTCTGAAGAACATCAAAAAAGGCGCGACCGTAGAGATGGCGCGGGAGTTCATGAAGAACTGCAAAAAGGTGGGAATCAAGGTCCACGGCGATTTCATTATCGGCTTGCCGGGCGAGACCAAAGAGACCATCAACAAGACCATTGATTTCGCAAAGGAACTGGATTGCGAGACGATTCAGGTATCGCTGGCGCATGCCATGCCTGGAACGGAACTTTATGATTCGATGGCCAAGGAAGGTTTTCTGAAGGTGGAAGCGCTGGCGGATTCCGGCGGCCACCAGTTGCCGCACATCGAGTACCCGCATCTTTCGAAGGCCGAGATGATGGGCGGGGTGAACCGGTTCTACGACGAATATTATTTCCGGCCGCGCGTTGTATGGCGCATCGTGCGTGAAGCCCTGTGGGACGCTCACGAACGCAAGCGCCTGTATGAAGAAGCGACGAGCTTTTTAAAGCTGCGAGCGGAGCGCTTTAAGTGGGTGCGGCAGGGCGGCGACCTGCAGAAGCCCATGATTTCCGTGCCGGAGACGCCGTCGTCATCCGGGAACGACTAAAGCTTAAACAAAATGGCAACTGAGGGAAGGGTGAGGGTAAAGACTCTGGTGATGGTGTGCGCGATGGTGGTATGCGCGAACGCCGGAGACCTGCTGCTGAAGCGCGGCATGCTGCAGATCGGCGCGGTGGAGTTATCCGCGCCGGGGCTGGCTCACGCTTTCCGCATGACGATTACTAACGGAACGCTGTGGGCCGGCATATTTTTTCTCTGCGGATTCATGCTTAGCTACATGACAGTCCTGAGCTGGGCGGACTACAGCTACGTGATGCCCGCGGGGGCGTTTGGCTACGCTTTGCTCACGTTTTTTGCAATGGTGTTTCTGCACGAAGCGGTTTCGACGCGCCGCTGGGTAGGAGTGGCGCTCATCTGCGTAGGTGTACTACTGGTTGGACAAACGAAACCCCGCACGACAGTGGTGGCGCGAGAGGCTCTGGCATGACGCGCGTCGCGCTTTTCCTTGCTTTCCTGATTTTCGGCAGCACGGGCGGAGAGATTGCCATCACTCGTGGCATGAAGGCTACAGGCGAGCCGGAGCGGCTGCGACCGAAGGAGCTACTGCGATTTCTGGGCCGGGCCTTCCGTAACGGCTGGTTCTGGGCAGGCGTGCCGCTGATGGCCCTGTCGTTTTACGCGCTGCTGGTGCTTCTCTCCTGGGAGCCGATTAGTTTTGTGATTCCCGCGTCGGCTTTAAGCTACGTGGTTGGAACGCTAGGCGCGAAATATATTTTGGGCGAAGAAGTGAGCACTGCGCGCTGGACCGGCGTAGTGTTGGTGTGCGCGGGCGTGGCGCTGGTTGCGCTGGGATAGGCGATGTATGCTGCATGGCACGGTTCTGCGAAACGAGCCGATGGGAGAGTAGTAGCTGGAGCGCCGGCTGAGTTCGCCGGCTGGCGAAAGGTGCGCGAATTTGTGCGGGATTGCCGGCTTCACACATAAGAATTGGGCGCCCGAACCGGAACGCATAGAGCGCGCCACAGCAACGATTTGTCATCGCGGCCCCGACCAGCGCGGGGTGTTGCGCTCCAGTGTGCTCTCCATGGGCGCGGCGCGATTGAAGATTATCGACCTTCTCGGCGGTGACCAGCCCATCGTGACGGATGACGGAGAGACCGCGATCGTCTTCAACGGGGAAATTTACAATCACTTGGAGCTGCGCGGGGAACTCGAAAAGCTGGGGCACCGCTTCCACTCACATTCCGATACTGAGACAGTCCTTCACGCGTTCATGCAGTGGGACACGAAAAGTTTTTCGCGTTTGCGAGGCATGTTCGCCATCGCGCTTTGGACCAAATCGTCGCGCAGGCTTATCCTGGCGCGCGACCGCCTGGGCATCAAGCCGCTTTACATCGCCCGCCGTGGGGAGGACGTGTTCTTTGGTTCTGAACTAAAGACCATTTTTATTCACCCGGAATTCGAACGGCGCTTGAGCCTCGCGGGGCTCGATTGCTACCTCTCGCTCAACTACATTCCTTGTCCCTGGACGCTGGTTGAGGGCATCGAAAAACTGCCGCCGGGGCAGTGGCTCGAATGGCGCGATGGAAAAGTGAGAGTCGAAACTTATTGGAAGCTGCCGGCCGGGCCGATTCGTGAGCGCTCGCTCGACTCCGCATGCGAAGAGCTGGATTCGCTCTTGCAGCAATCCGTGCGCGAGCATTTGCTCTCGGATGTTCCGCTGGGGCTTTGGCTGAGCGGTGGCATCGATTCCTCGACGATTCTGCACTATGCCGCAACAGCCTCGGCGAAGCCCATAAGGACTCTCTCGGTTTCTTTCCTTGGAAGAAGCTTCGACGAAACGGCTTACATACGGGCTGCGGCAAAGCAGTATGGCTCCGAGCACAGCGAATTCGATCTGAATCCCGGGGCGGATCTGCGTGGCGCCATCGAGGAGTTCGCTTATTACTCCGACGAACCCAGTTCAGACGCCGGGGCATTGCCGGTTTGGTTCCTCTCGAAGATGAGCAAGAAGGAGGTTACCGTCGCACTCAGTGGTGAAGGCGCGGACGAATTGTTCGGGGGCTATTTGACGTACCGTGCGAACCAGCTTGCGCGGCCGATGCGGAATCTGCCGAACTGGTCGCTGCGTGCCGCGCTTCGAATCGCTCGCCTTTGGCCAGTGTCAGACGACAAGATCAGCCGGGAATACATGCTGAAGCGTTTTCTGGAAGGGAGTTTGCTTTCCGCGGAATACGCCCACGTCTATTGGAACGGAACCTTTTCCGGCGCTGAAGTGCGTTCTCTATCGGCGGTTCCGCTGCCATCCTCACTCGATAGCGTGCTTGGCGAATTGCGCGATTCTACGGCGCCACAAGACGGGTTGTCACCCTACCTTTGGTGGGACCAGAAATATTTCCTGCCCGATGACATATTGAACAAAGTGGATCGCATGAGCATGGCGCACTCGTTGGAAGTCCGCCCGCCGTTCCTGGATCACCGGATCGTCGAGTTTGCCGCCACTCTGCCGCCTTCGCACAAGATGCGAGGCTCGCGGCAGAAAATTGTTCTCAAGCAATTGATGAAGAACAGGCTTCCGGAGATGATCCTCGGGCGCAAGAAGACCGGGTTTGACATTCCGGCACACGAATGGATGCGCGGACCGTTGCGCACGCTTCTGCTGGAGTGCATGGAAGAAGGCCTCGCGGAATACGCATCACTTTTTCGAGGGGAGAAGATTCGGGAGTGGGTTAGCTTGCACCTGGAGCGCCGGGTAAACATCGGTTACCACTTATGGGGTTTGCTGCTTCTTTTTCTGTGGATGAAAAAATGGCGAATTCAGGCGGGGGCTTCTCCCGAGCGTGCATCCTGGATTGGGGAAAAAACAGGCATACCTACTTAGCGTCCCTGCTCCTTGCGAGAACCATTTATCCTCGCTGCGTGGTTTCTTGGCCATCCCTGATGGACGATGACGAAGCGAAGCTGGGAGAAGTCGTGCTGACAGGGGTTTCACCGGTTGCACGGCAACTACCTTGTTTGTAGAACTGACGGGTGAGTCTGGCCTAACTAAACCGGCATTTCAGGATGGATTTCCGAACGACAAAGCGACGAATTCCAGGCCTAATCACGTATACTGTAGTTAGATACAGACGACGGAGAATGCGGTCGGGCGCTCCCAGGCAGCCCATTTATCCAGCTCATGCTGGAGGAAGAAAAACGCGCCGCTCGACGCGGCCACTGACACGGGGAGATTCCTTTAAGGAGGAGCGATGAAGATTGCTGTGCTTGGAGGGGATGGTTATTGCGGATGGGCGACAGCTTTGTATTTGTCGAAGCAAGGGCATTCCGTCGCCATTGTTGATAATTTTGTCCGCAGGCTGTGGGACCACGAGCTTAATGCGCAAACGCTGACCCCCATTCGACCGCTCTCTGATCGCTTGCGCGTCTGGCAAGCGGTGAGCGGCAAGACCATCGAGTCTTTCTACGGCGACGTTTGCGACTACGATTTTCTCTCTTCGACTCTGCGCGCTTTTGAGCCTGACGCGGTTGTACACTTCGCCGAGCAGCGCTCCGCGCCTTACTCGATGATCGACCGCAGCCACGCGGTCTTCACGCAGGTCAACAACGTGGTCGGCACGCTGAATCTTCTCTTTGCATTGCGCGAACACCGTCCAGAATGCCATCTGGTCAAACTCGGAACCATGGGCGAGTACGGCACGCCGAATATCGACATTGAAGAGGGTTACATCACCATCGAGCACAACGGGCGGAAAGACGTCCTGCCATTTCCAAAGCAGCCTGGATCGTTCTATCACCTGTCGAAAGTACACGACAGCCACAACATCATGTTCGCTTGCAAGATCTGGGGCTTGCGAGCAACGGATTTGAACCAGGGCGTGGTTTACGGAACGATGACCGACGAAACCGCCATGGATGAGGCGCTCATCAACCGTTTCGATTACGACGATGTTTTTGGCACAGTGCTGAACCGCTTCTGCATTCAAGCCGCGATCGGGCAGCCGCTGACCGTTTACGGCAAGGGCGGACAGACGCGAGGGTTCCTGGATATTCGAGATACCGTTCGCTGCATCGAAATTGCCTGCGAGAATCCTGCCAATCGCGGAGAGTGCCGCGTTTACAACCAGTTCACGGAGCAGTTTTCCGTGCGCGACCTGGCGAAGATGACGGTGACCGCGGGGAAAAAGCTCGGCCTAAATGTCGAGGTGGATCACCTGCAGGATCCGCGGGTCGAGGCCGAAGAGCACTATTACAATGCAAGACACTCTAAGCTGATTGACCTGGGCCTGAAGCCGCATCTGCTTTCCGATTCCTTGCTGGATTCGCTGATGAACATTGCGGTCAAGTACCGCGACCGGGCGGACGCCTCGCTGATGCTGCCGCAGGTTAACTGGCGCGAGCCGCGTAACGACCGCCGCCTACAGATGAGCAAGACCGCAAGAAACTCTTTGGGGGCGTCGCGCCTGCAAAATGGCGTCGAAACCGTCGAAAAAGTCAAAAAGCATACCCATCGCTAAGGTCTCCACCGCTGTCTGTTCGAACCACAGGTGACATCGGCGTTCAACGGAGAGACTTGGCGTCGTTCGAAACCCGCAACGCAAATTCCAAATCCAGAGGGAAGTCCGCTCCCTCGATCGAGGCTTCCACTTTGGCTATAAAACGCTGAATGATGGGTTCTTTGTTTGCCAGAAGATCGATGAAGGCCGCTCGCGTGTTCCGCCTCTCCAGCCAGACACAGCGCTCATCCCGCTGTTCGTACCCACAGCGGATTTCCTGCACCGCGGACTGCGGAACGGCGTAAGCGCGTATGGCGAGCAGATGAGAGCCCAGATTGTCCATGGCCGGCATTCCGGTGTGATCGGGCCTGCTCAAGAAAAAGCGGCCACCGAACCGAAGCCCGGACCCCGGACAAAAATCTCTGCGCCACCTCTCCACCTCTTCGAGAAGGCAATACTCGAAATGTACCGCAATGAGGCGATGCATCGACTCAGCCCTCTCCTTGAGCGACGTGGTCAAGCGTTGCGAAACTTGCCAGGGTTTTTCGGCAACAACGTGCAAGCCCGCGTCCAGAGCGGCATCGATCATCAACGAAACATGAGGTCCGGGAAGCACGCAGAGCCACGCGATTTGTGCGCCGCTTGCCGACATTGCCTCAGCGAGACGTGACCTATAGGCAGCGTCAGTTTCGCCCGAAGTGCGGCGTGTCTCTGGAATACCGGAGATGCGGCGTTTCTCTTTGGCGAGGATACCCTGCATTCTTCCGGCCCAGCGGCCGCGGCCTAAAATTACGTAAGCGGGGCCGTCAGCCATCACGCTCTCCCGCAACCAATTCGCAAACGAGGCGGGCGGCTTTCACCGCGCTGACCACCTTGCCCGAAAAAATGTGGATTTCGCCTGGAGCGCCCTCACGAACATTGAGAATTCTGCGGTCATGCTCCGGATTATCTTCCACGACGCGAATTGTAAAGCGCGAGCCGATGTAAACGGCGTCCTTCGCCGCGGGAACGCTGAGGCAACAATCGGCGCGCATGGCTTCAAACTGAGTGAAAGGCACAGGTTTAAAATCAGGCTTGTTCAAAATCTCAGCGTAAGGCTCTGGAGTCGGTTCGCTGGCGTTAGTTGTGGTCCAGTGATTCGTATTTCTTGCAGACCCGAAGAGCGAACGGGATGAGCTGCCATATGGATCGAAAGCGGTAAACGGTCCATCCACCACAACAAGAGCAATTCCGCGCAACTCCACCGGAAGTTCGATTAACATTTTTTCCGCGACCTGATATTTCGCAGCTTTAAAGAAACCCCGGATAGGACCTAGACCGTAAGTGGCCCACACGACGAAATCGTAATCGGGCCGCATAGCGGGCATGAATTCGCGTTGCTGCAGCCGGATGTTTTGCGCCCTCAGGCGAGCTTCGACGAGGCCACGCAGCACATCCGGATCGTAGATGTTCTCCTCGACCTCGTAGCATTCGTCGATGAAATCGAAATTCATCCAGCCCGGGCGGCAAGGCCGGAGCGGCAGCCCATGCTTGCTCATTATGCTCTCGTACAAGTCGGGGAGAGTGAGCGAATTCTCCTTGGGGATCGCGTAATAATGCCGGCTATTGCGGACGATGGCGCTTTTGAAAGCCTTTGTAAATTCCGCGCGGGCCTCCCCTATTTCGCTAATCGTTTCAGCGCTGCGGGGATAGTGGTAGCCGGCATGAACGCGGTACTGGTTGATGGCGGAAGCCGCGCGCAGCACGCCCAGGGGGTCAAAGAGATCTACCTGATGACCTTGTTCAGCGAGCCGAATGGCGGCCGTCGCGCCGTAAATGCCGGCTCCAGCTACAGCGATCTTCGTTCCCATGCTCCTCTTTCGTCTTTTCGTTCTCGCGAATGAAGCACTTCAGCGAATGATGCGAAGGCAAGCTTCGCGGCAGGCCGTTTCTCGATCGCTCACTTTTGCGCGGAAGTCGGAGTTACTGGAACGAGCATTCCCTCGCGAATGCGATAATCAATGTCCCGCCAACGAATGCTTCTGCGCCCGAAGCTAAGCAGCCATATCAGCAAGGCCCACGCGTCCCACAACGGCACAAGCATCATCTTCTTCCAGATGCCCTTTTGCTTCATACCCCATACGCCGATCAGCCAGGTCATTGCGATACGTGTGGCGAGGTATCCGCCGAGATAGAGGAGCGCCACAAGCGGCGTTGGATGAAGCGCCACGGCGGCCACCGACCACGCCAAACCCTGGGTAAAGACTAGTCCGACGTGTCCCCAGGGCCGCATGTGTCGCATAACCGTCATCCATCGAAGGCGCTTGAAGAAAAATTCGGGCAAGGATCGAAAATCAGCCACCGTCTCGACCGCATACGGCAGAAGCTCCACTTCAAAGCCCTGTTCGGCAATCAAACGTCCAACGAGCAGATCGTCAGCGGGGCGGTTCTCGATCGCGGAGTAGCCGCCGAATCCGGCGAGATGCTTTCGGGTGGTTACAATCGTCTGGCCAAACGCGAATTTGACTCCGTCCAATTGCCGCGCGACCAGGATGCCGGGGTAGAAATCACAAATCATGCCGATGGATTGGAGCTTCTGGAGAAAGGTGTGCTCGTGCGTGGAAACATACAGACAGGTCACCGCGCCGACTTTCGGATCGCGGAGAGGCGCGACGACGGAACGCAGATAGTCCGGCCGAACGCGAACGTCGCTGTCGTTAATGGCCAGGACCTCGTTTTGCGCTTCGCTGACCAACCGGGCCAGCTTCACCACCTTGTCGTTGGGCGCGGTGTGTCCGGAAACATGAACCACTCGAATGAGGCGCTCTGGAAAATCACGTTTTAGTCTTTCGATGAGTTCCAAGACGGCCTCGTCGCCATCACCAATTCCAAAAAGCAGTTCATAGTCGGGATAATCCTGATTGCAGTAGCTCGCGAAATTTTCGTAGGCCTCGGCATCCAGGCCGCGAATCGGCTTCAGGTTGCTGACGGGAGGCGTGAAATCCAAATTCTGGCTCGATTTACTTGTGTGCCGGAAAAACCGCCACGAACTATAGAGTGCGAGGAAGTAATAGATGAAAGGAATCGCGGCGACGCCCAAAAAGACGTAGACAAGGTTACTTTCAGGCATTGTGGACCCCGCGCCGGGATAGCAGGTCCGCTCTAATCAGCGATTCGAAAATTACACATCGACCAGCGATTTTGAGGTCGGTCAGCGAGCCTTCGAGCGGAATGCCAGGCAACTGGATGAGGGCAGCAATCATACTTTTTTCAGCAGCCGGTCCTTTCAAAATATTCGCGGAGTTTACAGCGAGCTTGAAAAGAATAGCAAAAAGCCGCGAAAAGCACTCACTGAAATGCCGCTATCGAGGTTCGTTTGGCAAATTGGCCCGAATCACACCGCCCAAGTTGGCTTTGGCGAAAGAAGATTGTGGAGCCCCAAGGTCATCTTTGGGAGGCCCTCGAAAACATGTAATAATGATGACGCAAGAGTCTTGCGAAATTGGAACTTTCGGCTATGAAGACCTCTCCCCGACGCTCGCAGATGCCAGGCTCGCAGAGCTGTGTTTCCATGGCTTCCAGCCGATGCGGTCTGGCGTCTATTCTTTCGCCTGGCGCGTCCCCTGCATGACTTCTTCTTCCGGCCTGCACTTCAAAACCTACTGCATGATTCTGATCATGGTCGTATTCGGACCGCTTGGAAACGTGCTGCTGGGCAAGGGCATGAAAAATGTCGGTTCGGCCGCAATTTGGGCACCTTCAGAGCTTCCGCACATTTTTATTCGCATTTTTACGTCGGGGTATATCTGGCTCGGAGTCGCCTCTCTGCTTACATTCTTTGTTGCTTACATGCTTATTCTCTCCTGGGCGGATTTCAGTTACGTGCAGCCGGCGTCCTCGGTCGCGTATTTGGTCGTCGCACTTCTGGGTTACTTCTACCTGGGTGAGAAGATTGCGCCGCTGCACTGGGCCGGCATCGGTGTCATCTGTCTCGGCGTCTTCGTCGTGGGAAATACTCCTCCGCGCACGACCGAGGCTCGCTGAACATGCGCGAAGCTTTCTTTCTGTTTATTGTTGTTGCGGCAGGAACCGGAGGAGAGCTGTGTGTCACGCGGGCCATGAAGCACGTGGGTGAAGTGACGGATTTTCGTCCACTCGAAGTTGTCCGAGTCATTGTCCGCGCCATGAAAGTACCCTGGATGTGGATTGGCGTAGCCATGATGGCACTTGCATTCTTCTCGTTGCTCGCCATGCTTTCCATCGAAAACGTCAGCTTTGTCGTGCCCGTGACTGCACTAAGCTATGCGGCCGGAGCGCTCGGGGGAGTTTTCTTTCTCGAGGAACGCGTGTCTAAGCGCCGCTGGGTGGGAGTGCTTCTCGTTTGCATTGGCGTCACGCTCGTCTGGCTCGGCAAGCGTTGACCTGTCGAATAGCGGAGAGCACAAACCGGGGAATTGGAACATTCCTTGGTAGAAAATCCTTGTATCCGCGACAATCCCTCCTATAATGACGACACCGTGCAGTTACCGCGTGTGTTTTTCATGCAAGTGTGCGTTCGAATTGACGCGCACGCGTGATGCTTTAAGAAATTCCTGCGATTCTTGACGGAGTCCCGGAATTAGGCCAATAAAATCTAAGACGAGAGCTCGAGGAGGCACTTCATGCTGTCAACTCTTCGTTTCTCATTTCTCATTCTGGCCGTCGCTCCCTTGGCCTATTACCTTTTATCGTTTTATTGCGTTCTCGATTTTTTCCGCGGGCTTCGCAGACTCCCCGCCGTAGATCGGTCCTTCACGCCCCCGGTGAGCATCATCAAACCTGTCCGCAACATTGACCGGGAGGCCTACGAGAATTTCGCCAGCTTTTGCCGTTTGGACTACCTGGAGTACGAAATAGTGTTCGCCGTCGCGGAACGGGAAGATCCGGTGATCCCGATCATTCAGAAAATTCAGAAGGATTTCCCGAAGTGCTCAATCCGGCTCGTTACGGCGGCAGCCCACTTGGGTGCGAACCACAAAGTTAACAACCTCTGCCAGGCGGTTCAGGTTGCCAGGTACGAGATTGTCGTCATGAGCGACAGCGACGTGCGTGTGGATTCCCATTATCTCCGCGATGTTGTCGCGCCTCTCTCGGATCCACAAGTGGGCGTAGTTACCGCGCTGTATCGCGGGATCCAAGGAAGCAGCCTGGCGTCCGTACTGGAACACCTGGGGATGTACACCGATTCGGCGCCGGCGGCGCTGGTTGCGCGCAGGTTGGAAGGCAATATGCGATTCGCATTTGGCTGGACCATGGCGACCACGAAGAAAGTTCTTTCAGAAATCGGCGGGTTCGAGTCCATGGTGAATCATCACTCGGATGATTTCGAGCTGGGCAACCGCATCTCGGAGCTAGGCTACCGGGTGGAGTTAATGAGGACGCCCGTAGGCATGGTCCTTCCGGACGAAAGCTTTCGCGAATTCTTGAAGCATGAGCTGCGGTGGTCCATTGGCCTTAGAAACGTTCGTCCCGCGGGCTACCTCGGGATGTTATTCACGCACGGACTGCCATGGACGCTCGTCGCCGTGGCCGTGGCTAGCTTTGCGGGATGGGGTGGCCTCGCCGTCGCTTACGCTTTGGCCTACCTGGTTCTCCGTCTCAGCCTGGTGTGGACGACGGCGGTGTGGGGCCTGGGAGATACTGATATAGCGAGAAAGCTGCTGTTGGTTCCATTGCGTGACGCGATCAGTTTTGGGGTTTGGCTTAGTGGATTTTTTTTCAATAAGGTTGTGTGGCGAGGCTCCGTCTATCGCGTCAGAAAAGGTTTGCTCATCCCCATAGTAAGCAGGGAAGGGGTCCACTAGATATTTTCAAAATCACCGGGCTCCTGGTTCCTGCTTTTTCTGGAATCCACGCGGGACCAATGGCCGTTTCTAAAGACAGTCCTGGCCTTTCTCTCTCCGTGCGTTATCTGCTCCAACTGATTGATGGGAAATACCGCAGTCTTCCGCTTTGTGACAAGCTAGTGGACTAGTACTAAACTCTTCTATTCGGGAAATCGCAGCGGGCAGGAAGCGAATCTTAGCGTGACGAGTTTTCATTCAGGATGGCGCGAGGCGGTGCTTCTTCTAGCAGCGGCGCCGCTGCTGTACTACATTGCCGCCACGTTCGCTGCTTTGCGCTTTTTCCGCCGAGAACGCAAGCGCAAGCTGCGAAGCTACTCTCCGCCGGTGAGCCTGCTGAAACCGGTTCGCGGCGTGGATTTCGCCTCCTATGAAAACTACTCGAGTTTCTGCCGTCAGGATTATCCCGATTACGAAATTGTGTTTGCCGTGAACGACGCGTCGGATGAAGCTGTTCCTCTAATCCAGCGTCTGATCGCCGAATTTCCCAGCCGCCAGATTCGATTGCTTGTCGGCGCGGAGAGTCTGGGTGCCAATCGCAAAGTCAACAAGCTCGCGCGTCTCTCTCGGGAAGCGCAATATGAAATCCTGGTCATCACCGATGGCGACGTGCGCGTTGGCCCGAACTTTTTGCGCGAAGTCGTTGCCCCGTTCCTCGAGGAAAGCACGGGTGCCGTTACTTCTTTCTATCGCGGGATCGCCGAGAAAAACCTTGGCGCGGAGCTCGAAGCCATCGGCGCATCCAGCGATTTTTTCGCCGGAGTCCTAATGGCCGAGTTTATAGAGGGCATAAATTTTGCGCTTGGCGCTTCCATCGTTACCACTAAACGATGGCTCTCGAAGATCGGAGGCTTTGAGTCCTTCGCCGGCGTGCTCGCGGACGATTATGAGCTGGGAGTTCGCATCGCCCAAGCCGGTGGCCGCGTACTGCTCTCGCGCGAGCCGGTTTGGACCGTGTACCCTGCGCAGACTGCCAAAAGCTTCTGGAATCATCAGCTGCGCTGGGCGCGAACGGTGCGTCTATGCCGCCCGCTTTCCTACTTTGGGCTGATTTTCACTCTCGGTCTCCCGTGGGCCATGCTGGCGGCATTGGTGGCGCCTACAAAATGGGTCTCCGCGGCCTACGTGCTCGCCTATCTTGTGTTGAGGCATGTGATGGCTTGGGCCGTCGGAGTCTGGGGCGTCGGGGACGAGGTGCTTCGCCGCAAACTTTGGCTTGTGCCGTTGCGCGACGCTATCTATGCTGCCGTTTGGCTAGCGAGCTTTGCTTCCAATCGCATTACCTGGAGCGGCGAGCAATTCACCATGCGGAATGGCCGAATGGTGCACTTACCAGCCTCGGAAGAGGCGGATTCAACTTCCGCGCCTTCCGCTCGCGGTTGACGCCCCCGCGAATCCCGATTAAATTAGATAAGTAGAATCGTGGCTCTCCCGATCTGCGGGAACCTGCCGCGGTTCGTTTTTCTTCCTCCCAACGGCTGGGAGATCGTCCAATCGGTAGGACTCCAGACTCTGGATCTGGCTATCCTGGTTCGAGTCCAGGTCTCCCAGCCAAACTTTGCGTCTATGACTGCATATCCCCCCCAATGAGGCTGCCATGATCGTGATCGTGATGGGCACGACCGGCTCCGGCAAAACCACTATCGGCACCCTGCTTGCAAAACGCCTGGGATGGGAGTTTGCGGATGCCGACGATTTTCACCCGCCCGCTAATGTCGAGAAAATGGGGCGCGGCATTCCCCTGACCGATGCCGATCGCATGCCCTGGCTTAAAATTCTCCATGACAAAATCGTCGGTTGGAATGCCGAGCAACGCAATTTCGTCCTAGCTTGCTCGGCGCTTAAGCAAAGCTATCGCGATGAGTTGCGTGCCAGCCCAGAGGTAAAATTCGTCTATCTGAAGGGCAGCTATGAGCTGTTCTCGCGGCGGGTCCTTGCGCGAAAGGGCCACTTTGCCAAGCAGAACCTGATCACCAGCCAGTTTGCGGATCTCGAAGAGCCGGCAGATGCCATCACCATCGATGCCAGGCACTCGCCGGCAGAAATTGTTGCGGAGGTGAGCAAACAGATCGGATTCGCCTGATGCTTAGGATCGTACCCGTGATGTCATGCCACCTTCTCGAAAGATTTTTGCACTTTTTCTGCGACAATACCTGGCGGGCGCATACCTGTACTCGGATGATTTACTCTTTCTCTGGGCTTGTCCGAACGGGCACGCAGGCTAACGCGGTCGCCGCTTCGATTCACAAAGGATGCGACCATAATTCGACAGCATATTCTGAGGGTCTCTAAACCATGGCCAGACTGCAGTCCAAGGAAGACCAGCGGCTTGAGGAAGATCGCGCGCGAAAAAAATATTGGAAGCGCTGGGGGCCGTATCTCTCCGAGCGGCAGTGGGGCACAGTGCGGGAAGACTACAGCCCAGGCGGTACGGCTTGGGAATTTTTTCCCCACGATCACGCGCGGTCGCGTGCTTACCGTTGGGGCGAAGACGGCATCGGCGGCATCTCCGACCGTCACCAGATGATCTGTTTTGGACTCGCGCTATGGAATGGCCGCGACCCCATCCTCAAAGAAAGAATATTTGGCCTCACGGGAAACCAGGGCAATCACGCCGAGGATGTGAAGGAGTATTACTTCTACCAGGACTCGACCCCCAGTCACAGTTACATGCGCATGCTCTACAAATATCCTCAGGCGGAATTTCCGTATGCCCGCCTGGTGGAAGAAAACAGTCGGCGCGGGCGCGAGCAACCGGAGTATGAACTTCTCGACACAGGCGTTTTTGCCGAGGACCGTTACTTTGATGTTTTCATCGAATACGCCAAAGCCGACGTCGAAGACATTCTTATCAAGATCACCGCCGCAAATCGCGGGCCCGAACCCGCTATGCTGCATTTGCTCCCGTCTTTGTG
The DNA here is from genome assembly GCA_041486245.1 of Candidatus Acidiferrum sp. Classification (GTDB taxonomy): domain Bacteria; phylum Acidobacteriota; class Terriglobia; order Acidiferrales; family UBA7541; genus Acidiferrum. Next base: position 22,504 of record JBGPLB010000034.1, read on the forward strand.
GTTCCGCAACACCTGGTCTTGGGGCAAGGATCTGCGCAGGCCCAGCGCGCGAAGGTCGACCAGCGTTCCCAAGAGCGAATGCGCCGAGCTTCAACATTGGCATTACGGCAAGCGCTGGCTTCTTTGCGCGGGCCAGCCCGAACTGCTGTTCACAGAAAATGAGACCAACTATGCCCGGCTCTTTAGCGGAAGAAATCGTGTGCCTTATGTGAAAGATGCGTTCCACGAATTCCTGATTCGCGGAAACAAGTCCGCCGTAAATCCGCAGCAAGCGGGGACGAAAATGGCCGCGCACTACGAAGTTCATCTCGATCCCGGCAAGAGTGAAACTCTCAAACTTCGTCTGACTGACATGGAGCCGCTCGCCACGATGGACCGCGGGCTTGGGACTGTTGGGATTATCACGTCTCCCGGACATGCCGAGCGTGCGGAAGGCGTTCCGGCTACGAATGATTTTGGCGACGGTTTCGACAATCTCTTTGCCCTCCGCCAGAGAGAGGCTGACGAGTTCTACGCCTCGCGCGTCACATCGGAATTATCCGAGGACGCAAAAAATGTAACACGCCAAGCCTTCGGCGGCATGCTCTGGTCCAAACAGTTTTATCACTACGACGTTCGAACTTGGCTTGATGGTGATCCCGCAGGGCCACCTCCTCCTCCTGAGCGTTTCAAAGGACGCAATAAGGAGTGGACTCACCTCTACACCGACGACGTCATTTCCATGCCGGATAAATGGGAGTATCCCTGGTTTGCAGCCTGGGATTTGGGATTCCATTGCATCACTCTCGCGCTCGTGGATCCCGATTTTGCGAAGGAGCAGCTCATCCTCCTTCTTCGCGAGTGGTACATGCATCCGAATGGACAACTTCCCGCGTACGAGTGGGCCTTTGGTGACGTAAATCCCCCAGTCCATGCCTGGGCTGCCTGGCGGGTTTACAAAATCGAGCGGCGCGTGCGCGGCGTGGCCGATCGCGGCTTCCTCGAAAAAGTCTTCCACAAGCTGCTTCTCAACTTCACATGGTGGGTCAATCGAAAAGATCCTGAAGGCATGAACATCTTCCAGGGGGGATTTCTAGGTCTCGACAATATCGGAGTTTTCGACCGCTCTGCTCCCCTCCCCACAGGGGGCCATCTCGAGCAATCCGACGGCACTAGTTGGATGGGAATGTACTGCCTTAACATGCTAGCCATCGCCCTCGAACTGGCCAAGGAAGATCCCGCCTACGAGGATGTCGCCAGCAAATTCTTCGAACACTTCGTCAACATCGCCCACGCCATGAATGACATGGGCACGGAAGGCATCGCGCTGTGGGACAACGAAGACGGCTTCTACTACGACGTCCTACATCTCCCGAATGGTGATGACCATTTCCTGAAGATTCGCTCCATGGTCGGTCTTATTCCTCTGTTTGCCGTCGAAACCCTCGAGCCCGAAATCGTCGATCGCTTGCCCGGCTTCAAGCGCCGCATGCAATGGTTCATTGACAATCACGCGGATGTCCCCGAACACATCGAAATGACGCAGCGCTCCGCGCGAGGCGTGCGTCGCCTCCTCTCTCTCGCCAATCGCAAGCAACTGAAGCGCATTCTCAGCCGCATGCTCGACGAAACGGAATTCTTGTCTCCTTACGGTGTACGCTCGCTTTCCCGCTACCACCTCGATCATCCCTACGAAGTCCAGGTGAATGACCACATCAGCCGCGTCGATTACGAGCCCGCCGAATCCACCAGCGGCCTCTTTGGCGGCAATTCGAACTGGCGCGGCCCTATCTGGTTTCCATTGAATTATCTCCTTGTCGAATCCCTGCAGAAGTATCACCACTATTATGGCGAGGACTTCAAAACCGAATGTCCGGCGCGCACCGGCAACGAAGTGGACCTTTGGGAAGTGGCTGCTGAAATTTCACGCCGGCTCGTGCATATCTTCGTTCGCGGCAAAGACGGCCGTCGTCCTGTCGCCGGTGGCCTCGAACTTTTCCAAACGAATCCCCACTGGAAGGATTTGATCCTCTTTCACGAGTATTTCCACGGCGATAACGGCGCCGGAATCGGCGCGAATCACCAGACTGGATGGACTGGCCTCGTCGCAAAGCTGATCGAGCAGAGCGGAGAATAAAGTGCCGCAAGCTGTTTCCTCCGTAGTCCACTTTGGGCGCGAAATTTGTGGCGATCTGCCCGCCGCTGAAGCACGTGAATGGCTCGTCACCAACGGCATCGGGGGGTTCGCTTCGGGAACCGTCTCTGGAGGTATGACGCGCCGTTATCATGGCCTTCTTGTAGCCGACCTTCAACCGCCGCTTGGTCGCACTCAGCTCGTCGCGGCGCTCGATGAAACCGTCCGCTACGCCGGGGATACCTATGCACTCGGGACCCAACGCTGGGCCAGTGGAGCCGTCGATCCGCAGGGCTTTCTCTACCTCGAGAGTTTCCGTCTTGAGCGCACCACCCCTGTTTGGACGTACGCGCTTGCCGATGCCTTGCTCGAAAAACGCGTTTGGATGGCTCAGGGCGAAAACACCACTTTCATCCAGTACACTCTCGCGCGTTCAAGCAGCCCTCTCGAAATCGACCTGAAAGCCCTCGTCAGCTACCGCGATTTTCATTCTTTGACGCACGCCGGCGATTGGCACATGAAAATTGCTCCCGTCGAACACGGAGTGATGGTTCTTCCGTTCGACACGGCCACGCCGTTCTATCTAAAAAGCGCCCAAGCCTCCTGCGAGCCGCAGCACGAGTGGTATCGCGATTGTTTCTTGCCTCGCGAAACAGAACGCGGCCTCGACGACCGCGAAGACCATCTCTTTGCCGCGCTCTTTCGCGCCACGCTGGATCCCGGGGAAACTCTCACCATCGTCGTCACCACCGAAGCAGGTACTTCACTCGATGGCGAAGCCTCCTTTGCCCAACACGCCGGTCATGAAGGGACCTTGCTCAAATCCTGGCGTGCGCAGAACGAAGAATTCGCGGTGAACGCTCCAACATGGCTTCACCAACTTGTTCTCGCCGCCGATCAATTCATAGTCAAGCGCAGCCTTCCTGAGGAACTGGATGGCTGCAGCATTATCGCAGGCTATCACTGGTTCGGCGATTGGGGACGCGACACGATGATCGCTCTGCCGGGCCTCACGCTTGTCACCGGCCGCTTCGACAGCGCTCGCCAAATTCTCCTCGCCTTTGCGCGCTACGTTGATGGCGGCATGCTTCCAAACGATTTCCCCGACGCCGGCGGCAAGCCGGAATATAACACCGTCGATGCCGCGCTTTGGTACTTCGAAGCCGTGCGGCAATATTATTCCGCGACGCAAGACGCCGCGACGCTCGATAAGCTGTTCCCTGTTCTCGCCGGTATGATTGATGCCCACATCGCCGGCACGCGCTACAACATTCACGTCGATTCCGCCGATGGCCTTCTCTATGCCGGCGGCCCCGGCATTCAGCTCACCTGGATGGACGCCAAGATCGGCGACTGGGTCGTCACGCCGCGTACCGGCAAGCCGGTCGAGATAAACGCTCTCTGGATTAACGCCCTTGAAACGATGGCGAAGTTTGCGCGCTCTCAGCACAAATCTGGGGACAGCTACGAACGCCTCTCCGCGCAGGCCAGGAACAGCTTCCAGAAATTTTGGAACGCAGAGCAAAACTGTTGCTTCGATGTGATCGATGCTCCCGGGGCCACGAAAACCGGCGGCAAGGACGCTGTTCTTCGCCCCAACCAAATTTTAGCGGTATCCTTGCCCGTCAGCCCGCTCTCCAAAGATCAGCAAAAATCCGTCGTCGATCTCTGCGCGCAGCGCCTGCTAACTTGCTACGGCTTGCGCAGCCTCGCACCAGGCGAGGCGAATTATCAAGGCCACTACGGCGGCGATCAGCGCTCGCGGGACGCGGCATATCATCAAGGCACTGTTTGGGGATGGTTGCTAGGGCCTTTCGCGCTTGCGCATCATCGCGTTTATGGCGACCGCGCGGCCGCGCTTCGCTACCTCGAGCCGCTCGCTGGCAACATCAGTGCATACGGCCTCGGCACCCTCGCCGAAATTTTCGATGGCGACCCGCCGCACACTCCTCGTGGCTGCATCGCCCAAGCCTGGACCGTAGGTGAACTCCTCCGCGCCTGGAGTGAAATCGCCAAAAGTGCCTGAGTTATTTTTTGTCGTCTTTGCTGTTTGACTCGTAGAACTCGATCAGGATTTTCCCGCCGCTGGGTACTGGCACAAGAAAGAAATTAACGCGCGTCCGTTCCGCGCCTGCCCGTGTCTCCGGATAAACCGCGACAACTCCAAATTTCTCCTTCAAAATCTCCGTCGCCCGATCCACGTTCAAGCATCGAAACTCCACCTGCTGCACGCCCTCTCCAAATTTTCCCAAGTAACGCGCAATCGCCCCATCACCCCCCGGCGCCCTGGACGTCAATATGTCCAAAGAAACCCCGCCGGAAAAGTGCAGCTCAAACTCCTCCGCATCCTGGTCCGACGGCACTTCCGCCAAACGCGCCACGCCATTCGCGGCGCGAATCTTCGCAAACGTCTCCCGCTGAACCGCCAGGCCCACGGTCAGCTCCCGCTCCCGCCCCAGCAGCAATCTCGCGAGCTCTTCCTGTGTCCACCAACTCTCAAGGGCTTGTTCCGCGGTCTTCCGCCCCGCCGCATAAATCTCCGCAGCCGCACGGTCGCGCGCCGGCGCCTCCGCCAAACCAAGCCCCGCGATCGCTGTTGTCAACGCACTGGACATAGTGGACCCAAGGATTGTAGCTTGAAGACCGGGTTGGAATCAGCCGCCTGTTTAGACTCGTCGCGAAAGTTGCACCAATTTCCGCGTTCAGATCATCTGAGGAATATGCCGAAACCCGTTTTATTCACCGTCGATGACGACCCCGAGGTCCTCCGAGCCATCGAGCGCGACCTTCGCAGCCATTATTCCGATCGGTATCGGGTCATGCGCGCCAATTCGGGCAGCGCCGCTCTTTCCACCCTCCGCGAGCTCAAGGCCCGCAACAATCCCGTCGCCCTTCTTCTCGCCGATCAGCGAATGCCCCAAATGAACGGCGTCGGTTTTCTCTCCGAGGCCATGGAAATCCATCCTCAAGCCAAGCGCGCTCTCCTCACCGCCTACGCCGACACCACCGCGGCCATTGATGCCATCAACGAAGCGCGCATCCACTACTACCTGATGAAACCGTGGGATCCGCCGGAAGAGAAACTTTTTCCCGCTATCGATGACCTGCTGACCGACTGGAACTCCACCTTCCGCCCGCTTTACGAAGGTATTCGCGTCCTCGGCACGCGCTGGTCTAATCGCTCCTACGAGCTGCGCGATTTTCTCGCGCGCAATCAGGTTCCCTATCAATGGATTGACGTTGAGCTCGCGCAAACGGACCCGGAAGTCCGCACCCTTATCACGTCCCTCGGTCCGGAGGCGGAGACGCTCCCGCTGGTTCTATTCCCCGATGGCACCAGGCTGGCCGAGCCGCCTCTTCCCACAGTTGCCGATAAGGTCGGTCTACGCACGCACGCCCAAACCGACTTTTACAATCTGGCGATCGTTGGCGGTGGTCCTGCGGGCCTGGCTGCGGCCGTCTATGGCGCCTCGGAGGGCCTCCGCACCGTCATGATCGAGCGCGAAGCTCCCGGCGGCCAAGCCGGGCTCAGTTCACGCATTGAAAACTATCTCGGTTTTCCATCTGGTTTGTCAGGCGCGGACTTGGCCTTCCGCGCTGTCGCGCAAGCCCGCCGTTTCGGCGTCGAAATTCTTTCGCCCCAGGATGTCGTTGGCCTCCGCGTGGATGGCCCTTATCGTTTCGTGAAGCTCGCCGATGGCGCCGAAATCTCCTGCAATGCTTTGCTCCTCGCGATGGGCGTTCAGTGGCGCTCGCTTGACGTTCCCGGCATAGATCGCCTCCAAGGCGCGGGCGTCTATTACGGCGGCGGGACCTCGGAAGCCATCTCCTGCCGCGGCGAAACCGTCTATATCATTGGTGGCGCGAACTCCGCCGGCCAGGCCGCCATGCATTTCTCGAAGTATGCAGAAAAAGTCGTCATGCTCGTGCGCGGCAAGTCACTGGCCAGCACCATGTCTCACTACCTAATCGAGCAGATCGAGAAAACTCCTAAAATCGAAGTCTGGACGCAATCCTCCGTCGTCGAAGTCCAGGGCGAGACTCGCCTTACCGGAATCACAGTCCTTTGCGAGACAACTGCAACCCGCCAGCAGCTTCCCGCGTCAAGCCTCTTCATCTTCATCGGCGCGCAGCCCCGCACGCACTGGCTCGGCAATCTCATCGAGCGCGACGAACGTGGCTTCATCCTTTCTGGCCCGGACCTCCTCCGTAATGGCAAACGCCCAGCCTCGTGGACGCTCGACCGCGATCCCGGCTTGCTCGAGACCAATGTCCCGGGCATCTTCGTGGTCGGCGACGTCCGCCACGGTTCCGTAAAGCGCGTCGCCTCCGGCGTCGGCGAAGGCGCCGTCGTCGTCCAATTCATGCATCAATATCTGGCCAAGGTACAATGAGCCCCGCCACCAGGAGAGCAGGACGCGGATGACTGAGACCTTCGTGCCATCGTCCCCCGAGGAACTCCATACCAAGCTGCTCAAGATTCACGTCTTCGAGGATCTGCCGCGCGAAGATCTGCTCTGGTTTGTTTCCCAATGCCAAGAACACCGCGCCGCCGTCGGCGAGGTCATTATGCGCGAAGGCGACCCGCCAGACTTCATGATGGTCATGCTCGAAGGCGAGATGCGCGCCAGGGCCGAGCATGGCAGTCCCGATGGCCCCGTATTTACGATAACCACCGGAGACGTCACTGGCATGCTTCCTTTCTCCCGGCTGAAAGTGATCAGTGTCACGGGCCGTGCCGTTCTTCCTTCACATTTCCTTGCATTTCCCGTCAGCCAATTTCCGGAACTTTTCCGCCGCATGCCGGAACTTACCCGCCGCCTCGTGGGTTTGCTCACGGACCGGGTGCGCAGCGTTACGCGCACGGAGCAGCAGCACGAGAAGCTCGCCGCCCTCGGCAAACTCTCTGCCGGTCTCGCCCACGAGCTCAATAATCCTTCCGCTGCCGCGCGCCGTTCCGCCTCGGCATTGCGCGATTGTTTGGCACGACTGCGCGAAGCCGCACGCAGCACGGAGATCGGCCCCGAAGACTGCGGCCTACTGGCTCAGCGCGAAGAGGAAATTCGCTCCAACCTGAAGCCCGCGCAATTCAAAGACGAGTTTGCCCGCGTCGAGCGCGAGGAGGCCATTCAATCCTGGCTTGAAGCGCATAATGTCGCCGTTGCCTGGAAGCTCGCTCCGCCGCTTGCCGAGTCCGGCCTCACCGATGCTCACCTAGCAAGCTTCGCCGCCGCCGCTGGCGCATCTGTCGGCCCCGAACTCAAGCGCTTCGCGACACTCCTCGAAATGGAACGCATCGCCGAAGAGCTCGAGCACAGCTCCGCCCGCATCTCCGATCTCATCAAGGCCATCAAGGAATATTCCTACATGGACCAAGGTCCCATGCAGGAAGTTGATATCGAGCGTGGCCTCGAAACTACTCTCACCATCATGAATCACAAGCTCAAACGCGGCATCACTGTCGTCCGCGAGTACGCTCCCAATCTCCCCAAAGTGATGGCGAGCGGCAGCGAACTGAATCAAGTCTGGACCAATCTCATCGACAACGCCGCCGATGCCATGAAGGGCAGCGGCAAGCTCACCATCCGCACCGCTCGCGAAAACGATTTCGTCCGCGTGGAAATTGCCGACAACGGCGCCGGCATTCCGCCGGACGCAATGCCGCGTATCTTCGATCCATTTTTCACCACCAAGGGCGTCGGCGAAGGCACCGGCCTGGGCCTCGATGTTGTCAATCGCATCATCAAGAACGTTGGGGGCCACGTCAGCGTCACCTCCCTTCCCGGCGACACTCGTTTTCAAGTGCGCATTCCCATTCAATCGTCGCACTAAAAATTTTCGGAGGAATCCATGGCCGACGTTTGTACTCACATTGATCAAATTCACCCCGCCAAACCTAAATCAAAGGGCTGCGAGGAATGCCTGAAGATGGGCGATACGTGGGTGCACCTCCGCCTCTGTCTCACCTGTGGCCACGTGGGTTGTTGCGATTCCTCGAAGAACAAGCACGCCACCAAGCACTTCCACGCCACCAAGCATCCCGTCATCCGCTCGTTTGAACCCGGGGAAAACTGGATGTGGTGCTACGTTGACGAACTCATGTTCGAAGAGGA